>CAZBCV010000033.1:0-20715 GCA_964490495.1 uncultured Aureispira sp. | reverse complement strand
ATACAGAAGATAAATAGGCGAAGCTTCTGATTTGCAGCAGTTTAGCTTCGGAATAGATTTTCTAATGCATATTGCTGATTAAATGGAATAATCAATGGCCAATGGATGATAATGAAAAATATTTAGGATTGTCAAGTTTTTGTGATACTATTGCAGAAGTAGAATATTACAGAAACTTAATTATTTACAATAAATAAAAAAAAATAAATATTTTATTAACAGATAATCTTTACCCTTTGGCAAAGGTGATACAGTAGATATAAGTATTATCATCAACTTAAGTAGAAAAAACATATATTTAACTACTTCTAGGGAGCAGGAGAAATGCCCAATATATCTAGAGGAGAAGCTATACTTCTGGAAAAGAAAGCGCTAAATGCTTACAAAACTTATGGTTCTGGTCTATCTGATGCCTACGAATTTAGTTATAACCCTCGATATAGAAAAGATTAAGAAATTTTAGCATTAATAAAAAATGATAAAATTGACTCACTAAAGGATATCATAAAAATTGAAGTACATTATTATTGTAGCAGTATTGATTACAACACAACCTTACAAACCATTCAGTCTGCAAAGCTGTGTATAAATTTCTCTTCCTTTCACCCCTTTATCAATACACCATCAATATCACCGCTACTATAGCCAATAATATAGCACCTTGCCACTGATAGTTTTGCCACCATGGCATCGTATTGAGTACCGCTTGAGACTCCCTATAATCATTTTTAGACCAGACCACTTCGTCCAGATTGATGCGACCTGAGGTATCGGGCACAAGGTGACTCACACCCAAAATAACCACCATAGTCAAGACAAAATGCCACGTAGCCATATATAAAAAGTGCGGCAAGGCCAGCTGTAAATCCATGGCCTGATTGAGTATCAATATCACAGTGACCACAAATCCAACACCCATACCTGCGAGCGCTCCAGTATTATTGGCTTTTCTTGAAAATAAGCCCGATACAAACAAGGCCACTATTGGAGGACAAAACCAAGCTAATGTATTCTGTAAGTAATCCCACAACTTATCAAATTTGATAATCTGTGGTGCCCACAATATGGCCAATATCATCACAATAAAGGTACAATATCTACCTACTTTCATAAGGTGTTTGGTATCTCTATTAGGAAAAAACTTATTATAAAAGTCCATAGTAAAGAGCGTGGATACACTATTCAAACCAGAGTCTAAACTGCTCATCATCGCCGCTATCAGACCTGCCAACACGATACCCAAAAGACCCGTAGGCAACAAATCAAAAAGCATTGTAGGGTAAATCATATCTACATTGTCTGCCAGTTCTGGATAGAGTACCCGAGCAAAAGCGCCAGGGAATATCATGACAAATAAGATACCCACCTTGAGCAAGCCAGCAAACATCGATCCCCACTGACCGTGATGAATACTGCGTGCGGCCAAAGTGCGCTGTGTGATGTATTGATTGGTACCCCAAAAATAAAAACCAATCAAAAACACGCCCGTAAATACAGCCGGCCATGGGAGAACAGGGTCGTCCGCTGGTTTTAGAATATTATAATGACTTTCTGGTGTAATAGCATTGACAGCTTCCCATCCTCCTGAAGCTTTATAGGCAAATATTGTTATCATAATAGATCCAAATATGAGGATGATGGCCTGAGCAGCATCCGTGTACATGACTGCACTCAACCCACCTGAAATAGTATAAACTCCTGCTACTACAGCCAATACTGCAATAATTTGAATCAACTCAAATTGCGGAAATATCAATTGAATGACGATACCTCCAGCATACAATGTAGCAGAAATATCTACTAATACGTTGAGGATGATAGCTATACCTGACGCATAAGCTCTTACGGCGTAAGAAAACCGTCGTTCTAAATATTCAGGTATGGTAAATATCTTGTTTTTGAGGTAAAACGGCAAGAAGAATATTGAGAAAATAATGAGAATCAACACTGCCATCCATTCATAATTATACACTGAAAACCCATCCTTAAATCCCGCACCAGCCATTCCCACGAGGCTATTGCTCGACATATTGGAGGCAAAGAGCGAAAAACCTATGATGGGCCAAGTCAGATTTCGACCTGCTAAAAAGTAATCTTCTGCGCCCTCATGTTTTTTACTGAAATAAAACCCCAATATTACTACAAAAATAAGATAGGCAATCACTATCCCTGCATCCAAAGTACTTAAATTAAACTCCATTTTGTTTTGATTTTGATTTGTTGTTAATTTGATTTTAAAATATAAGCTTGCCATGGCTTGATGTGACCTTCAAAAACTGAAGAATCATAATTGTCCATGAGTATTTTAGCATCGGTCGTGATGCCATCTATCACCCTTTGTTGGTCAGAAAAATTGAGCGCTATAATCCATTTTTCACCCTCAAATTCTCTTTGATATACAAATAAATTGGGATCGTCGGGCAATAAATCCTTAAATGTACCATAGGTCAATATAGGATGTTTTTTCCTAAAATGAATAATTCTACGATAAAAATGTAAGACAGAATTGGGATCATTATGGGCTTGCTCTACATTCCACTGCTGATGGTCTGGATTAACTTTTATCCACGGCTGGCCTGTTGTAAACCCTCCTTGTGCTGTACTATTCCATTGCATGGGTGTGCGTGCATTGTCTCGTCCATACTTATTTGCCAGATCTATAAATGTATTTTCATTAAGTCCTTTAGATTTCATTTGTTTATAAAAGTTATGAGTTTCTACATCATCAAAATCCTCAATTTTATTATAAATCACATTAGCCATAGCTATTTCCGAACCTTGATAAATACAGGGTGTACCCCGCAAAGTTAGAATCATTACAGCCAATAATTTGGCACTTTCCACTCGATATTGTTTATCATTTCCAAATCTTGAAACCATACGTGGAAAATCATGGTTGTCCATAAATATACTAATCCATCCTTTGTCGCCCATGGCTTCATCCCACTGTCGCACGATGCGTTTGATATCTAACAGTCCATAGGGAATGGGATCGAAACGTCCTTCCAGTCCATACCCTAAAAACATGTGATCCAAATGAAAAATCATATTGAGCTCTCCACGTTCTTCATTGACATAGAGTGGCCCTGTTTCGGAAGTAATGCCAGGGCCTTCGCCTACAGTCACTACATCTTTACGTGCAAAAGCTTTTTGAACCATCTCTTTGATATAATCATGTACTTTGGGCCCATTGCTATACACTTCTTGGACTATATCATTAAATCGAGGTAAATGAGTACTTTTGAAAGGCAATCTTTTTGAAATAAGAGGAATGACATCCAGCCTAAATCCATCTACACCTTTGTCTATCCAATAATTGACTATTTTGGTCATTTCCTGGCGAACTTTAGGGTTTTCCCAATTTAGATCTGGCTGTTTTTTAGAAAAAATGTGAAGATAGTATTCTTCTGAATTTTCTTCATATTCCCACACATTTCCTGCAAAAAAAGAAGGCCAGTTGGTGGGCGGTTCTCCATTATCGCCCTTCTGCCAATAATAATAATCTCTGTAAGGATTGTCTTTTGAAGACTTAGACTTTACAAACCACTCGTGTTCATCGGAGGTGTGATTAAGTACTAAATCCACCATGAGTTTGATTCCTCTTCTATGCATTTCTGCCAGCAATTTATCGAAAGTGGACATATCTCCAAACTCTTTCCCGATGGCATAATAATCACGGACATCATAGCCATTATCATCATTGGGTGAATCAAAAAATGGGGATATCCAGACTATATCTACCCCTAAAAAAGATAGATGGTCCAACTTCTGAATAATACCTTCCAAATCCCCTATACCATCTCCATTAGAATCATAAAAACTCCTGGGATAGATTTGATAAATAATCGATTCTTTCCACCATTTTCTCATTTGACTCATACTTTATCTTCCAATTTTTTTAGTTTGTTTTTAAAAATAACATAAACGGCATTGGTCCATCCAAAACCATCTTGATTAGGATATTCACCTCCTCCACCTTTCACATCGGGGGTCACCACATTGTATTTTTCCATCAATTTGCCAGAAGTTACAAATTCATTTTCTACTATTTGGCACCACCTTTTCATGATTTCATTAGCCATTGTGTCATTGCCATAATTTATTAAGCCCATGACTGTAATATATTGTAAAGGAGCCCAACCATTAGGTGCATCCCACTGCTGACCAGAAGTCACATCGGTAGTGACTACACCTCCAGGCTTAAGGAACATTTTTTCAATATTACTTGCACTACATAGCGCTTGGGCTTTTGTAGCAATATTAAAAAAAAGTGGAAACATGCCTGCTAACGTATGATGTTCAGTCCTTAGGCCATTGATATCCCAATCATAAAAATAACCTTTATTTTCATCGTAAAAATGTGTTTGTATGACATATTCGTGTGTTTTCGCCCATTGTAGATATTTTTCTGCTTCCTTTTCATGGCCCATTTCACTGCAAACCCGAGCCAAAAGTAATTCCATATAAATCATTAAACAATTGAGGTCAATGGGTAAAATATCGGCTGTTCGTATTGTATCCAATACCAATTCATTCTCGCACCACCGGCTGCTAAAGTCCCAACCAGATTCGCACGCAGCTCTAAGGTGCAGATAAGAATCGTCCGTTTTTGTCCGATCATACATTTCAATGTCCTCACTATACGATTCTTCACGAGGTGTCAATGAGCTATCCCAATAGCGAAACATATGTATCATTTTGTCCCCTTCATAAACAAAATCGACTGTTTTGGCTTTCCAGTAATTGTACTCTTTAGTCAATAATACTAATAAATTTTTATCCATTTTTATTAAGCCATGATCCAACATAAGCGTAGTCATGAGCGAAAAAAACGGGGGTTGCGAACGTGACAAAAAATACGATCTATTGCCATTGGGTATATGGCCTAAACGCTCTATCATCCATGCAAAATTTCGATACATATCATGGGCTAAAGTAAGCTCACCACAAGCTATCAATCCCACCATGGTAAAGTAACTGTCCCAATAATAAATTTCATCAAATCGGCCTCCAGGCACTACATAAGGGTAGGGTAAACTTATTTTTGTTGTAAAATTTTCATTTGACAAATCCTCTCTTTTGAGTTGCTGCCAAAGGCCCTTGATATGATCCATTACATCCTTTGATGATAATATATTGTGTCCATGACCCTTTTTTCTAAATGTGAAATATTGTTCCACAAAACCTTTTAAATCAAAACCCTTTTCTCCATTTTTAGCCAAAAAAAGATTCTCCATTACTTGGGGTTCGATTATACTCTCTGCATCTGCAAATGTCTTAGAGTCAGAAAATATACCACTCATCTGAACAGCATGAAAGAGTTGGGGCATATCTTTGGCAGGAAATATCAATTTATCGCGCATGGGACGTCTTTTTATGCAAGATAAATAATGATATTGCCAATAATGCTAAAGGGATAAGAGCAAAATAAAACGCTTGGCCTCCGTCCAGTTTTTCAAACAATACGCCTGTGATTTTAGAACCCAAAGTACCTCCTATAGCTGAAAAAAACGTGAGAATACCCGCCATCTGAGTAAACTTATCCTTGTCGGTAATGGAGAGTATGGCCGCATTCATCAATGGATAAATAGGCGCTAAAAAAAGGCCTATCATAGGAAAAACAAAAGCTATCCATGGTATATCCCCAAAGGACTGAATATTGAGTACAGGTAGGTCTTCTGTTTTGGGTAGTAAGAAGATTATCATCAAAAAAGCAACACCAAGACAGGCTTGTAGTATCCATATCCATTGGATTCTTTCACCAATGTTGCCAGCTATATATCTTCCCAAAGCAATAGATAAAGCTAAGATAACAGCCATGTTGACACTCAATTTTTCAGGCAATTGGAGAACTTGTTCATTAAATGTGGGCAACCAACTCATAATACCTTGCTCAGTCATTACATAAAGAAATGCACATATAGCAAAAATAAATATTACTGGTTGGCGCAAGATACTCAACTGATCTTTGAGTCCTGAATAGGAAGCGTCATGACTAAAAAGCTCGTAGGGCTTAAAATCCTTTTTGGCCACTAAGGCTATGGCTATGAGTATTAACACCGATAATAATAGATATATATGCAGCCATTGATCAGGGTTTGTGTCCGAATAAAACAATGGAAATATAAGATAAGCAGTGGCTACTCCTACCATAAATACACTTTCTACTGTGGAAAGAAATTTATTGAGTACCTCTTTGTTGTCGCTAGAAGAGCTGATAAGAGCATAGATGGCCACTTTGACCAATGCAAATGCAAATCCCGTACAAGCAAACATCACCTTAACAGCCCAAAAAGAATTGGCAAAATACATAGTGATACACCCTAATAGAACAAAGATTAGGCCCGTCAGAAGTCCCTTTTTATACCCCAATTTGGGTAAATAAATACCTGCAATAAATGAGACTATTGCAATACTTAAATCCTTAAATCCCTCCAAGTTTCCCGCTTGGGAGTGTGTGACTCCATAAACGTTGATAGATTTTTGAATGAGAATACCCACACTATTGAGCAATATAGCAAATATAAAATACAATAAATAGACTATGGCACGCAACATAACGTCTTACTTTTGGGGGGTGATTTTAAAGCTTCTTCTCTCTGGTCCGATACCTTTTATTTCCAATGACTTCCACTGTCTTGGCAATACTGGAGTAGCTACCTGAGTGACACCTTCATCTGTGATTTCTAAGCCTCCTATACCCATCAACACCAGCTGCAGCATTCCTCCAGCACCCGTAGCAAAATAGGGATTGGTACCCCCGGCCGTCTCTGCCAATACACCAAAGGGCGGCAGCTCATTGTTTTTGTAAGATGCCAAAAATTTATCATACAATGATTCGTGCCTCCCTAATCGGGCATAAATAGCTGCCAATACAGAAAAACCCATGGCAGGCCCCGTAGGTGACATCAGAGGTTCATAAAACTCAAGATCTTTTTTCATCTGTTCAGGGTCCCGAATAAGATCTAATGGAAAACTTAATAAATTGACATCAGCTTGCTTTATCTCGCGCCGCTCAAAAGTCCTATTCTCTCTCGTGACACCATTAGGAAATTTTTCGATAACAATATTATCCGCCACTTGTAGCCACATTGGGTCAGCCTTTTTACCTAATAGTTGTGCCGCTTGATGTGCATATCTCAAAGATAAAATAGCAATACCATTTGTAAAAGCATCATTGTCTATATTTTCTTCCCACTCATTGGCCGCAACTACATTATTGATATGATAGCGCCCTTGATCATCTATCTCTACCCTCGACACCCAAAAGTCGGCAACGTCCTTTATCAAAGGATACCCCTTTTCTCTCAGCCAATCCTTGTCTTGAGTCACCTGATAATACTTCCATGCCGACCATGAAACGCATCCGCTGATGTGGTGCTCAAATGGTCCAGTAATGGCCCACACGGGTGTGTCTTCGGTGCCATCATCGGCAGATTCCCAAGGAAACATAGCTCCTTTATATCCGTGCGAATAAGCATTGCGTCGAGCCGCCGGTAGCCTATCTATGCGATAATCTACTATGGATGAAGCAATATCGGCATGCATCAATAACAATGGCGGGTACATCCACA
The DNA here is from genome assembly GCA_964490495.1 of uncultured Aureispira sp. Taxonomy (GTDB): domain Bacteria; phylum Bacteroidota; class Bacteroidia; order Chitinophagales; family Saprospiraceae; genus OLB9. The sequence continues at coordinate 13,141 of CAZBCV010000033.1, read as the reverse complement.
TTTCTGTGTCCCAAAAGACATGTCCATTGTATCCCAAACCCGATAGCCCCATTGGAGACATACTGTAGCCCGAACCAGAACGAACAAAGGAATAGAGATGATACAAAGCTGAACGAATAGCTCTTTGCGCCTCATCATCACCTTCCACTATGATGTCTCCTTGCCACAGTTCATTCCACGCTGCTTTATGTTTTTGTAAAAGTCTATCAATTCCTTCTAATGACGCAAAAACTGTCAAGCGCTCAGCTTCATTGTGAGGATCAATGTACTCATTAGACCCTACTACGCTACCCACCACTGCAAAACGATATTTTTCCCCCTTTTTCATCTTGCGTTTAAACTTAGCTAAATGCATATTGTAGTCCCAATCTTCATGGATGAGATAGGGCGTTTGACCATGGGCTTCAGCAAATAAAAAACTATTGCTCGCAGCGACCTTAAGGTGGCCACTTGGGCTCAAAGCCACAGAAGTGAGCAATGGAATTTGTACATGTGGTCTGTCTATTTCAGAAAAGTAATTGCGCACATCGCTGAGATGGTTGGGTGACTCTATGACGGAGGCCGCTATGATATTGACATCCTTCAGTGCTTCGATAGTGATAATGTGCATGGTCGAATAAGGTAGATGCCTCAGTGATAGCATTTCAGAAGTGACTTTTACTTTGTCATGATGGGAAAAACCCGTGGTAAAAATGGCATTTTTCATATTTAAAGACTGAGTGAAGTCCTTGATATTTTTATCGTTCAATCTCGCACCATCGACTTCTATCCACATATTCATATGATTAAAAACTTTGAGTATATTAGATACTCTGCCGCGTTGGTAGTAATCATAAGCTCCGTTGAGAATGACATCCTGAACTTCTAAGGGACGTACCGACGAAACTAATCCCACCATCCCATTGGCTACGGTGATTCCATAATAATTATTGGGGTCAATATTTTGGGCTTGAATGGTCCAAGTATCTTGCGACCAACTATATTGTGGTAATAAAAATAAGATAAAAATTATTGCTCTCATATGAATGGGGTGTTGAAATATTTTGGTTAAAACTAAGCAAAGTTAATAATGAAATTGAAAACTCAAAATTTTATTTTAAATTACACAATGAATATACTTTACACCCGAAACTTTTATTTGATTCACAAAAAAACTATTTAAATATTGTATAAAAAACAATAGGCAAAATATTATTCTCAAAATATGGAGACATTAAATAAAAATAAGCAAGAAATACACAAATGTACACATCCATGAAAAACTAATAAATGGATATGCAAAGGGTAAACACAAAATATAAAACGTTTGTGCAATGGTTTGTTGTGGAAAAAATAACTACATTTGCACTTGAAAAAATTAGATATTAATAGATTTTAGCAATAAAAAAGTAACGTATGAAACGTATCACCATCAAAGATTTAGCCAAAATGTTGTCATTAAACATTTCGACAGTGTCCAGAGCCTTGTCTAATCATCCTGACATAAGCGATGAGACAAAAAGACGGGTGCAAGAAACTGCAAAAGAGTTCAATTATGTCCCTAATCTTCATGCAAAATATTTTAGAAATAAATCTTCCGACCAAGTAGCCATCATTCTTCCTGAGTACAATATGTTTTTCACACCAGACCTTTTGAGAGGTATCAGTGACGTATTGGAAACCAACGGTATCAGCCTCATCACGTTTTATAGTCATAATAGCAAAGATAAAGAAGCCGAGTATGTCAACCATTGTTTGAGTTGGGTAGTGGATGGAGTTTTTGTGGTATTATCAGATGAAACAGATAATTTGGACCATTTTTCTCCACTGTATGAGACAGAAATCCCCGTTGTACTAATAGATAAAGTGATACATTCGAAGCAATTTTCGACAGTGACCATCGATGATGAAAAAACAGCTTATGAGGCGACAAAAGTACTCTTGCAAAAAAATAATAACCACATATTAGGTCTATTTGGAAACCCTAACCTCAATATAACAAAACTAAGAGTAGCAGGGTTTGAAAAAGCACACAAAGAAATGGGCAAAAACTTCGACGAAAGTCAAATCGTCTTCATGGGAAAAACTTTGCCTCAAGCCTTACTTCAAAGGTCATTCTTTCATTATGACGCAGTCTTTTGTATGACAGATGAAATTATGATGTCCATATTTTCATATCTCCGCAGTCGAGACTTGTACCCTGGTAAGGTCAGCATCGTGACCATTAGCGACGGAAAGATTCCTCACTTCGTCTATCCTCAAATCACTCATATGTTGCACTCAGGCTACGAAATTGGAAAAACAGCTGCCACTCACCTACTTGAGAGAAAAAATAAAACTACAATGGAAATAAAAAATTATAAGATTAATACACATTTGGTGAATTTGCATTCGGTGTTTTAGGTAAAGGAAATAATTAAATGTGTTTTGAAAAATAACGTAGTTTATTCCTTTTTGAAGCTAAAAGGTTTAAAAGTGAAACAGACTGCCATTTAGTATTGCCTGACAAATAGTAACTAGCCGTCATTAATAAAAGCTTTACCTTATCTACTATGCTACAATCAGATCTAACCACCTACAGGTGGGATTAAAAGTATAAATTATTATAAACAAATTTAACTAACATTTAGCAAAGCTAAATTGACCATATGCTTAAAAAAGCACTATTTCAAATCCTTAATTAATCTATCCACCACTAACTGACCAACATTCTTTCCTTGAATTATGCCATTCTCGATGGCAGGCCTGTAATGAATTCCTCCAAAGAGTCTGGAAATTGAAGCTTCCTCTGCTGCATGTTTAAATGATATAAATGAACGAATAGGCAGTCCAAACTCGACTTCAGTATTGTCATCGAAAGCGAAATTATCACCAAATATCTCAGTAAGTATAATTGAGGCGGCTGATGAGGCAACACTATGTCCACTAGTATATTCAGGAAATGGGGGTGTTTGAAGAAGGGGTATCCATTCAGCATCAATGAATTCATTTATTACGCTTTCTGGTCTAACAAGATTAGAACGGTATTTTTCATCCCAACATGAAATAAAAGCATCGTAAAGACCAATAGACACTAAAGCATAAGCTTGAGAAGTACTTAATAAGTCAAACTTTGATTTTTTCGCAGCTAAAGCAGTGATGTTGACCCAATGACCTCCAGGGGATATTTTTTTGACGGCATGCAAAACGTGGCCTGTTACCTGCAAAGCAAAAGGATTGCAGTCCCAAAAGCTTGCAATTTCTATTTGTTCTTCGGTCATATTTTTTGTAGTTTCATACACTTCCATAACTTCATTATAAAAATCTGAGTTTTTGTTATTAATTTCAAAAAGTGTGGGAGGGTCTGGTTTAAAAATAGATGCAGAATCTAAAAGCATAGGTCTTAATTTATTCCATGAAGGCTCGACTGCATCCATGTAACCAGGAGGAGTAGGTCTCCAACGATAAAGTTCTTGAGTCACCGAAAACTTAGGGAAAGATCTTGTTTGCAGATAGAGATCACCTTTTGACCATTCAATGATTTGACTACTTATATTTATTGCTAATTTTTCAGAATCTCCTATTGCCTTATTAGAAAATCCCAAATTTTTTAATTTAATTTTTAAATCTTCAACATAATACTGAATACTATCTTCGGAGAAAATAAAATGTTTTGCAGTCAATAAACAAGCAAAAACTGAAGCTATATTTTCATCGGCATATTTAAATTCTTGGGGAATTTCTAAAGCTTCAAAATGTTTAATTTTTGAACTCAATGAAGATAACGTATTTTCACCAATTCTTGCAGTTTCAAAACCAGCAATTGTTACGTAAGCATAAATCCTTGAGGCCACTGGAGGCGAAAAGATGTCATGAACTATTATATCTGTTACTTTTTTGAGTGCTTGATGATACTCATTTGTATAAAAATTTTCTGAAATAGTAATTGATTTTTCTCCATTACAGCCCATTATTACTATTCCTGAAATGAAAATGATTTTTTTAAATAAACACATATTAATAATGATTAAAAGGGTAAAGGTAGTAAAAAACTAATACATTAGACAAAACTTCTTTCAATTTTGTAATTGAGAAGATAAAATTGTAAATTTTTTCAACAACAAACGATTGCACAAACCATTTCGTTAAATTTTATTTAACACTTTAGATACATTTAATTAACATTGCGGTAAATTTTGCATTAAAAATAGAATTCAATCTTTAAAGCAAATATTTTTTATACCAAATTTATTTATTAACAATTAAATCAAATTTTAAATTCATGAGACAGATTTTAACAAAGATGTGTTTTTCTGCTCTATTAGTTGTATTAATGGCTTCGTCGAGTATATCGCAAAAAACGATATCAGGGGTAGTAACAGATGCAGCGAGTGGAGAGGTGCTCATTGGCGCTAATATTTTAATTAAAGGTACAGTCACAGGTACAATTACTGACTTTGATGGCAATTACTCTCTTCGTGCTAAAGAGGGTGATGTACTAGTATTTTCGTATTCAGGATACGAAGGAAAAGAAATCACTATTGGTGATGCAGTGACTTATGATGTGACCTTGGCCGCTGGAAAACTATTAGAAGAAGTTGTGGTGGTGGGATATGGCTCACAAAAAACAAAAGAAATCACTTCCGCAGTGGTTAGCGTTGGGCGTGAAGATTTTAACAAAGGTCCAATAGCTGATGCGGCCCAATTACTTCAAGGTAAAGTAGCTGGTTTACAAACTTACAACAGAGGTGGAGACCCTAATCAACCATCAGTTATCAGAATGAGAGGCATCTCTACAGTTGGGGCCAATGCTGAACCACTTATTGTAATAGATGGTATCATTGGCGCGTCTTTAAGTAATATAGATCCCGCAGATATTGAGACCATGGATGTTTTGAAAGATGGTTCAGCGGCGGCAATTTATGGTACAAGGGGTTCAGCAGGTGTAATCATTATAACAACAAGAAAAGGTTCAAAAAAAGGCGGTGGTCTTAATATAGCATACAGTGGTCAAGTAGGAGCACAAAGCATTCTTAGATCAGTACCTATTTTAAATGCAGCAGAATTTAGAGCTGCTGGAGGATCGGACTTAGGAAATAATACTGATTGGTTAAGAGAAATAACACAAACCGGACTCAATAGAGTACACAATTTATCGGCTGAAGGTGGAGCTGGCAATACAACTTATCGTGTATCGGCCAACTTGAGAAATGTTGATGGTATCTTAAAAACCTCTGGTTTTGACCAATTCAATACTAGAATCAATTTAAATACCAAAGCATTAAATGACAAATTGACTATTGATTTCAATTCATCATTTACCAATAAAAACCAAGATTTTTCTTTCAACGAAGCCTTCAGATATGCAATATTGTATAACCCTACTGCACCCGTGTTAGGCCAAGATTCACCATTCCCTTTCAATGGTGACCAATTTGGAGGATATTTTGAAACTCTAGGATTATTTGATAGCTTTAATCCTGCTTCAATCGTCAATCAAAGTTATAATAGAGGGAAATCCAAAGAATTTAATTTTGGTGCAGATTTTAAATATAACATTCTAGACAATCTTTCTGCGACGTTTAGGGTAGCCAATCAAAATAATACATTTGCTTCAAGGCAATATTATCCTACCACAGCTTATTTCAGAGGTAATGCTACAAGTCCTATAAGAAAAGGTTTAGCAAACTTCTACAATCAAGATGTCAATTTCCAACTTTACGAAGGGTTTTTAAGTTACGTCGTCGAAATGGGTAAGTCAAATCTTAATATTGTCGGAGGTTATTCTTTCCAACAAACCAATTTTAGTAGTCATAATTTTAGTATTGGTGATTTTCCAGACAATCAAAGAGATTGGTCAAATAATATTGGAGTATCTCAAGATTTGCAAAATGCTGGATTCGTAGGAGCAGGATCAGCAGCATCTCCAGACCAAAGAATTATTGCTTTTTTTGGTAGAGCAAACTATACCTTTGATGATGCTATTTTTGTAAATGCTTCATTAAGAAGAGAAGGCTCAACTAGATTTGGACCAGAAAATCAATGGGGATTATTTCCTGCTTTAGGTTTAGGGGTAGATGTAAATAAATATGCTAAAATCAACAATGTTGATTTATTTAAAGTAAGATTAGGTTATGGTGTAACTGGTGCTTTGCCGCCTTTAGACGGACTATCACAGGAAATAAGAGCGATTGAAAACGGTCCTGACGGAAGTGTATCTACTAGATTGCTTAGAGCTGGAAATCCGGATTTAGGTTGGGAAGAAAAAAGAGAAACCAATTTGGGTATTGACTTTAAATCGGGTAGATTAGGCGCAAGCTTAGATTTATATAATAGAAATGTAAATGATTTCATTTTAAATGTCATAAAGGACGTCGCAGTATTTGGTGCTGACAATAGATGGGAGAATGCTGGTTCATTAAATACAAAAGGTATAGAGTTATCTGTTGATTATGATTTATTCAAAAAATCAGATTTTTCATACAATACCGGGATAAGATTTTCAACATACAAAACCATATTGACAGATTACGTACAAGAACAAGCTATAGATGGTGTGTTAGGCGCACCTGGTCAAAATGACACAAGAATGCTTTTAATTAAAAAAGGACAAGAACTGGGACAAATATGGGGACCAGTCTTTTCTGGTCAAGTTTCCGAAAACGGAGAACCCATTATGGTGGACTTAAATGGTGATGGGGAAACTATAACAGGAGCAGACAAATGGGACGATCCCAATGGTGATTTCCAAGTTTTAGGACAAGGTATTCCTGATTTTGAATTAGGGTGGGTCAATAGTATTGACTACAAGGGATGGAATATTAATGCTTTCTTTAGAGGTGCATTTGGTCACAGTCTTGTAAATACATGGAGAGCTTTTTATGAACCAAGAATAAGCACACAAACTTCTTACAATTTTGTGAATTCTTCTTTGGCTGTTGATGGCTTGACGACTGCTAGATTTAGTTCTTTATACGTTGAAAGAGCTGACTTTTTTATGTTAGACAACTTAACAATATCTAAAAACATAGGTAGTAATAAATATTTCAAAAATGTAAATGTTTCATTGACTGGTCAAAACTTGTTTGTAATCACTAAATACACTGGAGCAAGCCCTGAACCTAGTTTGGTCGATTTTGGAGCCTCTGACAATGGTGCAGTCGTTAATTACTCCAATCCCAATCCTCTCGTTCCAGGGATAGACAGAAGAAGTAATTATTTGAGTGCAAGAACATTTACATTTGGTATTAACTTTAACTTTTAAAATCATATTAAAATGAGAAATATAGGTAAATTATTTATTTATTTAAGTTTATTCTTTATTGTGCCTTCTTGTACAGATTTAACAGAAGAATTGAAAGGAGATATCACAAAGGATATCAGTATTGAAGGCATAAACATTGGGGGAGAAGATACAGGTTCTGATATATTGGGAGCTGCATTTGCTCAACTAAGATCAACGGGTACAGCAAATCATGGTTCCTACTACAGTATTCAAGAAATCACCTCTGATGAAATGTGTATTGCAGCCAAAGGGGGGGACTGGTTTGATGGAGGTGTCCTTATAGATTTACATAAACACACATACAATGCTTCACACGGCTTTATTAACAATACTTGGTCCAATCACTATGCAGCTATAAATACTTGTAATGAGTTACTAGCTGGCACCACTATTGATGATGGTCAGAGAGCTCAAGTCCGTGCTTTGAGAGCTTACTTTTATATGAGACTTTTAGATCTTTTTGGTAATGTAAAGATTATTACTACACCAGGGGTAGATGCACCACAAGCCACAAGAGTACAAGTATTTAATTTTGTGGAAGCAGAATTATTAAGTGCCTTAGGAGTAACTGCAATTACGGCAAATATGGATTTTTCTGAAAGCCCATTGGGTGTAGAAAATAATCCATTTAGAATCAATCGATATGGTGCGTTAGGCCTATTGTCTAAACTGTATTTAAATGCTGAAGTATATGCCAACAAAAAAATGTATAATGAAGCAGCCCTTGCGGCTGGATATGTTATTGACAGTGGTGTGTACTCATTATGTGGACAAGGTTGTAAAGTTAACAACTTAGGTAGAAGACCCTCGGTGGAATCAGATCCTAAAGAATTGGAAGGATATGCAGCAGTATTTGCACCAAATAATCAGAACAACCCTGAACATATTTTTGTAGTTTTTTATGATGAGGCCACAGGTCCCGACATGAATTTCTCACAAATGAATCTTCATTATTCTAGCCAATTTACATGGAATTTTCAAGATCAACCGTGGAATGGGTATGCTACTTTAGAAGAGTTTTACAATTCTTATGATGATAACGATCTTCGTAAAAAAAGCAATTTTATAGTAGGTCCTCAATTAGACTTCGGAGGTTCTGTAATTTTAGATTATGCCTCAGATGATGGTGACCTTGTGCTAAACTATAATCCTAAGATTAATGAATTAGCTCCTAACTCATTTCGTGAAGCTGGGGCACGACCAGGTAAGTTTAGTTTCAAACAATTTGGCCGCCCTAATATGGACAATGATTACCCAATAGTAAGATTGGGCGAATTATACTTAATTAGAGCAGAAGCATTAGCGAGAGCTGCAGGAAACTGGAGTTTGGCAGAATCTGATGTAAATGTTATCAGGAGAAGAGCAGGTGTTTCAGACTTAACAGGTATCACAGCAGATCTGTTTTTGGCAGAAAGAGGCAGAGAAATGTTTCAAGAAAGCGCAAGAAGAACGGATTTGATCAGATTTGGGAAATTTAATGATGCATGGTGGGAAAAACCAGTTTCCCAAGGTCACGTCAATATATTTCCAATACCTCAAACTCAAATAGAAGCGAGCGGCGGAACATTGAACCAAAATCCAGGGTACTAAAAATTATTTAAATATAAAATATCAAAAAAACCATCTTAGGATGGTTTTTTTGTTTTTATACTTTTTAAATTTGCTGCTTAAAAGATTTTTTTAATGAAAATAGTTTTGTTTCCTATAATTATTATTATCTGCATTGGGTTAGAATCATGTCAACATGATAGAAACTTTAAGCTTTTCACTCTCACAAGTACTAATGAAACCGGAATAGAATTTATAAACAATGTGCCTTACACAGAAGAATTTAATACATATACTTACAGAAACTTTTACAATGGTGGAGGTGTAGCTATTGGAGATATAAATAATGATGGGCTGCCTGATATATACTTTACCGGAAATATAGTAGATAATAAATTATATCTAAATAAAGGTAATTGGGTCTTCGAAGATATCACTGAAAAAGCAGGTGTTCAATGTGCTGGAGTTTGGTCAACTGGAGCAACAATGATAGATATTAATGGAGATGGCCTATTAGATATTTATGTTTGTAAAGCAGGTAAGCCAGGCGGTAATAATAGACATAATGAATTATTTATTAACCAAGGCGACCTCACTTTTAAAGAAAGTGCTAAGGAATATGGATTGGACTTAGAGGGTTTATCTATCCATGCTGCTTTTTTTGATTATGATCGGGATGGGGATTTAGATGTTTATATTCTCAATAATTCATTACGTTCAGTTGGTAATTTTGATTTGATTGAAGGACAGCGAAATATACCTGACCCTGATGGAAACAAGTTTTTTATTAATCAAAACGGAAAATTTGAAGAAGCTACTTCCCAAGTAGGAATATATTCAAGTAACATAGGATATGGACTAGGTATTACAGTAGGCGATTTTAACAATGATCACTTTCCAGATATATTCATCTCTAATGATTTTTTTGAAAGAGATTATCTCTACATCAACCAAATGGACGGTACTTTCAAGGAAATGGGTGATAAAGTCATGAGCTCAATGTCTATGGGCTCTATGGGTGCTGATGCATCAGATCTAAATAATGATTTATGGTCAGATATATTTGTTACGGAAATGCTACCAAGAGACCAAGGAAGAAAAAAAACAAAAACACAATATGAATCATGGGATAAGCACATGACTAATGTAGAGAAAGGCTATCATTATCAATATGCTAGAAATGCCCTCCACAAAAATATTGGCCATGGCAAATTTCTTGAAATTGGCCGCTTCGCTGACGTGGCCGATACAGAATGGAGCTGGGCCTCTTTAGCACAAGACTATGACAATGATGGACTAAAAGACCTTTTTGTTAGTAATGGTTTGTATAAAGATCTTCTTGATAAAGACTACCTAAACTATTCGGCTAATGCCTCAATGATAAAATCAAAAATTGAAAAGAATGAAAAAGTATTAACTATGCTTATAGATAGTATGCCAAGTGTGCCTGTCAAAAACTCAGTTTTGAAAAATGAAGGTGACTTTAAATTTAAGTACGTTTCTGAAGACTGGGGTTTTGATATCCCTACATTCAGTAATGGTAGTGCTTATGCTGATTTAGACAATGATGGAGATTTAGATATTATTATCAACAATGTCAATATGCCTTCTTTTGTATATAAAAACAATACAGACACGCTGGTCAATAGGTCTATATCCTTACACCTTAAAGGAAAAGGCCTTAACACCAAAGCCATTGGAGCTAAGGTGATTGCTAGAACAAAGGATAAAAAATTTATGGTAGAAAACTATGTTTCAAGAGGCTTTCAATCCAGCGTAGATAGTAAATTACACATTGGTCTAGGTCAGATTCAAGTAGTTGATAGTCTTGAAGTTTTTTGGCCTGATGGTTCTTACTCCCTGATAGAAAAGCTCAAAACAAACAAAACATACACTATTGATCAAAAGGATAGTAAAATCATTAAAAACAATAACTCCCATATTCAATTAGATATATGCGACAAAAGTGATTTGGAATTTATTCATCAAGACATTTCTATTAATCTATTCAGTCGTGAAGCATTATTGTATGAGATGCAAGGATTTTCAGGTCCCGCCATAGCTATAGCTGATATCAATAATGATCAAATAGATGATATTTTTATAGGAGGTGGAAAAAATCAAGCCTCAAAATTGTATGTATCAACCACAGGTGGAAAGTATATAGCGATCAGTAGTCCTTTTGATTTGGAATATAGATCCGAAACCATAAGTGCTTCTTTTGTAGATATTGATTTGGATGGTGATATGGATTTGTATGTGGCGCATGGCGGCAAAGCATTTTCTTCAATGTCTCCTGAGTTAGATGATGCTTTGTACATCAACGAAGGAAAAAATAATTTTAGAAAAGCCAAGCTTAATTTTAATACATCAATAGCAACAGCAAATTTTGCAATAGCGGATTTTAACGGTGACAATTTACCAGATTTTGTAATTGCAGAAAGTGCTAAAACAGATAGATTTGGACAGCATGGCAGCATCTATATTATGCTGAATCAAAATAACAACTCATTTAATACTCGAATAATACCAAGTTCTAAAAATCTAGGTATGTTGACAGATATTAAAGTATTGGACATTAATAATGATAATTATTTAGATATACTTGTGTGCGGAAAATGGATGCCCTTAACTTACTTTTTAAGCAATAAAGGAGATTTTAGCCAATCTCAACCTATAATTATACCCAATAGCAGTGGTTTATGGAATGTACTAAATATTGTAGATGTTGATGGCGACAGTCATTTAGATATAATAGCCGGAAATGAAGGTGAAAATAGCTTTTTAAAACCCGGAATGGCTTTATTTGTAAATGATTTTGACCAAAATGGTAGTACAGAACCAATAATATGCCAACATCAAAATGAAGCTTATTTTCCAATACACGATTTAGATGAATTAATTTCTCAAATCCCCGTGCTTAAGAAAAAATTTAAAAGCTATGAATATTTTTCGAAGGTCTCTTTGAATCAAATGTTTTCAAGTTCTATAATAAATAATTCCATAAAATATACTTTAGATATAACGGCAAGTACAGTCTTTATTAGAAATAATAACAAATTCGATATTATTAAATTACCATCTGAAACACAATATTCATCTGTTCACAGTATCTTTGCGGAAAGAAAAAAAGATAAACTTAAAATTCTTTTGGGTGGTAATTTTTATAAAATAAAACCTCAATTTGGAAGACAGGATGGATCACAAGGATGGAATTTAGAGTACAAAGGAGATCTACGAAAAAACAATTATGTTATTTCTCCTCTTTATATCGAGGGTCAAATTAGAAAAATAGTACCTTTTGAAGATAAATTTATTTTTGGCATAAATAACCAATCTGTAAAAATTTGCAGAGTTGACTATTAAATATATTATTAATTGATTAAAAAATTCAAAAAAATATGAATTTTAAGTTTTATATCTTTTGTTTTAGCATAATGACACTATTGGGATGTAAGTCTGAATACGCAAAAGCAGTTGAAGCAGGTATGGCTAGTGGACTAGAAAGAGATTCGCTTATATTTGGCATGAAAATGGGCATGACTAAAGATGATTTTTTTCGTATTTGTTGGGACTTAAATAAAAAAAGGCTTATAAGTGAAGGCCCAGGTAATAACTATGCCAAATATACAGAACCTGATAGCATACTTCTAGATATAACTAAAAAGAAAGAATTGTTATTTTATGGGATATTTGATGAAGATAAAGTAATGCGTGGAATGGATATGATATACAACTATTACGCATGGGCGCCTTGGAATAAAGAATTATTTTCAAAAGAGCTGACTAAAGATCTGATATCTTTCTATGAATCACATTATCCAGGCAATGCTTTTATGGAAATAGATCTTGGTATAAAAGATTATAAAGCCTTCGCAAAAATTGATGGTAAGACACAAATAACTATTTATCCTAAAAACGAAAAAGATGTTGTAGTAAAAATTGAAGACCTACTCTATAAATATAAATATAAAAAATGAAAAACATATTAAAAAGGGGATTAGCATTGAGTATTGGATTCTTATTGGTTATCTTAATCTCTTGCAATAATGATAACAGTTATCATAAAAATACATTTTTTAAACTAAAAGAAAATAAGTCTTTAGGGATTGACTTTGTTAATGAACTTACAGACACAGACGATTTTAATATTTATAAATATAGAAATTACTACAATGGCGGGGGTGTAGCTATAGGTGATATCAATAACGATGGGTGGCAAGATATCTATTTAGTATCTAACCAAGGTCCCAATCGATTATTTCTTAATAAAGGAAATTGGCAGTTTGAAGACATAACTATTCCCGCAGGGTGTGGAGGAGATAAAGCGTGGTCCACAGGTGTCACAAT
>CAZBCV010000032.1:14680-21346 GCA_964490495.1 uncultured Aureispira sp. | reverse complement strand
ATAGAAATTGGTAATCTAGTGTGGTTAGACACCAATAATAACGGAATTCAAGATGCAGATGAAAAAGGATTAGGAAATGTTCCATTAGTATTGTATGATGTTGATTGTAATGTTTTGGCTACTACCCAAACCGATGTCAATGGATATTATACGTTTAATGCAAGTAATGTTAATAAGGGTATTCATCCTAACAAAACATATTATGTTGGAATAGATGATACAGCTTTTGATGATGAAACAGAAAAATATATCATGGATGGTAGCTACTACGTTCCCACTGTTATAAATACTGTTAATCCATTGATCAACAACAAACTTTCAGAAGTGAGTTGTGGAAAAAGAGTAGTCACTATTAATGTTTCAAATACTTCTCACAACTTTGATATAGGTCTTGTGGCTTCAGGCGACTGTGGGCTTAAGATTACCCAAAAAGTGAACAATACCAATAACATCACAGTGGAAGGTACTGTTGATTTTGAAATATCAGTGGTCAATCAAGGAAGTCAAGCCATCACATCATTTGACTTAGAAAAAGTGCTTCCTGAGGTTTATTCATTTGATGGAAGTTTAAATCAAGGATGGACCTTGACCAATAATAAAATATTGCGCACAGTGAATGAACGTCTTGCGATAGGGGAGAGATATTCCACTGTCTTAAGGTTAACTTTTAATAAGTCCTCAAAATCTCATAGGTATGAAACAGAAGTGGCAATAGTTGCTGCTCGTGATGTATTTAATAATGAGTTAGATATTAAATCTTGTTTTTCTAATGAGGAAGATCAACGTGCACAAGCTACACCTGAAATTTGTGATTTAGCTTTAAGACATACAGTTAGTCCTACAAATATAACATTGCCCAATAGAAATGTTGTGTTTACAACTACTGTGTGTAATCAAGGGACTATTGATGCAGAAATTTTTGAAATTGTCAATTATTTAAACTCTGAATTTGATTTTGATCCAGCAAACAATGAAGGTTGGGTGATTAATCAGGAGCTTACTCAATTGACATTTGTTAATGATTCTGGCCTAAAATCTGGAGCTTGCACTAATGTGTCATTAAGATTATCTCTTAAAGAAGGTACTGATATTCAACAAATAGTCAATTTTGCAGAAATTTCAATGGGTCAATGCGTAGGTAGTGCTATCACTACTTATGATTTTGATTCTTCATTTGATAAAAATCCTAGTAATGACAGAGGAGGCCGTCCCAACACCGAAACTGATGACATGATGGATGACAAAGGAGAGATAGACGAAGATGACCAAGATCCAGCAGTGGTAAGGGTCAATTTGGTAGATCTTTCTATAAGAAAATATGTGTTGAATAGAAATGCCAATAGAGGAGATACTATCAATTTCTTCATTGAAGTGACTAATGTAGGCCGCGAGCCAGTTTCTAAAGTAGTTATTTCTGATATTTTACCAGAATATACAAATTTGATAGACGACAATTGGTCTTTGAGTAACGGCGTTGCTACTAGAGAGTTTGAGTTTGAAGGTGGTTTTCAGCCAGGTAGCCAATATACCACAAATATTCTCTGCCAAATAGATCCCAATGCGAGACACCCATATACTATAAGAAATAGAGTGAGGTTAGAAAGTATATATGACCTATCTGGAAAAGATATTAAAGACAATAGTGGCGAATTGATATCTGGATTGCCAGAAACCAATGAATTGTTTGAAGATGATGAAGATTTCACTTTTGTGGTGATTACTTGTCCACCAGAGATGGAACTTTGTAGCGAATGTATTCAAGGTACAAATAGCACTAATGGCCAATTCATTTTAAATATGAAAATAGCGAGCGGTCCTGATGAAGGTTGGTATATCGAATCTTCAATTGGGTTGTTTGACTATGATTTGAGTTCCGTATTGGCTCCTGTGGCTATACCTAATGCTTCACCAGCTGATACCTTCTTTTTATCTACTATTGCTTTCCCTGATGATCCAACGCATACCTATTATCAATTGCGTGCATTACACATTGACAAACAAGGATTTTACTTAGTGCTAAGAAATAAATATGGAGCGATAGAAATTGTAGAGGCAGTGGGTCGTACATGTTCTTTCGAATCCATGTCCCTAACTGGTCCAACTTCTTTATGTGAAGGTTTGGAAGGAAGATATACACTTACTTCTTCTTTAGATGCTACAGCGACATATACATGGTTGGTTAATGATGTAGAAATAATAGGTCAGAGCAGTTCAGTTATTGATATAAATTGGTCTGATTACGGAACAGGAGTATTTATAATTAAAGCATTGGCCAATACGGGATGTATTGCTCCAGCAGAATTGAGAGTTGCAGTTGGGCCGGCTGAGACTGGTTCTATAGCGTGTATTGGAGATTTTCAAGTATCTCTAGACGGTAATTGTGAAATGATGATAACTCCACAAATGTTGGTAGCGGGTAGTTTGAATCCTAACTCACCTTACACTGTGATGTTAAAAGATGCTCATGGTAATGTTATACCCAATGCCACATTGACTCAAATGCACATTGGCACAACTATAATGGCCAAATTAATAGAAGGATGTGGTGGAAATTCATGTTGGTCAAACATATCTGTTGAAGATAAAACGCCACCTATTTCATTATGTCAGCCAAATATCACGATTCCTTGTATGTTTTTGGTGGACTATACTGGACCATTTGAAAGTGATAACTGTAGCGGGCCTGTAGTCAATCAAATAGTGAGAGAAGACGAAACACCAGTATGTGCTGGAAATATCATAAAATACATAGATAGGGTTTATCAGGCTACAGATGCAAGAGGAAATAAGTCCGACTTTTGTCAGTTTAGAATTACGGTGACAAGACCTGATTTTAGCGCATCTGCTGGATTTTTACAATTCCCTTCTGACTTGTCTATGGATAACGCTTTGTTATGCAGTGAATTTGTAAAAGACGAAAGAGGTAATCCACACCCAAGTGTATCAGGAACCCCTACATACGCGGGTAGAAGTATATACCCAACGGTGAATAATGGATGTAATACATCTGTATGGTACACGGATAATGTATTACAATTTGGATGTGCCACTAAAGTAATGCGAACATGGCATATTTATGAGTCATGTGGAAGCAGTTTGTCTCAGTATTTGACACATCTACAGACAATAGAAATTACAGACAATAAAGATCCTTTTGTGGAGCCTTATGCTGATATAGAATTGAGTACCTCTGGTAGAACATGTGTAGGCAATTATATTGTACCTATGCCAATGGTTGTGGATACCTGTAGTCCTTATGTAACTGTTGATGTTATCTACCCAGGTGGATTCATTGGTGATATGAGACAAGCTACACCTATTAGTTTGGTAGTTTCTGATGCACCACATATAGTTTCTGTAAGAGTGACTGATGCATGTAACAATTCTACTACAGTCTCCTTTAAAGTGACAGTGACAGATTTGACACCACCAGTTGCAGTATGTCATGGGGAGACCACAGTAGGTTTATCATCTTTAGGTGAAGCCTATGTCAAAGCTGCGTCATTTGATGATGGTAGTTATGACGATTGTACCATCACAAAAATGTTGGTGCGACGAATGGATGAAAAGCCTTGTGGCGATTGTGATGTTCCAGCTATAGATGGATTTACTTATTTAGGCGAATATATCAATGCTGGTGATAATACACCTCACTACTACTATTTATCAAGACATAAAGCACACCCTAATTTAGCTTTCAAAATGGCTGATGCCGTAGGTGGTTACATGGTTTCTATTAACAGCGCTCAAGAAAATACTTGGTTGCACAATGCTATCACTCCGTGGCTTCCTGGGCAAGATTATTTAATAGGGTTAAGGGATTCTAAGTTAAAGAACACATATACTTGGGCTAGTAATGAAGCATTGAGTTATACCAATTGGATGGCCGGTAATCCTGCACCTAATACTCCTTTTGTTAGAGTCAATAATAACAATGGACGATGGACTTCTTTCAATAATGATGACCAATATTGGTATGTAGTAGAAATTACAGACCCATGTGGTTTTGCAAATGAAGTAAAATTCTGTTGTTCAGATGTAGCTGAGCCTCAAACGGTTGTTTTTAGAGTTATTGATAAGTCTGGTAATTGGAATGAATGTATGGTGACCACTGAGGTACAAGATAAATTTAGACCAGAAATTAATTGTCCAGTAAATACGCAAATAGATTGTAGTATTGTAACCAATGGTATGGATTTGACGCCTTACGGCAATGCTACGGCCATTGATGGATGTGGTGCTACTGTTAGAGAATTAACTCCTATGTTTGATTTGTCTGCATGTAGAACAGGTTCTATAACTAGAACTTTTGAAGCCACAGACGGTAGCAATACAGCTACATGTACACAGACTATTTCGGTGGGTAATGCAAATAGATTTGTTCCATCAAGTGATATTACATGGCCGGAAGATTACACTGCGATAAATATATGTGGAAATGAGGATTTGAGTCCTGAGAATTTACCTACAATAAATGGGGAACCAGTTTTGAGACAATCCGCATGTGGTTTGGCTGCTGCTTCTCATACTGATAGAGTTTTTGAGTTCGTGCCAGATGCATGTTTCAAAATCGTCCGTACATGGACAGTAATTGATTGGTGTGAGATGGAAAGATTAGGGGATGATTATGAACCTTCCACACATCTACAAACCATAAAAGTATTAAATGATATAGCTCCAGTGGTTTTAACTGATATAGAGCAAGACCAATTGTTTTTTACTGATAAAGGCAACTGTATTGATGGTAGAATCAATCTTTCAGTTACAGCAGAAGACGATTGTACTCCTGACAATAGAATGAGATGGAGAGTAAGAGTGGATCTCAACTCTAACAATACTTACGACATTTTGAGAGAAGGTTTTGGTCCAATAGCGTTGTTTAATGAGGTTGTTGAAGTGGGTAATCATGTTATTCAATGGGTATTCGAAGACAGATGTGGTAATATTACAACAAGAGAGCAAAGAGTGATATTAAGAAATAATGATGCGCCTGTAGCCAATGGGTTAGAATGTGTAGCTGTGGCTATCAATCCTTGGGACACAAATGGCGACGGTGTGGCTGATATAGAAAAGGGCTGTATAATAGCGAGTACATTAAATGTCAGCAGTTATAGCCCATGTTGTGATACTAGTGATTTGAGATATAGTTTTTCAGCTGATATCAATGACGTAGAAAGATGTTTTGATTGTATCGATGTAGGAGAAGAGATATTTGTGGAGTTATGGGTACATGATTGCAACGGAAACTCTGACTTCGTTAGGGTTTGTGTAGATGTACAAGACAATAATGACTCAGATGTATGCGAAATGATTTGTATTAATAATCCTGCTGTTGCAGAAATTATTGGAGAAAACACAATATGTAATGGCGCTCAAACAACGTTGACAGCAAGTGGTGGTGAAAAGTTTCTTTGGAGCACTGGTGCTACTACACCATCTATCACAGTCTCTCCATCAAGCAATACAGTTTATTCGGTTACTGTAACCAATAGATTTAGATGTGAAGATGATGCTTCGGTGACAATTAATGTTGTACCATTACCACAGGGTCAAATCACGGGAGATAATATTTGTAACGGTGGTTCTACGATATTGACAGCATCGGGTGGTGTGAGTTATGCGTGGAATACTGGAGCAACAACAACATCAATTACAGTCAATCCTTTAGTTAATACCACTTATACAGTGACAGTTACAAATACTACTGGATGTTCCTCAACTTTGACAAGAACGGTAATTGTGAATCCATTACCTACTATTAACGTTACAGGAAACAATCGAATATGCTTAAATGAGACAACAACATTAGTGGCAACTGGTGGAACAGCTTATGTTTGGAGTACTGGTGCTTCTACAGCTTCTATTTCTGTGTCTCCAACTCAAACGACGACCTATACAGTAACTGCTACAGACAGCAATGGATGTAGTAATACAGGCCAAAGAATCGTAACTGTTTCTGGAATAGCTAATGTTGCACAAATAGGGGCGCAACCAGCAACTATTTGTGTAGGCCAATCTTCAGTTTTGTCTGCTAGCCTTCAAGGTGGAACAGTTTCATCTTACTTATGGAGTACTGGCGCCACCACTGCCACGATTTCTGTTTCTCCTTTGGTCACTACTACATACAGTGTGACAATTACAGATACGAATGGCTGTCGGGCACAAGCAAGTCGAGTGGTAAATGTCAATCCTTTGCCGACTGCAGGCATAACCGGACAAAATATATGTGTAGGTCAAACAGCGGCTTTGACAGCAACAGGCGGTGTATCTTATGCATGGAATACAGGAGCAAATACAGCAGTTTTATCTGTTAGTCCTACAGCAAATACTACTTATACAGTGACTGTAACCAATAGTCAAGGATGTACTTCAACTGCTACACGACTATTGCAAGTATTCCCACTGCCCAATGCACAAATATCACCAGCCAATGCTAATATTTGCTTAAATGAGTCAATAAATTTAACAGCTTCTGGTGGTACATCTTATGTGTGGAACAATGGACAAACAACAGCGACAATTTCTGTGTCTCCAACCACGACAACAACTTATACCGTCACTGTTACTAATGCTAATAATTGTACAGCTACGACATCTAGAACTGTGGTAGTAAGTGGAGTAGGTTCCCTAGCTTCAATTCAAGGTACTTCTCCTATTTGTTTAGGT
>CAZBCV010000032.1:0-14580 GCA_964490495.1 uncultured Aureispira sp. | reverse complement strand
TTAGGTAATAGTTCAACATTATCAGCAACTTTGTCTGGTGGAAATGCCATGAGTTACAACTGGAGCAATGGAGGTAATACACCATCAATAATGGTTTCTCCTACTACAAATACAACTTATACGGTTACTATTACAGATACCAATGGATGTAATGCTACGGCTTCTTTTGCAGTAGTGGTCAATCCATTGCCCAATATAGCTATAGCGGGTAGTGATGTATGTCCAGGTGCAACAGCCACTTTGACGGCTTCGGGTGGTGCAACATATGTTTGGAGTACGAATGAAACAACTTCGTCAATAGCTGTAACCCCGGCGACAGCTACTACCTATACTGTTACTGGAACGAATAACAACGGCTGTGTCAATACAGCCCAATTTACTGTAAATATTTTACCAATTCCTACTGTGAGTATAGTTGGAACTGACACTATTTGTGCTGGATTACCTACTACATTAACGGCATCTGGAGGTACTTCATATGTGTGGAGCAATAACAGCACAACAGCTGCAATAACAGTGTCTCCTAGTGTTACCACTACTTACACAGTGACTGTAACGGGCGCTAACGGCTGTACAAATACCTCAAATATTGAAGTTTTCGTCAATCCAAATCCAGAACCTATTATCACAGGGGATTTGATGATATGTGTAGGTGATACCGCTACCTTGTCTGTAAGTCCTGGTGTGTCGTTCGAATGGAGCACAGGAGAGACAACATCTACTATAGATGTAACACCTATTGTCAATACTGTTTATAGTGTTACTGTTACAGATGTGAATGGTTGTGTAGGTTCGACTTCCACAACAGTTTTTGTAGATCAGGGGGATTTAGTTTGTCAAACTCAAGATATTACCATATACTTGCCAGCGAGTGGTATGGTAACTATTGATGTGCAAGATATAAGTACGGGTTCATTAGGAGCATGTGCTGATGTTACTGCATCGTTGTCAAGAACATTCTTTGCTTGTAATGATATATCTTCTAGTCCCATCACAGTGACATTAACGGTTACTAATAATAATACAAATCAAACGTTGACTTGTACTGCAGATGTTACTATTTTGGATACACTACCGCCAACGATAGTATGTCCAAGTAATCTTATTATTGATTGTGAAGTTTTTGATCCTAATGCGCCTTTATCATCATATGGCAGTGTGATTTTTAGCGACAATTGTCCAGCAGGATTGAATGTTGTAGAAGTACCTGTCATCGACTTAAACGTATGTAATGATGGTTTGATAACGCGCACATTTACAGTGACTGATGCAAGTGGAAACTCTTCTCAATGCGTTCAATCTATCACCATAGTCAATCCTATGCCTTTCTCTCAAGTGGCTATTACATGGCCTGCTGATGTAACGGTGAGCAATTGTGATGACGTTTCTGTAGATGACTTGGGAGATGTGGTCATCAATGATGCTTTATATGATTGTGCTGAATTAACTATTACAAATTTAGACAATTTGCCATCAGGGACATTGTGTGGGGGTGTTTTTGCAAGGACATTTACAGTTGTAGATGCTTGTACTAACCAAACATTCACACATACACAAAATATTACAGTTAATGTACAAATTCCAGTAATTAGTGGTTCTACAGACACAATATGTATCAATAAAGAACCAGATTTATGTATTGCTGAATTTAGTGGTTCATCTGCTTACACTGCTTCGGGCTGTAATTTGACATTATCAGGTACGATAACATTACCTGATGGAATGGTTGAAAATTTGACGAATTTTGATTTTGATGGTGAATATCCAGACGGAATAACAAATATCAGATTAATTGCTACGGAATCGTGTAATGGTTTTGCTGATACTTTAAATTTAGTTATTGAAGTCAAGACTGTAATCTCTGCCATACAATGTGTTAAAACCCGGATTGAAATCACAGATTTACTTACTGTAGAGGAGTCTGTTTATGCTCATACTAATATTACTCAGGGGTGTGATGTGAGTGGAACAATAATTGCATCTTATACTAATACTAATGCTTATGATACGATAGCCGTGTATGACTGTGATGATGCAGGAATGTCAATTGGTTTAACTTTATATTTTTGGATTGAAGGAGCTAGTGCACCTTTTACAATATGTCAGTCCTTAGTACATGTTGACGACACTGGTGGTTTCTGTCCAATACTTCGTCCTGTTGTGAAAGGAAATGTTCATACTGAAAGCATGACCTTCGTACCTAACGTAGATGTGGACTTAAATGGCAGTGGACTATCACCTATTAAAACAGATATTTCTGGAAATTATTCTTTCCCTGAAATGGATGGCGGTGGTGAATATATGGTTAAACCTAAAAAAGATGATTATCCTTTGGATGGTGTGAGTACTTTAGATTTAATATTTATTCAAAAACATATTTTGGGTGATAGAATTCTCAATTCACCCTATAAGATTATAGCAGCAGATGTTAATAAAGACAATCGTCTTACATCATCAGATTTGGTGGAGTTGCGTAAACTTATTTTAGGTCACTATGATAGATTCCAGTCTAATACAAGCTGGAGAATGGTGGATGAAGCTTATGTATTTCCTGATCCGAAAAATCCATTAGTCTCACCATTTGCTGAAGAGTACCATATTGAAAATCTCAATTCTAGCATGAATATCAATTGGATAGGTGTGAAAGTGGGTGATGTCAATGATAGTTATCTTCCTGGAGTGGATGATCTAAAAACTGTTTCTAGATCGAGAAGTCTTTATTTCTCAATACCTTCCACAGAATTAACTTCTGGGATCAATCGCTTACCTGTTAGGGCTTCCGATTTTACAAAAATGAATGGTTTCCAAATATCGATGCCAATTTCTGGTGCAAAGGATGTCAAATTAGTATCGGAATTGCTTGATATCAGCAATGAACATTTTAGTTATGACAATGGAATATTGAACATCTCTTGGAGTGAGAAAGAGTACTTGACTGTAAGTGCTGATGACATATTATTCTATATTGATGTCAATATGGCTCATATGGATAGAGTCGAAGATGTTCTATTGACTTATGAGACAGTTGGCTTAAAACCTGAATGGTATTCTGATGCTTTAGAAGCTCAGTCTTTAGGTTGGAGAATAGAAAAAAGTGCAGACAGTGCATTTACTCTTTATGGCAATGTACCAAATCCGTGGAAAAATGAAACATCTATCAATTTCCACTTACCTGAATCTGGAGATGTTTCATTGAGAGTGAGAGATATTACAGGAAGAGTTTTATACCATACAAATAGTTACTTTAATTTGGGTGACAATAGTATTAGAATTTCTAATGAAGCTATTAATTATAATGGTGTACTCATCTATGATTTGACGTTTAAGAATGAAGTTAGAACTCAAAAAATGTTAAATATCAAATAACTTTTTGTTGAGTCAACATACATAAACAGAAGCCGGTGTAAGGAGTTACATCGGCTTCTCTTTTTCCCAATTACCTCAAAATGGCGTCGTCATTTCGACCGAAGGGAGAAATCTGTACATCTTTTTGCCTCCCATTTTTTTAAACTGAACATCGTCATTGGTAACAATAAAGTGGTGAGAAAACTCAATTCATCATAATTTAACAAAGTAGAATTAATCTGCATTCAAAATATGGTGCTGTTTTTGAATGTGTCCTGGTATTATGTTGGTAACTGTTATTATCTCAAGAAAATCCTAATTGTATTAACGCATAGATGTCAGACAATAAAATCCCAATATAATGTTCTATTTATCATTGAGTTGATTCATTGCTTTTTTCGATAGTTATGGTATTATGTTGTTTTCATACATACAAATCTTGCTTGAAATATTCATAAACTGTCAAATCTATGGGTCTTTGCCATTCGTCGAGGTAGTACAACCTAAAGTAATCTTCAATGATTTCAGCTTGTTGTTCAAAATTGTAATCCAACAGCCTTTTTCCTTTTATCATTTGTTGGAATAAGTTCTCTGGTCCTCCATAATCGTAAACATTTGGGCTCATTTGGGCTTGAAGGGCTCTACCAATGTAAATACTGCCGAGGTTTTGGAATTGCCATACATGTACGAGTTCATGAACAAATACATGGTTTGGCAGTGGTCTTTTGTAATTTATAAGGTTAAAACTGACATAAGCGAGAGCTAATTTTTCTGTACCTATCAAAGCATGGCTATCTACAAGGATGACTTCAGTATTGAGACTTTCCCCGAATATTTCTTTAGCCCAAAATGCCTCATCATCTGCTAGTTTTCTTATATTACATTTAAGTATTTTGTTCAACCCTGTATATAATTCAGGTATCCCAAATACATCCCATGTAAAAAAAAATAAATCGATTAACCATTCTTTGAGGTTTTTGGGGGGTACAGGGTTTTTTATATTTTTAATAAATGGAAAAATCCAATGGAATAAAAGCCTTTTGACCCTTTTGGGATATTGATTGAATAAGAATTTTATGTAATGCATCACTCAAATCTTAAGGCTTTTATGGGGTGAATCCTTGAAACAAGAAGTGTAGGTAATAATAAACTCAAAAGTGTAATAGTAATAACCCCAATATTTAAAACAATAATCGTGGATAAATTGAAGGCCACGGGAGCAGTGTTTAAATAATAGTTGGCTTCATCTAGCTTTATAAATCCAAATTGTTTTTGCAAAAATACCAATGTCAATCCCAATATATTACCAATGGCTAAACCTACAAAAATTATGTAAGCTGCTTTGTATAAGAAAATGGCACGTACAGTTCCATTTGTCATACCTATTGATTTTAAGACACCTATCATATGGGTTCGTTCCAGAATCAATATCATCAATACGGTTATCATGTTGATAATAGCTACTATAATCATCAGTATCATAATGACTTTTTCATTGAGATCTTGAAGGTTAAGCCACTCAAAAATGGAAGGAAATTTGCTCTTTATTGTCTCAGCATAATACTGCGATGGCAATATATCATAATAGATGTGGTCAGCTATGACATCCATATCTTCTATGTTGGCCACGGTGATTTCCATGCCTTGAACTTGATCCTCAGTCCAATTTAGAGTATTTTGAAGGGCATTCATATCCACTATTCCAAATCTCCTGTCGTATTCTTCAAGACCGGTATTGTATATGCCACAAATTGTAAATTTTTTTTTGGTCTGCGTTTCTTCTTTTATAAAATTGAGAATGACATTATCACCCACATCTAATTTTAATTTCTGACTAATATTTTTTGATATTAATATTTGAGTTGAAAAACTATCTTTTAAATAACTTATTTTTTGGCCACTTATAATAAATTTATTTAATGAAGTCCAATCATATTCTTCATCAATACCTTTAAGTAATACGCCATGAAAACTTTTTTTTGTGGAAAGTAGTGCAGGTCTTATGATGAATGGATTTATTGCCACTACGCCACCTTTCGTTGTTTTGTCTTTAATCCTTGTGCCCAAAAAAGGATGAGTAGCTTCCACTTGGTAAGCAATTTTTTCAATATCTTTTATTTCATTAATAGTTTCTTTGGGCAGTGTAATGTCTTTCAGGTCAAAATTTCTACTAATATTGCCGTCAGTAATATGAATGTGGCCCCAAAAACCAAATATCTTTTGTGTAATTTCTTTCTTAAAACCTTCTATCACCGACGTAGTCAATATCATCACAGTTAGACTCAAGGCAATAGCGAGTATAGCTATATTGACTATAATCCTTGTAAAAGATGACGTGTAAGACAAGGCCGTACGTTGAGCTATAAAATGTGCAATGTTCATACGAGTTATGGTGATATTTTAATATAAAAATCCTACTTTTGCGTTTTTTTAATTGCAAAGGTATAAATTTTTCTCATTCTTAGACTAATATCTTTATTCACTTGAGTAATTATTTTCTATACTTGAGAAATATTAAAGATATAAGTTAAGGGAAATTATTGTTATTTATTTAAATTTAAAATTATTTCATTTTATGCTCAATTTTGTAGAAGAACTTAGATGGAGAGGCATGTTGCATGATATGACTCCAGGGGCAGACAAGCTTTTGGAAGATGGAAAAGTAGTGGGTTATATAGGATTTGATCCTACAGCACCCAGTATGACTATAGGTAACTTCGTCCAAATCATGCTTCTCAAGCTTTTTCAAATGTCTGGACATCATCCTATAGTATTGATGGGTGGAGCCACAGGCAGGATAGGAGACCCTTCGTTTAAAGAAAAGGAACGCGATTTAAAATCTTATGAGGAGTTGGATAATAACCTGAGTTTTCAGAAAGAACAAATGAAAAAATTTTTAGATTTTGAAGGGCCCAACAAAGCTATTATTGTCAACAATTTAGACTTTTATAAGGAAATGAGTGTCCTTGATTTTTTACGGGATGTGGGCAAGACATTGACTGTGAGCTATATGATGTCAAAGGATAGTGTAAAAAATAGGTTGGAGACAGGTTTGTCATTTACAGAGTTTAGTTATCAATTGCTTCAAGCCTATGATTTTCAGCTTTTATATAGCCAATATAATTGTGTACTACAAATGGGAGGATCAGACCAATGGGGAAATATTACCTCTGGAACTGAATTTATTAGGAGAAATGTGGATGGCAAGGCCTATGCTATGACTACACCCCTTTTGACAAAAGCAGATGGAACTAAATTTGGTAAGTCTGAACAAGGTAACATTTGGTTGGATCCTGATCTGACTTCACCTTACAAATTTTATCAATTTTGGCTCAATGCAGACGATGCAGACCTTCCCAAATACATGAGATATTTTATGCTTAGAAGTAAGGAAGAGGTTGAAGGTTTAGAGTCAGAATATGCCAATAATCCTCGTGAACTAAAACGGATTTTAGCTGAAGAATTGACCAGACGTGTTCACTCAGACAAAGATTATCAAGCTGTATTGCTCGTTTCTGAGCTTTTGTTTGGAAAAGCAGGCTCGCCTGAAGATTTAGCACAATTGTCAGTGAGAGATTTTGATGCTATTTCTCAAGAAATACCTTCAAAGGTAATTTCAAAAAACACCATAGTTGAGGGCATAAATATAGTTGATGTGATGGTAGAGCTTAATATTTTAGCCTCCAAATCTGAAGCTCGAAAGGCTATACAAGGTAATGCTATATCTGTCAACAAAGAAAAGGTGGACACTCATGAGTTTATATTAAATGAGGCTTTCTTGCTCCAAAACAGATTTATATTATTGGAAAATGGTAAGAAAAATAAATATATTTTAACCGTTGAGTAGTGTGTTTAGGTCGTAAATTATATTTTTTGTCCTTCAAAACAGTTTTCTACTATTATCGAATCATTAGATATTTGATTACAAAATTTAATGGTTTTTCTTGTTGGATTAAATTTTAGATTTTGGTATTCATTATTGCTCTTTTTCTCAAACATAAACGTTGTTTGTGAATTTTCATTTTCTTTAGATATGAATGAAAGTGTGTCCTTAGTGGTGTTTGAAATGTTTTCAGCTATGATTTTTGACTCTGAATAAATATATATTCTTAGCCTCCCCTCTGATTCTGTTTCGCAATTAAGTACAGCGTTTTCTATTGTGCATTTTTGCCATTCGCCAGAATATTGGCCCACAATATCGAAATAGTTTATTTCTATTAATTTTTCATTTTTTGAACAACCCCAGCTCAAGAAAATAAAAAATATGCATACTTGAATAAATCTCATAAATTATAATATTTTACAATAAATTACCAATATTGTGCCAAATCTATTTGGCTTTTTAAGTTGCGTGTAATAATAGAGGTTGATTGTGTCTAAAATAAATTTTTTTCCTTGTATTTTGTCGTATTCACAACCAATTTTAAAAAAAATTATAATAATTTTGTAACCATTCTATAATTTAATTGTAAATTTACAAGTTTTATTGTTGTAATGCAGGTAAAAGTAACAACATTAGTATTTTTTAATTAAAAAAATTATTATAAAGGTCATCTAAATTAAAATATGTATGAATTCTGCTAAAAGTTTTTTAATAATAGTTTTGATACTTATTTTAGGTGTCTTGAACATAAATGCACTTCACATAATAGGGGGAGATGCGAAATATTCTTGTGTAGGTGGAAGCATAGCTGAGGGGTTTAGAAGGTTTGATGTTACATTTACTGTGTATAGGGATAGTCGAAGCGGTGGAGCCAATTACGATAGTCCTGCACGATTTGGTATCTATCGAAGGCAAGGAGATAGATGGGTACATGTCAGAACATTCCAGGTACAAGTCATGAATATTGTTGATATTCCAACCACCGGTGATAATCCGTGCATACTCATTCCCGTGAATGTTGGGGTGCAAAGAGGCGAATACAACTTTAGGGTAGATTTGGAAATCACTGGCGATGATTATATGATAGCTTACCAGAGATGTTGTAGAAACAATACAATATTGAATTTGATAGACCCAGGAGGTACAGGGGCTGCATTCAATTTAACTATTTCTAGCAGAGCCATAGAATTTTGTAATAATAGTCCTGTGTTTACAAACTTTCCTCCGGTGGTCATCTGCGTTAATAGGTCAATAGACTTTGATCACTCAGCCACCGATATGGATGGAGATAGTTTAGTTTATGAGTTTTGTAGTCCAGTAACTGCTGGTGGAACGGCAGGAGCAACTTCTCCTGGTGATGCCAACGCCTGTAATGGAGTCACACCCAATCCAGCAAATTGTTTACCCCCTTTTCAGAATGTTCAGTTTGCTGAGCCTAGGTTCACACCTTCGGCACCTATGGCAGGCGACCCCGTAGTTACAATAGACCCTATGACGGGGATGATAACAGGTGTCCCCACAATTATTGGACAATTTGTAGTGGGCGTTTGTGTGAAAGAATATAGAAATGGAGAATTAATAGGAGAATATTCACGGGATTTTCAATTTAATGTCACTACTTGTGAAACTGCTGTTCTTGCGGATGTACAAGCTTCTCTAAAAACAGAAAGTGAATTTATAATCAATAGTTGTGGATTGAGTACAATCAACTTTAGAAATTTGAGTACCGATACAAGATTTATTAGAAATTACCATTGGGAGTTTGATATCAATGGAACTAAAGAAACATATACTACTAGAAATGTTACAAAAACTTTTCCAGGCTTAGGTACATACGACGTTCTAATGATTTTAAATAAGGATTTGCCAGCTGCTGCGGCATGTTCAGATACAGCTTTGATTACAGTAAATATTTATCCAGATATTGATGCCAATTTTACTTACAGTTATGATACTTGCGTAGCTGGTCCTATAGCATTTATTGATGAGTCTGAAAGTGGAGCGGGTTCGATTGATATATGGAATTGGAACTTTATTGAGGGTATATCAAGTGAAGAAAATCCATTTTTTGAGTTTGAAACGCCTGGAAACAAAACCGTAAGATTGATAGTAGAGGACAGAAACGAATGTAAAGATACTTCTCTCCAAATTATACCTTATTTTCCAGTCCCTTCATTGATAGTCATTGAACCCTCTGTATTCACAGGATGCCAGCCAGCTACGATTACGTTTGACAATTTGAGTGATCCTATAGATGATACTTATATTTTTAATTGGAATTTTGGCGATGGCGGAACCTCCAATGATAGAAACCCTTCCCATACATTTGAAGATGTGGGGCGCTACAATGTCACACTTGAGATGATATCGCCTATAGGCTGTGAAATAGTTCGCACATGGCCCTCTCTTATAAATATAGTTCAAAGTCCACAGGCTGGATTTACTTTTTCTCCAGAAGCACCAGACTATACAAATAATGTTGTTGATTTTATTGACCAGTCTGTTGGTGCAATAGGTTTTCAGTGGAAGTTTGATACATTAGGTGTGTCACTTCTGCGCAATCCTACATTTACGTTTAGAGACACAGGGGTTTTTAATATAGTGCAAATAGTTAGACATGAATCTGGATGTGCTGACACAGCCAATACAATTATCCCTATACGCCCGGTACCCACTTTTTTTGTACCCAATGCCTTCACACCCAATTCGGATGGGTTGAATGATATTTTTGTGCCTGTAGGAGATTTTTTTGGAGCCACTCAATATGATTTTACTATTTGGAATCGTTGGGGAGAGAGAGTCTATCAGACAAGTATTCCTGAAGAAGGGTGGAATGGCCAAAGAAATAATGTAGGTGAAATTTCGCCACCAGGTGTTTATGCTTACGTGATCAAGTATGTAGATGGATTTGGTCTTCAGCAAAATATCAGTGGGCATTGTACCCTCGTGAGGTGATAAGTTTTATGAGAAATTAACCCACATTGCATATTAACAGAAGGAAGTTTCCCGATTATGGGTCTTGCTAAGTTTTTGAGTTGTGGTTTGTGTATTACAGATTTAAGTATTAAAATCGAGAATTCAAAGTAAGATTTCTTTCGATAATGAAGAAACCATCAACTATTTAACCCACGGTAAATTTAAAACGGGACGGCTCGTGGCTTTTGCTTTTCAAAGGGCAAAAAAAGCATACAGAAATTCCACAACTAAACGATAGTTGGCATTAAAATTTCATATTTCCAAATTTTTGTAAATCATTGATCAATACATCAATATACATTTTGGAAATCAGAGTTGCATCTATTTGACCAGGAGTAAGATTAAATTTTTCTATTTTTATACTTCCTATTTTTACATTGGCTTCCATATCATAATTGTCTTTAAGGTTTTTTGTGATGGCGTTAATTGATTTTTGAGCCTCTATGACTTGATCATCTATGTTGAATACTAATTTTTTTTCAATTTCGCTTTTGATTTTTCCTTCTCCAATCCACGCTACTGCCTTATGGAAAATATTTTTAGTTTTTAGCTGCATATCTACAATGTTCAACTTGAATTTATTGCTTTCACTGTCATATTTGGGCAGCCCGATAATGAGAATTTGTCCATTAATAGTGCCACTGACATCAGCTGCCACACGAATATGTTCAAAATCACAATTGGTGACTATGTTGCTTAAAGTAATGGTTTTGCCCTCTGAAGTGAAAGATTTTCCTTCAATGTTTTCTTTTAGCATAGTATTGATGTCATAGGTTTTTATTTCGGAGACTATTCTCAAAACAGAACTGTCACCAATACTTTCCGACCATTGAAATTGAGGAAGTGAAGTTGGTTTTGTGTCAGAAACGGGCTGAGATGTAGTGAATTGAGTGATTCCATTAATTTGTATTTTCCCTCTTGAAGTAAATCTACTATTTTTTATTGAACTCAATAGGATTTGTTGAGGATTAAATTTAATCCATGCTAAGAGAGTAGGCGCAAATTTTTGAGGTTGAGTAAAAGCGGCAAGAGTCTCTTTCATACTTTGTTGTAAATTAAAATTATCTTTTATAGATTGGTCCAAAGTGTTTTCCAATTCTGTTTTACTTCTTTTTAATACTTGGTCCGAAATGTACTTTATGGGTATATTCATTCCTCCAACACCAAGTTTTGGCTTTTCCATCCAATTGTAGTGTGCTAGTTGAGTCTTTGTTGAAAGATTCCACGTGGAATCAATATCAAAAGCAGTTAAAAATGTCATTTCTAAAACTCCATGGGCTTTCAGATTTGCGATAAATGTTTTCTTTTCGACAGATATATGGATGGGAACAACCACTAATATATTTTTGGTCTCAATCTCTACTTTGGCTTCACCGGGTTTGGTCAATTTCATTACTATATCGTATTCAGGTAATGAAAAACTTTCACTCAAAGCCTCCGATATGGCTATGTTGAACGTATCTTGAATTGTTTTTTTATCTAGTCTGTAATTTATA
The DNA here is from genome assembly GCA_964490495.1 of uncultured Aureispira sp. GTDB lineage: Bacteria > Bacteroidota > Bacteroidia > Chitinophagales > Saprospiraceae > OLB9. Next base: position 2,880 of record CAZBCV010000032.1, on the reverse strand, counting down.
ATTATGTCTGATTTTAAAGCCACATCTTTAGGTTGGGTTATTGGAATACTTTCAATAATAGTTTTTTTGGATTTGCAGGCTGATATTGTAGCCATTACTAAAATTAATAAAATAATTTTTTTTATATTTTGCATTAGATAATCTTTTAGATTTGACATTCATTAAAAACTGTTAAATAGTAACATTTAAATATATTGAATAATCGCCACTTATTTATACTTTTATTTTAATTTTGATGGCATTATTTTTTACGGGTGCTTTAATTTTAAAAAGTTCAACAAGTAATTATTTATTTATGTTCAATGGTAAAGAATAATTTTTTTATTGTTTTGTCTAGCCAACTGTTGTTTAACAAAATCCAACAAATTTTTGATTAATATACCATGTTTTCAATAAATTACTTTGGCATAATTGATAAAACACAAAGGCTAATAATTAATATATATTTAAATTACCTTTGTTTTTAACTGATATTTATAATTTTTTATATCTAAAATTTTTTTATTTGAAAATATATATTACTTTTGCGTCATATTTAATAACAACATACATAAAATGAGACATATCTCTATTCCATTTCTAATTTTTTTTGTATTCTTTAGTATGAATATTATTGGGCAGTCTTCCAGTATTGAATCATGTATAGGAAGCCTAAAGTATGACGCTTTAACTGAAATTGTCGTAAAGAAACATTATGTTTTTACAGGGTCTGATACCACTGGACTTAATGTCAAATCTACAAAAATAACTTTAATAGAAGCCAGAGAAGAATGGGTCAAAAGAACAGACAAAAACTGTGTTGCGCCCAATCCTAAGGAATGTATCAAATTGGTGTTAGAACAATTGCCTCCCGTGACCATGAACATGTACACATTGGATGGACCCGATGTCACTGATCAGTATGAAGTACGCATCGAAAAAGTTAAGGTAGCCACTCAAAAAAGTGGCGTCAAAGAACTACCTGTAGTGTGTCAAACCAACAGAACACCTAAGCTGATATCCAAATTACAAGAAGCACTTGTTTCATTTAAGTATCCAGTGGAAGTGACAGGAATATGGGATGAGGCTACAAGTTTAGCGATGAGTGATTTTCAAAAGTCAAAGGGCATGCCTTATGGTGATTTATCTTTAGAAACTTTAGCTGCCTTAGGTATATATTAAAAATTCCAACATTTTTCAAATAAATTGGAGAGTAGATGTCATGTCTATTCTCCTTTTTTTTTCTATGATTTGACTTGATTTGTCATAAATTATTAAGCCCTCACCATAAAAAAACGGATCAAAGCGACATATTTGGGTTTTTTTTCTATAAAATAACCTTTCTTTTAAATATTTATTTTACTTTTGTCTTTTGGTTCCCTACTAATATTGAAAAGAGACAACGATGGCCTTCATCAATGAAGACTTTATGAGTTGTTTTTGTTACTGTATAAAAATGCTTTAAGCTCTTTAGCATATACTTAATTATTAATTTTTGTTCATCTATAATTGATGAAGAGTTATATTTTTTAGGGTTATAGAGTTTTTTGTAGTTTTATTGATGAAAATTTATTAACCATTAAACATATCACTATTATGAAACACATTTATTTTAATTTTCCCCGGAACTTTAATCTTGCTTTACCATTTTTACTTTTATTTACATTATTGATGAGTTTTTCTCAAGCAGCTTATTCTCAATGCCAAAATCAAGAAGATTATGAAGCCTTAAGAGCGCTGTACCTTTCTACCGATGGTGACAGATGGATTAAAAAAGCAGGTTGGCCCAATGCCATGTATTTTAGAGCAGTGACACAAGTGCAGCCTGACATCAACATGAATGATTGGCATGGCGTGACGTGCCAAGGCGGTAGGGTAGCAGCCATAGATTTAAGCAACAATAATTTGGTAGGAAGATTACCAATCGAATTCGAGTCAGTTTCTAGATTGAATTTTTTAAATTTGAGTAAAAATAAATTGACAGAGCCTGGATTTGAAATCTTAAAGAATATTCCCACTTTATTGAATCTCAATTTAAGTTTTAACGATTTTTCTGGTCCGTTGACAGCAGATTTTTATGAGCTAAAAAACATTAGTTTTTTATATCTCCAGAACAATAACTTTTTGGATACTATATCGCATCTAATTAATGATTTTGTGAACTTGCGTGAACTTGATTTAAGTAGGAATAGATTAAAGGGGCAGGTATATTTAAATGCATCCAGAATGACTTCTTTGAATAAATTAAACTTGAGGCAAAATGCATTTGAGGGCGAAATTCCAATTCGACTTTTTTTGTCTCAAAATCTGAAGAACATAGATTTAAGTTATAATAATTTTTCGGGTTGTTATCCTGAAGAGATAGGTTTAGGTTGTACTTCGTTTGCAAAATTTGATCTATCAGGTAATTTTCTTTTACCATGGGAAGGCGACTACACAATTTTTTGTCAATCGAACTATACTATAGAATCGCAAATAGGCGCACCTTGCCACAATGGTAACGATGCAGACGGTCGAAATGATGTCATAAAAGATAATTGTATGTGTGGGGATTCTTTACCCATGAGAGTTTTACCAAAAATATCTGGTAGAGTTTTTGTGGATATCGATGCTAATGGGGTATATGGAGGAAATGATATTCCTCTAGGAGGAGTAACTGTAGCCCTATACCCGGATTGTGATAGGACAGAAATACCTATTACCGTTAATACAGGATATGATGGTGTTTATACATTTACCGATTTACCTTTTAATTCTAATAGATGGTTAGTACAAATTGACCCTAATAGTGATGTGCAATGTGCTGGACCTTTGGCTGAATGTATTGAATTGCCACTTTATATTGATGATTATTTCGAATGGGACTTTCCATGTACACCGCCTGATTGTACCTCCAACCCC
>CAZBCV010000031.1:4956-21399 GCA_964490495.1 uncultured Aureispira sp. | reverse complement strand
CACTAAACTAGAAATATTAATACTATTTTTTCCAATACAGTGGAAATATTCATACTTTTTTATTCTAAATGTCAAAGCTGATGAGGTTGAGGTACTTCCCTTAGTAACTCAAAACCTACACCTTTCCCAATAACATCCACAAATTCAACCGAAATTCAACCCTTTTCGTCTGAATTTTTAGTGGTGTGCAACGATTATACTTACTTTTGTGTCTTTATTCAATATTCATTCATTCTATATACATAATAATGCACAGGTACTTGATTTCTTTATTGCTCATTTTGCAACTTTGTAATTTATCTTTCGGTCAGTCCTACTCCATTACCGGTAAGATAGTTGACAACAAAAATATAGGCATTCCATTTGCCACGATAATTTTAAAATCCGCCGTAGATAGCAGTATGGTCAAAGCGGACATTACTCTTGAAGATGGTTCATTTACATTCGAAAGACTTTTACCCGGTCAATACTTTGCCGAAGCCAGTTATTTGGGAATGACTAATTTCACAACAAACATTATAGAACTCAAAAAGTCTTTAGCTTTACCAGAAATTATCTTAAAAGAAGATGTGCAGCAACTTAAGGAAGTCGTCGTTACAAGTACTCGAGCTCTTGTAGAAGTAAAAGCAGATAGAACGGTTTTTAATGTACAAGGTACTATCAATTCAGCTGGAGATAACGGACTCAATCTGTTGCGCAAAGCACCAGGTGTATTGGTGGATAATAATAACAATATATCCGTATTGGGCCGAGCAGGCGTTCTCGTATATGTGGACGGCAAAAGAATACCTTTATCTGGTGATGACTTGACCAATTACTTAGAAAATCTTTCCTCAGAGCAAATAGACAAAATTGATATCATCACCAATCCTGGATCTAAATATGAGGCACAAGGCAATGCGGGCATCATAGATATCAGGCTAAAAAAAGACAAAAACCTGGGTGCAAATGGCTCCATAAGTGGGAGCTATGGACACGGTAGATATGGGCAAGGAAACATAAATGGAAATGCCAACTACAGAAATAAAGTGCTCAATACTTTTGGTGGATTAGGATATAATGGAGGCACACGATGGAATGAAATGATGTTCGACACCTACCAAAATGGTATATTTCTGGATGAAAAAAATAGTTCTACCAACGATTATAATGGCATCAATGGCAGATGGGGAACTGATTTTTTTATTGGCAAAAAACACACCGTGGGTTTCATCATAGGTGGACAAAGCAATACAGGAAATAGCCAAAGCAATAACAAAACGTTCATTTCTCAAGCGTCGCAACTTTCACAGGTGGATAGTATTCTCACTGCACCCAATACGTCTGACACTGAAAGACAGCAAGCTACATATAATATTAACTATGCCTTTGAATCCGGCAAAAACCGTTTAAACATCGATGCCGATTATGGTAGTTTTAGAAATGATGCCAACAATTTTCAACCTAATTATTACTATGATGCAGAAGAAAAAAATATCGTCAGCCAAAACATTACCTCCTATGATACTCCAGTAAAAATTGATATTGCCACTGCCAAAGCTGACTTCGAGACTGAGATTTATGGTGGAAATTTAGGTATTGGTACTAAGTTTAGCAATGTAATCACAGACAACACATTTCTATTTTATAATATCCGAGACGGACAAAGTCAACAAAACAATGGCCGCTCCAACCAATTCAAATACGATGAAAATGTTTTGGCAGGATATGTCAATTATTCAAGAAAAATCAATGACAAATGGAATGCTTCCGGCGGCCTAAGAGTGGAGAATACAGATGCCAGAGGTGAACTCCTTGCATTCATCCCTGAACTGGAAGAGGCTCCTGTGGATTTTAATTACACCAGTTATTTCCCTTCAGCGGGATTGACTTATCAACATACAGCAGAACATGTATATTCACTGAATTATGGGCGTCGCATCAATAGGCCAGACTATAATGTTTTGAATCCATTCAGAGAGCAGCTCAGTGAACTTTCATATTCAAAAGGTAATAAATTTCTTCAACCTGAAATAGTCAATAATATAGAATTGGGATATACTCTAAAATATAGGTTTTCTTTCAAATTGGCCTATAGTAATACTTCCAACCAAATCACTCGACTCATTGGTCCAGACGATGAAGACCCAAGAGCGGGATTCATCAGTTGGGACAATCTCGCCACACAAAAACTTTACAGCTTCAATGCTTCTTTGCCTTTCGACATCACAAAATGGTGGAATGCATACATGAATTTTGGTGGTTCATTCACAGACAATCAAGCCAACTATGGCAACGGACGTATAGTTGATGTACAAGCATGGGCTTACAATATTTACCAACAACACACCTTTGATTTGGGCAATAAATGGAAAGGAGAAATTTCTGGTTGGTATTCAGGCCCTGGAGTGTGGGGTGGTGTATTTTTGTATGACCCAAGTTACAGTTTAAACTTTGGGGTGCAACGCAAGTTTTTGAATAATAAAATGAACGTAAGGCTGAGCGCTAATGACGTCACTTTCCAATCTGGCTGGAGTGGAGTTTCGAGATTTAATGGTCAGGTAGGTTTTGGTGGTGGCAATTGGGACAGTCGAAGAGGCTCTATCAGTATCAGTTATGATATGGGAAATAGCAATGTGAAATCTAGAAAAAGAAAAACGAGCATCGAAGACGAAAGCAAAAGAGTAGGGAACTAAGATATTTTCTTTTTTCCAAAAATTTTGCAACGAAAATCATAAGAGATTGTTGTTGAGTCATAAATTTTAGTAAAATAATAATATGATAAATGAAATGATCAAGACATCGTTGGGAAGGTTTAGAATAGTAGCTTTTTTGGAAGGTGTCTCCTATTTGCTTTTGAGTGTTACGATGATTTTAAAATATAAATATTCAATGCCAGAACCCAATATGATAGTTGGTTCTGCCCATGGAGGATTATTCATCCTTTATGTCATATTTTTGTTACAAGTAGGCTTACAAAAAGATTGGTCATGGATGAAAATGGGCTTAGGTTTCTTAGCCGCATTGATACCTTTTGGTACGTTTTGGGCCGATGTGAAGTTATTTAGGAATTAAAGGACCTCTACAAAAACATAATTTCTTTTCTGCTACCAGTCACACCTTCCAATTATAATTTTACCTCTGTTCATAAAAAAAATAAAATAATTTTGAGTATAAAGCTTAAAATTCTACCTTTGTGGTTCAACAAAACAATTTAAAAAATGAATTACCTTATTCAAAAAAATTACAAAAAATTATTCATATCCATCGCAATGGTTTTTACCTTATTGACCGCTTATGCAAGAACTCCCATAAATGACACAATATTAAAGGATACAATACCTCATATTTTCCCAAAAGCTGGAGATAGATCAGTGGCCATAAGTGCCCAACCCATTTTGAGCTATATCGGAAATATGTTTAATGGAACTGAAAACAATAGCCTGGATATCAATAATTTCGGATTTATTTATAGAAAATACAAAGATAATAATGTGGCTCAAAGTTACAGAGCTGCGTTGACATTTTCGTCATCTGAAGGTTCTAATTATTCATTCAACAATGATTTTTTTGATTTTAATACTAGAACCAATAATATTAGTTTTCAAATGGGTTATGGAAAGGAAAAACGATATTTATACAAAAAATGGGCACTTTTGACAGGCTGGGAATTGAGTGGAGGATACTCTCATACTTCAACATCATATAACTATAAGTATGTTGATGGTGATTTTGTAGATACACAATTTACATATTTGTCGAGAGATAAGCTATCAAACATTAGAAACAATCTGAGTTTAGTTATTTCAGGAATAGTAGGTGCTGAATATTATTTTTCAAAAAGATTTTTTACCAATGTAAGTTTTAGGTTACCTCTTGTATTTAATTTAAATATTATTACACCAGATCGAAGAGAGTCATACGTAATAACCTCAAACAATATACTAAGAGTTACAGCTGATGAAAAAGGTAGTAGCACTTACCTCAAAAATGTTTCATTTTCTAGCTCTAACTACGCCTCCTTAATGATAGGATTTGTTTTTTAATGAAGAGTTTGTGTTGGACAATATTTTAGAAGACCATATTATTTACAACAAGCCATTCCTGAACAACACGAATTGCCTCCACAAGACAAATCCAACTTAACAGTAGCCCCAAAATAAGGGCTTCCAATATTAATTTTTTCGCGGAAAGCCAACGATGAGCCTACTCTCCATTGGGTAGGAAAGTTCACCAAATATCCAGCTTGACCTAACATAGTAAATCTTGCATTGCCTATGTTGAAGCGACCTCCTATACTTAATCCCATATCGCCCGAGACGGTAAAATTACCTAATGATAAAGATTTTAGATCCTGAGTCAAAACTGAAGATATAGAATTGCCCCCAATACCTTCCACAATATTAAGCTGAAAATATCCTAATCCAGCTTCCAAGTAGGGTTCAACAATAAAATTGGAATTCTTTATTACGTTGTATTTCAGTTGCTCTTTTATTCCAAAGCCAATGACGGAGGCGTATCTCGAAGATTGTAAAGTACCTGTTTGGTTATAAAAAAATATTTTTGGGAGATTGTATATTCTCAATTGATACTCGATGGCCTCCTGGTCCAATATAAAACCATTGTTAGCCAAAGTCATGCGTGTATTCGTCATGGCATCTGTATAGTATCTTGCGCCGACCTCGAGTATGGGTTTGTAACAATCTGCACAACAACTATTCATGGAATTGGCCATTGAATCATTTTCCATACTCAAAATTTCTTTTTCCATAGTGTCCATGGCTTTCACCATAGGTTTTGCGTCTTGACTGTTGATTTTTTCTATCACAAAAACAGAAACTAAAACACTTAAAAACAATACATTTAAAGCCTTGAAATTCATATTCTATATTTTTTTGTGCAAAGGTATGTTGTAAAAAGTAATCATACAAACAAAACCACTAAAAATTCTATTCCAAACATCCCTTTAGCATAGCTATTGTAATGAGATAGGTAGGTTTGACACCATCTAGCCCAAGACTTCCTGATGCTAAGGTGCTTCCAGTTTCGAGCGGATTGTCTGAAGCATAATAAGCGTATCTCAACTTAACATGAGGGTCTATATTGTGTCGAATATGTGCTGAGGCTTGTATGGCTTTTTGGTAATGAGCTCCTTCCATTTCCAAACCACAAGCATTCCAAGAAGACTTTAGAAAATAAGTGAGTATATCTTTATTTTGCAATGATGTTCCCAATACTGTAATCATAGAGCCATCATAGACACCTAATCCACTTTCTTTAAAATCATCTAATGTCAAGTCATTTTTGAAAGGATAATTATCTGCTGTACCCTCAAATACATGGGATGTGGGCACCATAATATCCCCCTTTTTACCTTCTAAAATACCTGCTTTGCCCATGATATTGATAGACTTTACATTCATAGGATATCTTTCTTCACCCAAAATATAGGGCTTCAATAACTCGTCCATGGTTTCATAGGCTTGCTCACCAAAAGCATAATCCATTACAATAATGACAGGACTTTCATCTTTACTTTTAGGCTTAAAATTGAGCTCTGCTGAAATGGACTTTGGTTGGAGTGCCGCAGTATCAAATATCTGTACACCTATATTAGTCCCACTTGTATCTGTGAGTTCAATCATGCCAGACTTCAAAGCTTCTTTCAGCACCAAATCTCGCAAGTCGCCATTATTGGAATCGCTCAACAATTCTGCATATTCTTGAAGTGATGCATATTTATACTTTTTTGATAGTGCAGCAATAGCATAAAAACAATTTTTAACACTATGCAAATTGGCGCTTATGATATGAATGGGTCTATTGTAAAGCCCGTTTTCAAATAGAGTTCTTTTGATATTGGTGGCCCATTTTTTTCCATAAAAATGATGACCTAAAGTTTCGCGCAGAGTGGGAGAAAAACTGATCTCTCTATCGTTATCATCAAAATACTCATCCATACTAAGCTTTCCCAAACCATAGGTGATAGCGAAGAGATTATTGACCAATGGGGCTTTTTCAAATTTTTCATAGGCTATTTTCACTTCCTCATAAGTTCTGCCCAATAAAGTATTGAGATAAGTCAAACCTACTTCAATATTAACTTCCTCACCGTGCGCCATTTGGTGAACCATTTTCTCCAACATAAGCCAAGCTCTGTTTTTTGTATCGCGGGAATTGAGGCTATTGTTTCTGATTTTCTCTGCTTCCACAAACATAAATGTCAAATGAGTCAATATATCATAGACATCACTGCCGCCACGTGTCATTTCTATAAACATTTGTTCATCATCTACCCTATAACAGTCTCTCCTCCTTTTAGGTGGTACGTGCTTAGGAAAATGTGATGTATCATACCCTTCTCGAGAGATAAGTTTAATATACCTACATTCTTCAATACCTTGAGGGAGTCTTTCAAAAATATAAAGAAGACCTTGAAGTTCTACTTTTTCAGAATCTGCAATGGAACCATATATCTCGGGTTTTAAAGACAAAAGCGCCTCTATCATAGATTCACCCGATACACCTAATGGTTTGTAACTGCCTCTCAAAAACAAATGACGCATAGAAACATAAAGTCTTCTGATAGCCGCTCTAGATATTTGAGCTTGAGTGCGTGATGGGAAAAGTGGAGTTGAACTCATATATTTTTACTTTGACTTTTATAAACAAATATTAAGCCAAAAATGATTAATAAAAAATAAACCATTTGTAAAAAATCATACATGACTAAAAGTGTGACAATTCAACATTCCATCGTCTTAAGTTAAAATGTATGATAATAATGTTTAAATTTTTACTGATGGTTGTTTTAGTTTGGGCGAGTATATTTGCTCCTATTACACAAATAATACCTACCACAATAGATAAAACTTCTCATTTGACAATTTCTCCATCTGAGAATGTTGATTTGAAAGAAATGGAACAAAACATGAATTGTCCTGAAACTGACCAAGAAGGTTTTAAATTATAATATTTTACTAGTTTTTAACAAAAATACTGCCCTATACTTCATCTATAAATTAAACTTTTATCCTCCATTTATATTTCTTTATTAGTTTTATACAAATTTGTTGATAACGATACATTGTAGTTAAGAATAATAATGGGTTTCAAAATTTTAAAAATATTAATTAAAGGTATTGTTGTTCTAATTTTGGGACTCCTTATTTTTATAAACATTGTCTATTTGACTACTAAGGTTTATGATTTTCCTGATGTAACAAAATTTTCAGGTTCACACATCTACAATCCGTACCAAAACACTGAAAAACTCACGTTATTTAAAGGTAATTTTCATGCCCACAGTGTCGCATGGAAAGGATTAACAGACGGAAATGAAACCGAGCAGAAAGTACATAACGCCTATGTGGAAAAAGGGTACGATATACCTTCCATCTCCAATTATCACAATATCAGTAGGTATGGAGAAGACAAAAGTCAAATTTATATCCCTACCTATGAACACGGATATAACATTAGGAAAAGCCATCTTTTAGCCATCGATGCTCAAAAAGTGTCGTACTATGATTTTTTCTTTAAACAAACGTCCTCTCAAAAGCAACACATCATCAACCATTTGAGATCAAAAGCTACAATTGTCGCTTTAGCACATCCTGCCTATTGGCAATCGAGATCAGAGAAAGATATGGAGCTACTGGTAAATTATGAACTCACAGAAATACTCAATCACAACAAAGACTCAGAAGAATATTGGGACATAGGTCTATCTACTGGAAGGCTCACCTGGTGCCTTGGAGATGATGATACTCATGGAATAGAAAAAGAACCTACATTTATACGTTGGAATATGATTTATGGAGAAAAAAAAGATAAAACTTCTATTCTAAATGCACTTAAAAACGGGCAACATTACACCGTATTTTCACCTGAGAGCAATTTGAAGGCTCAACTTGTATCTTGTCGAATGACAGACAGCACTACTTTTGAAATACAACTATCTGAAGAGGTAAATGATATCTATTTTATTGGTCAAAACGGTAAATTAATGCACAATTCTGGTCGTGGAAAAATAGGATCTTACACTTTTGCTTCCGATGACACCTATATTAGAACAGTGGTACACCATCCTGATGGTAAAATATATCTCAATCCGCTCGTTAGGTATGATGGTCAGAAAGTTCCTCTCAACACACTCAATAAAGCTACCGTTAATAATCTCAAAACATGGGGTCAGAGATTCCTATTTTTAATACCTTTGCTTCCTTTAATACTTTTAGTACGTTGGACGATAAAAATTTGATGCCTTCTTTCCTAAAAAAAAATATCCATCAAATCTTCGTATTGATGAGTTTGAGTCTATTCTTTTTTGTGGGACTGGGCCATGTACACTTGTTTGATTGGGATGAAATCAATTTTGCAGAGTCTGCACGTGAAATGATAGTGACCAACGACTACATGAAGGTTCAAATAGACTTTAAACCCTTTTGGGAAAAACCACCACTTTTCTTTTGGCTTCAGGTTTTGAGTATGAAAATATTTGGCATCAATGAATTTTCTGCACGCTTTCCTAATGCATTTTTAGGCTTGATATACCTCCTAACCTTCTACTATATTGGCAAAAAATATCGCTCCGAAACCTTTGGTTTTCTCTGGGCTATATTATATATGGGTTCTATCCTGCCCCACCTCTATTTTAAATCAGGTATTATAGACCCTTTGTTCAATTATTTCATATTTTTATCAGTATATTTTCTTTGGCAAGCTGTAGAAAAAGACAACCAAAACAAAAGTTTCGCACTAACGGCCGGGCTTTTTTCTGGCTTAAGCTTTTTAACTAAAGGGCCAGTTGGATTATTGATTGTTTTATTGATTGTTGGCGTTTATGTCCTTTTGAAAAAATTAAAATACTTCCCAAAATTCCATCAAATAGTAGGCTTCATTTTAGGTTTTTTGGGTGTAGTTAGTTTGTGGTTATCAGTAGAGCTGTGGCAAAATGGCATAGACAATATGCTTAAATTCATACAATATCAGATAGAGCTATTTACTCAACCTGTTGCTACACACGGTCAGCCTTTTTACTATCATTTTGTTGTAGTATTTTTAGGATGTTTTCCTATATCTATTTTGGGTCTTCCGCTTTTGATAACACGCCAAAAATCAGATGACAACCTAAGACTTTGGATGCAAATACTCTTTTGGGTGGTTATGATATTGTTTAGTATCACCACGACAAAAATTGTACATTATTCTTCAATGACATATTTACCTTTATCTTTTTTGGCAACAGATTATATGATATCACAATTCAAAAAAGAAAGTCAGAGTCCTAAATACTTGCTTTGGCTTTTAAGTTTTCTGTGGGCTATGTGGGGCATCATATTTTGGGCACTTCCTTACCTTATAAACAACAAGTCTTTACTGTTGCCTTATGTCAAAGATTCTTTTGGTCAACAAGCGCTTTTTGATGGACCTCCAACTAGTATGTGGGCTTACAGTGCCTTCATTATATGGATGATAGGAGGCCTTGTTTTTTATTACTTTTTCAATAAAAAGCAAATATTAATTGGAATAATCAGCTTTTCGATAGCCCTTTCCACTACCCTATTGTCAATATTGTGGTGGACACTACCCAAAATAGAAGCAATGTCTCAAGGCATCCACATTGATTTTCTAAAAACCCTTAATGACGAAGATGTCTATATTTCAACCTATGATTTTAAGAGTTATGCTACATATTTTTATGCAAAAGCAAAACCAGCTCAAAACCCAAAAGCATCGGATATTCGTTGGCTCATAGATGGAAATATCGACAAACCTGTTTATCTAGTAAGTAAGAACGCTAACACGGAATTGAAGCTAAATCCATCTTTCCAAATGGTGCTTGCAAAAGGTGGTTTTTATATTTACAAACGAGAACATACTTTAAAAGAAAAATATTGATAGCTTTTTAAGCCTCAATAATTTCCATTTTACTCATATTTTCATATCTTTGTAAAGAGGTAATAATCTCATCCATATCTCCTTCCACAATTCTGTCCAAATTATATAAAGTAAGATTAATTCTGTGGTCTGTGACACGATTTTGGGGATAATTATATGTCCGTATTTTATCTGACCTATCACCAGAACCAACAAGTGATTTTCTCTGATCTTTTTGTTCTTGGTAAGCTTTTTGTCTTAATACTTCCTGAATTTTCACATATAGTCTTTGAAGTGCAATTTCACGGTTTTTGTGTTGTGATCTTGAGTCTGTACTTTCTGCTACAATACCCGTGGGAATGTGCGTAAAACGTACACCTGATTCAGTTTTATTGACATGTTGTCCTCCAGCTCCTTGAGCTCTAAAAGTATCAGTTTTTAGATCGTCTTTTTTAATATCTATTTCTTCCTCTTCAAATTTTGGCATCACCGCCACCGTTGCAGCTGAAGTATGGACACGTCCTTGCGACTCTGTTTTGGGCACTCTCTGAACACGATGTGCACCTGACTCAAATTTGAGTTTGCCGTAAACATCTGCGCCAAAGACTTCCATAACTATTTTATTGTATCCACCCACAGTTCCAGGATTTTCATCCAAAATTTCAACTTTCCAGTTTTGGGACTCAAAATATTTGGTGTACATTTTGTACAAATCGCCCGCAAAAATACTGGCTTCATCACCTCCTGTTCCAGACCTAATCTCTAAAACCACATCTTTTGTGTCCTCAGGGTCTTTCGGTATAAGTAAGTAATCCAATCGTTCTTTGATTTCTGCTACCTTGGGCGTCAAAAAATCGTATTCCATTTGAGCCATTTCTCTCATTTCCGGATCTAAATCTTTGAGCATGGACTTGGCACTGTCCCACTGATTGAGACTTTCTTTATATTCCTTGAAAGTATGAACTATCTCAGTTAAATCTTTATATTCTTTATTGATTTTTGCAAACAATTTCATATCTGACAATACTTCTGGGTCAGACAGTCTTTCTTCCAAATGGTAATATTTATCCTGAATGGATTCTAATTTTTCTAACATAAAATTTTAAAAATTTTTGCAAAAGTAGTAATTTTTATCAAAATTAAATTTTAGCCCTAAGAGAAATCATAAAGATATGGTGAATTACTGTATTAATTTAGCATTTTCTTAGTTTATTTTTCATAAATAAAAGAGGGCCTACCGAACTGTATCGGTAAGCCCAACCAACAAAATTCTCAAAAATTTATTAGAGCTTGATATCTAATACGTAATTATCGTTATTGTCACTTGAAGTAACAACAACATCTTTAACAATAATAGTGTAATATTTGTTCACATTTTTTATAATAAAAATATCTCCTACGGCTACGACATTTGAAACATCTCGCATATTGTCTGCACTTTTAGTGTTAAAAGCTACACCATTTTGCCATAAAGAAACCATTTGTTCTTTCACTTTTATATCGTCAAAAGAAAAGTTTTCTGACAACCCATTTTGACCTTTTTTCAAATACTTAACTTCAGAACCGTTAACACCAGATATTTGTTGTCTCCAATTCGAAGAAACAGGTCTAGCAGTATCAATACCTTCGTCTCTTATTTCAGCATTGGGGTCAGCAGAACCCGTAGTATTTCCAGTATCCAAGTCTAAACCACCTCTACCCGCAGGGCCCGCTTGATTAAATAAAACACCTGGAAGCAATGTAAGGTTTGTTCCCACTGTGACTGGTATCTCTACCTCAGTACTTAAATTGGCTATATTAGTAAATTTTACTTTATAGATATAAGTACCTGGAGTTGCTGGAGATTCAAAGTAAAGATTCTTTTTGAAATCATTTGCGTCAGCAGCTGGAATGTTAAGTGGATTAGTACTAAATGGAGTTTGAATATTACCATAAAATAATTTTGAGGAAGCCTCAAGAGCTCCATTAACTGTTACTTCTACTGTTTTTAATGCAGTTCCAAAACTATTTACTTTAAATTCCTCAGTAAAAATACCACCAAGACTAACTATAAAAGGTATATTATTTTTAGGAGTTTCTATCACTGGAGGTTCTCCAATGGTTGTGATATTTAAAGACACAGAACTTCTGAGTCCAGCTTCGTCAGTTACTACAAAATTATATTTTTTTGTCCCAATTTCATTATGAGCAATTATACCCACAGTAATATCAAATGATGACGCACTGCCTTGACTTAGCAACAATGGATTTCCACCTCCTCCAGCGGAAAAAATCAGTCTTTCTAATCCTACTCTTACACTTTCTTCTTCAATGGTGAGTGTGCGCATATCAGTATTTCCTTTTAGGCCTGTGATATTTACCGTAAAAGTATCGGCCACACCGACAGAAGCATCAGATGAAGTTAATCCAAAACCTGACCCTAAATTTACTTTTGGAGCATTATTGTTTATATCATCCTCTCCACAAGAAACCAATAACAAAGACAAAAGTCCAGAAAAAATTAATAAATTAAATAACTTGAATAATTTCATAAAATATGTTTTTTTTTAAAAAAATTTAACTGTCTTATGACGAATAACATTAGGGGTTCGTTTCAAAACAACTCCATATTAATATTTTATTAACTATAATGTTTTAAGGCTATAATAATATATTTAGATACAACCTGTTCTACCTCCATCCACAGGAATACTTACGCCTGTGATATAAGAAGCGGCTGGCGTAGCTAAAAAACCTACCATTGAGGCAATTTCTTCAGGCTGTCCAAACCTACCCATCGGAATTTCTTCTTCCATGTTTTTTATGACTTCATCTCTTGGTACTTGAGTTTTGTCACTTTTTGTACTTATGATTTCGTCTAAGCGCCCTGTAGCAGTAGCACCTGGCAATACATTATTGACTGTAATTCCGAAAGGAGCCAATTCGTTCGAAAGTGTCTTGGCCCATGAGGCCACTGCTCCACGAGTTGTGTTGCTTACTCCTAATCCTTTTAATGGAATCCTTACAGAAGTTGAAATTATATTAATTATACGTCCGAAACCTGCTTTTTTCATACTCGGTATGATAAGATGAGCTAATGTGTGATTGGTCAATAAATGATTTTTATACGCCTCTAAAAAGTCTTCGGGTTGAGCAGAAGTAATAGTTCCACCAGCAGGACCACCAGTATTGTTTATCAAAATATGAACACTATTATCCTTCAAAAATTCCTTAATCTTACGGCCTAAACCTTCTAAATCGGAGGTATCGGCAGTAATGTAGTGATGTTTTTGGTGTGCATGTAATTTGGGCAATTTGGCCACAAGGTCCATGAGTAAATCAGTACTTCTTGCCATCAATACAACATTGGCGCCTAACTGAGCCAATTGAAAAGCTATAGCACGGCCAATCCCCTTTGAACTCCCACCCACTAATGCTGTTTTGCCCGATAAATTTATGTTCATTCTATTATTTAATTATTACAACACACTTAATAAAAATACGCCTTAAAATGTTTAATATTTGCCACCATTGCAATAAAAAAATGCTTAAAATGGTCATCATTCTTCTTAAAATTTATACCTTTACGTCACCTTAATCAAAATTAATTTATTCATGAGTAGTATTCTATTATCGGACAAAGCAAAGCCAAGAGGCAAATATCCTCATGTCAAAAAAGTAGGACCCTTCATCTTTGTGTCAGGAACATCCTCAAGAAGGCCGGACAATACTTTTGAAGGAGTAGAAGTAGATGAAATGGGCACAACGAATTTAGATATAAGAAAGCAAACCAAAGCTGTCATAGAAAACATACAAAATATACTCAATAGTGTCAATGCAGATTTGAAAGATATAGTAGATGTAACTACTTTTTTGGTCAATATGAATGATTTTGGTGGGTACAATGAAGTTTACGGTGAATATTTTGATTACAATGGTCCCACACGTACCACGGTAGCTGTGCATCAATTGCCTCACCCTCATTTATTAATCGAAATAAAAGTAACCGCCTATGTGTCCCCACAGTAAAAATGAAGAGCAACCCCAAGAAACAAAATATACTTCTATACATTACAATTCTTATCTACAGGTAGATAAAATTACTTCAGCCCAAGAATTGAGAAGTGTTGCCTTAGGAAAACCTGCTCATGACGAAATGCTTTTTATCATTACGCATCAGGTGTATGAGTTGTGGTTCAAACAAATCAATTTTGAACTTAAATCTTTGGGGGAATTATTTAGTGCTGATAGTGTCAATGAAACAACGATAGGGGTAGCTGTGGGAAGATTGAATAGAGTCATTGAAATAATGAAAGTCCTTGTGCAGCAAATATCCATAATGGAAACGATGACACCTTTAGATTTTTTGGATTTCAGGAACTATCTTTTCCCTGCTTCAGGCTTCCAAAGCTTTCAGTTTAGAGAAATGGAGGTTATGTTGGGGCTGAAATCAGACTATAGAACCACATATAATGGAAAACCCTATCAATGCGTATTTGCTGATGACAAAAAAGATGTCTTAGAACATTTGGAAAAAAGTCAGTCGATATTCGAATTGGTGGAAAGTTGGTTGGAGCGAACCCCATTTTTAGAGCTAGGAGATTTTAAATTTAAGGAAGAATATAAAATGGCTGTTCACAATATGTTAGAAAATGAAAAAGCAGCCATAATGAATACGGATATCCTCACCGACGAAACCAAGCAAATGCGATTGACAATGTTGGGAGATACACATACCTATTTTGCGCAAATATTAGACGAAAACCACCACAATTTATTGATAAAAGAAGGCAAATTAAGGTTGTCATACAAGGCCACATTGGCGGCTTTATTTATCAATTTATATCGGGATGAGCCTATATTGCATTTACCTTTTCAGTTTCTATCAAAGCTGGTAGAACTCGACGATCAAATAACCACATGGAGATACCGGCATGCTCAGATGGTTATGAGAATGTTGGGTAAAAAAGTGGGAACGGGAGGATCATCGGGCCATGAATATTTAGCAACGACGGCTGCAAAACACCATATTTTTGCGGATTTTCATAATGTGAGTACACTATTAATTCCTCGTTCAGAATTACCAAAACTTCCAACTAATATGAAATCAAAATTAGGATTTCAGTTTTCAGTAAAATCTTAACTTTATAATGTATGGTAACAATACATAATTATATAAATGGCCAATGGTTAGCACCACTTTCTGGGAATTATATAGACAATATTGAACCCGCTACAGGAAAAATATATGGAAAAATCCCCGATTCTACTGACGATGATGTTCAAATAGCCTATCAAGCAGCAGATAAAGCCTTTGGTATGTGGTCAAAGTTAAGCTTAGAAGAAAGATCTTCATGGTTGATGAAATTGGCTCAAGCCATCGAAGACAACCTTGAAAAATTAGCTCAAGCAGAATCAAAAGATAATGGTAAACCTATATTTCTATCAAGAACTGTTGATATACCAAGAGCGGTGAGTAATTTTAGATTTTTTGCTCATGCCCTCACACAGTTTAGTTCTCAATCTCATCACATAGCAAATGAGGCCATAAACTATACATTACGTCAACCTATAGGTGTAGTAGGTTGTATTGCTCCATGGAATCTACCACTTTACTTACTGACTTGGAAAATAGCACCAGCATTAGCAGCAGGAAATACAGTGGTAGCCAAACCCACAGAAGTGACACCCTACACAGCATTTTTGCTATCTGAAATATGTATGGATATTGGTTTTCCGTCTGGCGTACTCAATTTTGTACATGGTACAGGGCCATTGGCTGGTGAACCGATAATATCTCACCCAAAAATTAAAGCCATATCCTTCACAGGTGGCACTGCCACTGGAAAAAGAATAGCAGAAATAGCAGCACCCATGTTTAAAAAACTTTCATTGGAGCTAGGTGGAAAAAACCCTAATATTATTTTTGATGATTGCGATTATGAAAAAATGCTCAAAACTACTGTACAATCTTCCTTTGCCAATCAAGGGCAAATATGTTTGTGTGGCTCTAGAATATATGTACAAGATACTATTTATGAAAAGTTCAAAAAAGATTTTATTGAAAAGGTGAATGCACTTAAAGTAGGCGACCCAATAGAAGAAAAATCCAAGTTAGGGGCTGTCGTCTCATTGGCTCACATGCAAAAAGTATTATCATACATACAACTTGCGAAAGCAGAGGGTGGGACCATACTCACGGGTGGTCACTCCATAGAATTAGAAGGCAGATGTCAAAATGGTTTTTTTATAGCTCCAACTGTTATTGAAGGTCTCTCTCATACTTGTAGAACCAATCAAGAAGAAATTTTTGGTCCAGTGGTCACTTTATCCCCGTTTTCGCACGAAAATGAAGTTCTTGAGTATGCTAATGGCACCCATTATGGATTAGCAGCAACCGTTTGGACTGAAAATTTATCAAGAGCCCACCGCTTGGCTGAAAAGTTAGAATTTGGAATAGTTTGGGTCAATTGTTGGTTGCTTAGAGACCTACGAACTCCTTTTGGAGGTGTCAAAAATAGTGGTGTGGGTAGAGAAGGTGGATTTGAAGCGTTACATTTCTTTACAGAAGCCAAAAATGTGTGTATAAAGTACGGATAAATA
>CAZBCV010000031.1:0-4856 GCA_964490495.1 uncultured Aureispira sp. | reverse complement strand
TAAAATAAACTTTATTTTTGAGCGGCTTTAGCATGATCTGCCAAAAATTGAGCTAAGCCGATATCCGTGAGTGGGTGTTTCAATAATCCCAAAATGCTTGAAAGAGGGCATGTTACTACATCTGCACCAGCTTTAGCCGCTTGCACAATATGAAGAGGTGTACGTATAGAAGCCGCCAATATTTCGGTCATATAGCCTTGGATAGAATAAATATTTGAAATTTCTTCAATCAAGCCAATTCCATCCCAACTAATATCATCTACTCGCCCTACAAAAGGGGACAAATAAGTAGCACCGGCTTTAGCAGCCAAAATAGCTTGACCTGCTGAAAATACTAAAGTACAGTTTGTGTTTATTCCATTTTCAGAAAAATAACTAATGGCCTTAATACCATCTTTTGTCATAGGCACTTTCACGACGATATTTTCAGCTAAATCTGCCAATCTTTTGCCTTCCTCAATCATGCCTTCAAAATCAGTAGCAATTACCTCGGCACTTACATCACCATCTACCAGTTGAGCAATTGTTTTATAGTGGTCAATAATATTTTTTTCGCCAGAAATCCCCTCCTTGGCCATTAAAGATGGGTTTGTAGTCACACCATCCAAAATACCTAAATCAAGTGCTTCTCTAATCTGATCTAAATTTGCAGTATCAATAAAAAACTTCATGGAGGTGGATTTTAATTATTAAAAAAAAAGTGAGGAAACACACCGCACCGCTCAACTTTCTACCCTTGCTGTATTTCTACCCTGGGGGAGTTCAAAAGGAGCTGGTCGTATGTTCCTCACGCCGCAAAGGTATAACATTTTTTTGAACTTGTGATATTGTTATTACTATTTTTCCAGCATATTGAAAAATATATTTCATAAAGACTTATTTATCAATGATATAAAAAAAAAGAACCCCCTTCGACTTTTCGAAGCGGGGTCCCATCCCAAAAACAGTAAATTCTTTATAGAAATATTAATCTATTACAACCATTTTTTTAGTAGCCTTAAAATCAGCCACTTCAAGAGTATAGTAGAAAACACCTGCGCTTCCTAATTCTCCTCTTTCTAATTCTATTGTATTGTGTCCTTTAGTGAAAGTACCTTCAATAACCTTTACAGCTTTACCTGTTACGTCATAAATAGTCACTTTTGCCGAAGAAGATTCTGGTAACTCAAACCCTACAGAAGTTGTACCTCTGAATGGATTTGGAGTGTTTTGATACAATACTATTTCTCCATTTGTTCTTTGATTCACTTTGAAGTTTACATTCATCACCTTCAAGTCTGAAGTATAAGCTTCTGCTCTTGTAATCAGTGAATTCACCCATAATGAATTAGCTAAAGAACCATCAGATTTTGCTTGTAAAGTCACAGTGAAAATTTCTTGACCTTTTCTTAGGTCTAAGCCATTGTCATGACCATAACTAACAGTCAATACACCTTCTGCTAACCTATTGAAACCAAAATTATTATCCGTCATTCCAGCCAAAACTCCATTGACAGATACTAAATTATACATTTCAGAATCGAAATTAAGCGTAAATTGGAAACCACCTAAGTAAGTGTCTTCTGACAATACAAAAGGCACTTCTATGGACTGACCATTTTCAAATTGTAAATTATCAGTTGTCAATTCCAATACATTTTTACTTCTTGGTTCAACAATCGCACTGCGTCCATTAGAAATAGCGCTACCATTGACATCACCTACTTTTATAGCCACAAAATCAATAACTTTGTCTTCATTCAGTACTGAAATTTCACACATTTCTGGTATAGATTCAGCATAAGCCTCAGCTGCATTTGTGAAAGTAAAAGTTTTATCAACAAATCTCCATGATTCATTATTAGTAAACTTGTCAGAAACACCTAATATCAACCTTCTTAATTCAGACAAGTCTGAAGCTGTCAGTCTTTGGTCATTATTAATGTCCGAAGCAATCAATTTATAAGGCGAAGTAATTTCTGCTAATCCTAAAATGTGTCTTTGAATTGTAACTAAGTCTAATGTAGAAACTCCGTTAAGAATATCATCATTCTTTGATGCTTTTACTAAATAGTTAGCATTATCCACTAAATCATTGAACATGAATCTACCATCTACATCAGTCATAGCATCCATTTCCGTTCCAGGTAAAGATACATATGTATTAGATATAGGAAGTAATTCTTCTGTTGCCACAGTACCTTCGATTACAAATCTTCCTGGTGGAAGTGGCGGACAAACGTTGAAGTTGTCTTGAATTGTGATAAATGTCGCACAAAAATCTTGAATCAATGTACCCATTGGCGTGATAACACCTACGTATATATTAAGATCTACTCTAGGTCTGTCAGCACATGTGAATTGTCTCACCATTGATAATACAGGTCGTCCATTGGCATCCAAAGTGATAGGTGCAAATGAATGCAACACTTCATAGCCACATGGATGTACGCTACCCGCATCCCAATCTTTAGCCCATATCTCTACCATACCCGTGTCTGGAGTACCATCTCCATTAGTGTCCATTGGCATCAAAGATGTAGCCAAACCATTGAGACAGTATGGTGTTGGTGCTTTACAATTAGCTATTGTAAATAATTGCTCACATTGAGTAACATTACCACATCTATCTTCAAATGACCATACAATTCTATGTGTACCTACAGGGTAAGTACCGCTAGCATCAATAGTATTTACAAAAGTATTTCCAACGCCTGTAGATTGCTGACCTAATTTTGAGTACCTAGGGTCGAGAGAGCCGTTTGAAAGTCTTTCAAAACTTTTATCGTTGTTTAAATCTATTTGATATGAATATCTTAAATCATTTGTACAATTGTCATTTGCTGATGCTATCAATTCTATATAACCTGACTGACAAGTCGCATCATAAGTACACACTTCCTTAGGTGCACAACTGCTCAAAATGACTGGCCTTACTATATCATTAACTTTGATAACTTGAGTATGAGTTTCTTCATAGTATGTTCTACCACCTGAAGAAGACTCAGTGTATTTACACCAATCAATTACTGTCCAATGTCTAATGATTTTAAAACATGCCTCACTACCACCTTGATTGAAATAAAATACTTGATCACGATAATCCGCACCTGCTAAACTACAAGATGATGAACCAATAATGTCTGGTCTTCCCAATACATTAGGACTCAAAGCTGGAGAGTTAGGGTCTGTACATCCAACAAAAGTGGTGTCTCTTGGCCATTCGATGGCTAAAGTAGCAGGGTCAGCATTGACATGTATCAACTGAGTGCATACAACTGGCGCTTCATTGCCTCTTCTTGCAGTGAAAGTCCTTGTAATCGTACCAATTCTACAGCTGTTCAAAGTGTGAGTGAACGTTTCTTCAATCTCACCGTTTGTACAATTTCCAAACAACGTTGCTGAACCAAATCTATTACTAAGACCAACTAAAGATAAGTCAAATAAGTCGCTACATAGTACTGTCTCATGAGGTGGACAAGAAATCAATAAAGGCTGCTTGTCTTGAATGGTAGCGTTGACCATACACTCATTCCAATTACCTGCTTTATCTATTGCACGCATAACAACAACCTGAGGAGTAGGAGCTATGTCTGCACAACAAAATTCCACATAATCACCAAATGCATTACAAACATTATCAATCTCTACAACATATATCCACTCACTCTGTGCGCAATTTTCTACTGCTTGAGTAAACCATCTACCATCCATGCCTCCTACCGCATCTCTTACAGTTACCCATGTAGAATCTACACCATCCAAAAGGTTTTTGTTACCTGGTTCGTTAGTTCCCCAATTTCTATAAACATCTGGCTGACCTCCTATCCAAGAATAAGTTCCTTTATTCTTTTCGTCTCTTAGACCAATTAAATAGTCTAAACCTAATCTCCATTCTTTCACTTTACCATGTACCCATGCACCTTCTGGAGCATCGTTGATAGTTGTTAAATATCCACCTACAGCAGCTGCTGTTTTCATAGCCGTTTTAGGATTGGCTCTGTGTTTAGAAGCATAATAGTGGTGAGGTGCTGCTTCACCAGTTCTTTGGTATTCACCTAAATATGTAAAACCTTCTATTGTAGGCACTTTACAGGGTTGACAATTAGTATTGTCCATTCTTCTTACCAATACTTTTGCCAAATCACACTCGTCATAGCTGCCTTCATTGAATGAAGTCGCTGGTACCCAAGCTTTTCCACCTGTCGTCAAACCTACAACAGTATTTTGTCTACATACTGAAACTGGTGGCGTATTATCTTCTACAAAAAGTAGAATAGTATCTCGTGTTTGATTGTGACATTCGTCAAATGCAGTATATATTAAAGTATCACAGCCTAAAGGCAATCTAATGAACCTATCAGGGTCAGACAATTTGATATCACTTACTTGAGCTACAAATTCACCATCTGAATTTTTAACATTTACAGTATATTTCAATTGATCCACATTTGAACAATTGTCTGTCAATGTTGGCTTTTGAATTTTGTACATCGCCTCGCAAGCATGTCCATGTGTTGAAGCATAATCATTTTTTAACCCCGTGATTCTAGGGCCCTTATTGTCAACGATTTCAATCATCTGTACCAACTCCATGATTCTTGTATTACATGTCCAATCGATGATTTTCCATGTACGCATTATCTTTTTAGTACACTTATGAATAGGTAACTCCATATCAGCAAATGAAGTCACTATATTACAATGAGTTGTATTTGGGTTCAATGCAATTGAAGTAGGTACTGGGCCAGTGATATTAGATACCATCAGTTCAGTCCATCTCGCATTATTATTAGTTCGTACTCTTAAACAAAATACGTCGTCTGCCACAACCGACACACTAGGACTACCTGTTTGCATTACATCTCCAGGACCTG
>CAZBCV010000030.1:0-21470 GCA_964490495.1 uncultured Aureispira sp. | reverse complement strand
TTGCTAAAGGTTCTGTCAAAAATGTTTGGCTAACAGATGGTAGATCATATACCAAAACATCATCATTTTGGGCACAACCCACAGCGTGCCGCAGTGTACCTGGTCCTGAATTTCCGGAATTGACTATCCGTTCACACACTCCAGGAAGTGTATTCAAGCCGGTGGACGAAGGACTGACAACAGAAACCATATCATCACAAACACATCTTGTCGTAATGAGCTGTGGTGGTCCAGACTGAACATAAGAAGGTAAAGACATTGTCCATTCTTCTTTGTTGTTTCTGTATTGTCGCGTCGAGCCCGTTGGACAGGGATTTATGGATGGTTCTGAAATCAGACCTCCAGTAACAGAACAATTACTTTGACAAGTGCTGTTGATAATTTCGACCTCAGTGGGTGCCACTGCTAAAAGTGGACAAACTGTCAAAACTCCTCCTGTAACTATCAATGAAAATCTTTGGGCCTGATCTGTAATACTGCCTTTGTGTGTTATGCGTAAAGTATAAATTCCATCAGAAGGTTGAGCTATGTTTATCACCTCGACATTGTCTATAAAATTATCGTCTTGAGTAGCTGGTGAGGAAGGATTTGCTGGATCTAAAATATAAGGAAAATGAGTTTGATCATTGCCTAATATTCTCATATCTAAATCATTGACCAACATAAGTGAGGTGCCGTTCAGTGCGGGTACAGCAGGTGTTCCAGGCACATCAGTCCATACCAAAGTGGCTCTTAAGCTATCAGCATCAGCCACTTCTATAAAATAATTTAAAGTGTCACTTTGAAACAAGTCCGCTTCTACAATTATCGCTTGTCCATTGGCCCTCTGAGTCATTATTTCTGCAGCCCGTCTTGTATCCATCAATCCCCATCCAAAACGATAATCCGGCCCTACATGTCCGCTAATAAGCTCATTGGCACTGTGTATGACAAGGCCTTTTATAGTCGAAGCCAATAGTTTTTGACCAGGAAATAGATTATTTTGATGTTCTAAAAGCAAACCTATTGAGCCACTCACCATGGGACCAGACATGGAAGTCCCACTAGAAAAACCATAAGTATCATTACCTCCAGCTGTAGATGACCAAACATTTTGTCCTTTGGCTACTATGTCTGGTTTTATCCGTCCGTCATCTGTGGGTCCCCAACTACTATAACCTGTCATTGCTCCTGATCCTGTCACAGAACCCACTGTCATTAAATTTTTACCTAAAGCACGATGTCCAATACAATCATATCCATCAGGGCCACCATCTAATTGACGAGTGGTTGTGCTTATCTGCCAATTCCCCAACTGACTATCATAATAATAATGCGAAGAACCGGCAGAAGGTCCCTGACCTCGATCGTTTCCGGCTGACTGTACGATTAGATAATTAGGTGCATAATAAATTATAGAATCCCATTCTGCGGCTGTCTGATCATAATATCCAAAGTAAAAATCTTCATGGACATCAATGTCTGGGTCACCAAACCAATGCCATCCATTATTTCCTGAAAAATTGCCATAATGCCAACCAGAAATATACCCATAAGAATGTTGAGACACATTGAGCCCATTTAAAGCCGCAGTAGCCATTTCAGCATTATCGTAAAACCAATCATGCGCATGTAAAAGAGCTGCAAAAGACATTCCACGGGCAGTCGAATCAATACCACCTGCCATCATCGTACCTGCAACATGTGTGGCGTGAGTAGAGTTTGATACGGCACTATCGATCTGTGTTACTCTACCCACAAGTTCTTGATGTTCAGCTCTCACTCGGCTTTGATCCCATATTCCTAATGTAATTCCAGCACCACTCAAATCCAATCCAGCTCCACCGCCAGTATATAAATCACTGCTCCTTATATAATCCGCACCTTGTGCATTATGAATAGAAATATAAAAAGGTCTGCGATTCCGCATAGAAAATATTTCATAGGGCGTATCATCACCCTCAAGACTTTTTGTAGGAAGGTTTTTGGACAATAGTTTCGAAATAGCTTCGCTTCTTTGTTTTTCAAACTGAGCTTTGTGCCTTCTAGCAAACTTTTCCAATTCTTCACGCTTATCTAATTTCTGGCTTTTTGCTGAAAAAACTGGAATAACCAACAATAAAATCAAAAAAACAAAAATTCTCATAAGATAAATTTACATTGACAAGTAAAATACAATACAATAATTCATAAAAAATGTTTGATAATTATTTTTTTAATTTTGAATAATTATTTTTGATACATGAATAATATCAGAGCCTTGAGCACACTTTATGACATACACTCCATTGGACAAATTGAATGGTTTAAGCGATATGGTCGTGCCATGTAATGGTGTCTCCCCTACAATACGCCCATTCAAATCATACAAAATAATATCACATGCAGTCAGACTCTCCGCCCCTAAGAATTCCAACTGACCTTGTTTTGAAGCTATTGAAGGTGAAATCTTAAGTCTATTTTGAGTTAATTGACTAGAAGAAGTCTTTTTCGATGTTTTTAAAACCTTGAAGTCATCGATGTAGAAACCATCATAGTTAGTGTTATCGTCTGAATTGAAAATTAATTTTATAAACACATTTTTTTGACCCACAAATTCATTTAAAGACATCTCTTCATAAACCCATGTGGCTTGCGAACCACTAAAAACCGGGTTTCCAGGATCTTGATTAACTGTTCCTGAGTAAGTATATTTGCCACACAGCGGTACAAAGTCAACATTATCACTAGACGCTAAAACCTGCACAAAATCATAGTCTCTTTCCAACTCCCATTTTGCAAAAAATGAAAGATAGGCATTTTCTCCTTCCTCTAAATCAAAAACAGGAAACAAAAACTCGCTATAATGAGCGTCGAGATAGTTCCCTTCCGGAGAATCAGTGAGACTAAATTGTGGTGAATAAAAATCAGTTTGTGTTAACCCCCAATTTGTATTTGGGAAACCCTCAAAACTTGAAAAATCATTAGAATAGACCTCCTCTACGGGTTCCACTAGCCAATACTTTGTTATTTGCTTTTCAGTTATAAAACCAGAGTTATTTATCAACAATACCAGATCCACTAGACCTCCTTCAAATCCAGTGTCAACATTCAATTCAAAAACAATATTTCGGGACTCAACAGATTCTAAGCTAATGGTTTGCAAGGAATTAACAATGTTCACTCCATTGGTTTTCGATATTATTGAAACTTCAGCACTTCCTTTTTGCAGACCTGAATTTGTAGCAATTACTTCAATTTTATTTTCATTTTCGTTCATAAAATAAAGCTTATTGCCCTCATCGGCAGAAATGTAAGACAATGTTAACCATGCTGTGGATAAATTCATCCACATACATGATTTGTTGAGATAATCAATATCTTGCTCTGGTGGCCAAAAAGAAGGTCCAGCCTCTGGCGTGAATGAATAAACCGGGCTTTTTTCACCCACTTCACCATACATCCAATCATCGCTGCTGCCATTCACTATGTACCCTACTGTTTCAGTAGCTGTGCCCATTCGAAAACTATTCTGTTCTCGCATCACACTTCCCAATGCTTTGAAAAGTACGTCTTCTGACGTTGGCTGATCATTATAGCCCCATGGGTGAATCAATAAATTACCGAAAGTATGATAGTTTTGTGCTATTTTGAAATCATTCTGTAAACATAAGTAGCGCACGGCTTGTGTTTCTGGTTCAGAAAAGCCCGACCTTCCCCTAAAGACATTGGAGTTGGGATTATTAGAAGATCCAGAATTATCAAAGCCCCAAAAAAATCCGTAATTTCTATTCAAATCCACACCCCTTACTACCCCACTGTCATCTTTCCACCTATTTTTTCTCCAAAGCCCACCCCCTAAAGGCTGAGAAGTTTGATTAAAAACATACCCATCAGGATTGATACATGGAATAAAAAACATTTGGGTTTCATCAACTAACTTTTTTACCAATGGATCAGTTTCATAGTTTTCTAATAAATACCATACATAAAATATCATTTGGGACAAACTATTGGGCTCTCTTGCATGATGTAAGGCAGTGTAGAGCACTTTAGGCTTTGAAGGACTGTCAGTTTCATAATTTTTTGAAAGTTTTACGTAATCAATAGTTCTGCCCTCTAAGGTTTTAATAGTATCAATGGATGTCATTTTTGAGATAAGATGGGGATATTTCAGGTGCATACTATCGAATATTTCATACATTTCTTCATAGGTAAAGTATCCCCCCATAGAGCCATTTTTATAGTTTTTCGGAGTTTCAAAGAGGTACTCTATTTGAATTGGAATATCACACATCATACCACGAGGAGTGATTTTAGACTCAATCTCAGAAGGCCTATTGACATCAGTGTAGTAAGATACCACATCTTCAATCAAAATATCCACTTTAAAACCAAGTCCCTTAATGATATTTATTTCATCTTTGGTAAAATCATTGATATAGTACTTACCTTTGACCAAAATACCATGATCTGTTTCTAAACCTGCTTTAGCCAATTTTATGGTTGTTTCACCATTGAGATAGACTTTAATTTTAGAGTAGCTATCATTGTCAGATTGAGCATTGACTCCAGTTGTTAACATGAATATGTTCAACAAAACACAAAAAAACAAATATCGATTCATTATTATTTATTTAATACAAATATAAATCTTATAAACGTTAGGTATGTAGAAAGTTCAGATAAATTCTACAACTGGTAAAAATAATATTTCAAATGCCTAAAACTAGCGTCAATTAACAAAAATGCTAACAATTATATCATCAATAAAAATTTCATCTTTATTGGGATTCCACACATAAATTTTTATGATTGAACCAGCCCTTAGAAGTTCCTTATTAATAATAAAATCATAAGTTGAAGCTGTCCAAATCTTATTATTATTAATGCCATTATTCATCTCAAGTGACTTCCAAATATAAGTCTCTTCCGCATCATTAACAGAAAGGACTACCTGTGAAGTAAGTGGCACCGACGAAGAAACTTTCATTTCTGTTTTAAAATAAAGCTCGTCTATCCGTTCATTAATTACCGTGTCAATACTTAAAATAAATGTACTGGAAAATTCGTTTATCTTTATTGAATTTTGGCCAGAAGATGATTTATATGAAACAATTTCATTGGGATAAGTTGTCCAATAATTATTAACACTTTCAAAATCATTTTTTGTCGATAAATACTTTTTACCACTCAATTCTGGAATACTAATATTTTGTAAATCACAAACAAATAATCCCTGATGTTGATTTTCATAAACTAATTGATAAGTACTGTCCGCACCTCGGGCAAAAAAAGGTCTGTTACCTAAAGAACTTGAATGTAATTGTGTATGCCAATTAGATAATAAATATTTTTTAATATTTGGATCATAGTTTGGTAAATTCATTTGTGTGTAATCAATAAACTGACAACTATGTGATGAGTCAAACCCTAAATAATACTTTCCAATTCTGTAAGCCATTGGGTCAGTAAAAACGTAACATTTTTCATTGGTACCTATTAAATGTTGAAAAATAACTTCTCTTTGTAAGTGATATTTCACTTTTGTTACTGAATAATGTACAAATTCCAATGGTTTGATTAATAAAATAGCAATAAATAATAATACAAATAGAAACTTAAAACGCACAAATACAGAAAAATAAAATTTGAACAGAATCAACAACACCAGTAAAGGCAAGTAAATCTTATAAAAAATTGGCATATCAAAAAATAAAACCAATACAGAGGTTGCCAAAATAAATCCTATAATTAAATTACCGTATTTGAGTTCTTGCAAAAAATCCTTAATTGCAAAAGAGGCTGCAATGGCTGCAAAAGGTATTAAAAAAATTGAGTGTCTTGGGTCTATTGGCAGAGGATGATAAGAAAAAGGAGAAATAGACATAAAATTTACCGAAAGTAAAAGTACTACAGCTGAAACTATATACAAAGAAAACGTATTTTCAATTTTTATAATCTTACGAATATTTTGGGTCATAAAATTAGGTAAAATAAAAATATAAGCAACCCATATCCCTTCCTGGACAAATACTTTAAATAAGTCAACAAATATTCTTTTTAATAACACACTTAAAGATTGTTTATCATAGCTAAAAACATACGTTTGTTGATCATGAGCGAGGGATAAAATTTCAAAACGTATAAAACCGTTGCCTGTCAGTGCCCACATCACAAATAAATAGGCTGAAAAAATACCTAAGGCAAAAACAAAAGAATAAAGCCAAAATTTCATATTTCTCCTTTGCCAATAATCAATGATGGCCAATACAACGACCAAAGGTAAGATCAACACCGCTGTCTCTTTTGCAGAAAAGGCTAAAAACTGAGAAACAACAAATAAGAAGGAGAATTTTTGATGATTATTTGGATGGTAAAACCTATATTGATTCACCCAGTAAACTGACAAAAACAGAAAAAAGGCAACATAGATATCTGTCATTATCTTGTCAGAATAAAATAAAAGGATATGAACAAATAGAGTGAGTGACAAACCTAAAAAAAGCTGTAATTTTCCAAATGTTTTAAGAATGTCATAGACTAAATATAATAAAAAAACTGTGACAATCATTGATGGCAATGCTGATGAAAAATCACTCACGCCGAATATTGAATAAGACAATGCTGTTAAAAGAATTATTGGGAACCTATGCGCAAAGGGTTCATCAAACATAAATAAGCCTTGTGTGAAATTATGAGCAATTTCGGCATACAGCATATCATCATATCCATAATGTCCAAAATATCCGAAATAGTGGTGTATGATTACGCAACATACAAAAAAGAAAAATATTGAGCCATTAGAGGTTTGCCTCAACATAAAATGGGACAATTAACAATAAAATTAATCATTCTTTTGGTAGTAATACGTTTTTTATTTTCAATCATTTGTGCCAAAAAATCTAAATTAAAATTTTACAAAAGGCATAAAAAAAAGGCCTCACAAAAGTAAGGCCTTTTTTTTAATTATATAAATTATTATCCACCAAAATCGTCAAAAGCTACATTTTCCTTAGGAATACCCCAATCATCAGCCATTTTGATAACTGCCTGATTCATCAAAGGAGGTCCACAGAAATATAATTCTACTTCCTCCGGTGCCGGATGCTTACTAAGGTATTGCTCTATAACAACATTATGCACAAAACCTATGAAACCATCTCCATTTGGATCATCAATATGGCTCTTAGTTGTCCAATTATCCTCAGGTAGAGGACCGTCCAATGCAACTACAAACCTAAAATTCGGAAACTCTTTTTCAATTTCCCTAAACTCTTCTACATAGAACAGCTCCTTCTTGGTACGACCTCCATAAAAGAAGGTGACCTTTCTACCTGTTTTCAAAGTGTGAAACAAGTGATATAAATGTGAACGCATAGGTGCCATACCCGCGCCTCCACCTACATAGAGCATCTCTGCATCAGTGTTTTTAATGAAGAACTCACCATAAGGACCAGATATAGTTACTTTATCTCCTTCTTTTCTTGAGAAAACATAAGATGAGCATATTCCTGGATTTACAGGTTCATAGCCATCCCATTGCCTTTTCCCATCAGCACCAAATTTAAACTTAAAGGGCGGTGTGGCTATTCTTATAGTCAAAGAAACAATATTACCTTCAGCAGGGTGATTGGACATCGAGTAAGCTCTAAAGATAGGCTCGTCGTTCACCATTTTTAATCCCCACATTTGAGCAAAATCCCAATCTTTTTGGAACTTATCAGGTGTATCATGATACTTAGGATGTGCCGTAATATCAATATTTTTATAATCCACAGTACATGGAGGGACATCTACTTGTATATAACCACCTGCTTCAAAATCTAAGTGTTCTCCCTCTGGAAGCTTAACTATAAATTCTTTGATAAATGTAGCAACATTGTAATTAGATACTACATCACAATCCCACTTTTTGATACCAAAAATCTCAGCAGGGATTTCTATTTCCATATCTCCACGCACTTTGACCTGACATGCCAATCGTTTTCCTTCAGCAGCCTCTTTTTTGGTCATGTGATTCATTTCAGTAGGCAATGGATCACCACCACCTGAGTGAACATGACACTCACACATAGCACATGTACCTCCACCACCACAAGCTGATGGAAGGAAAATTTTACTATCTCCAAGAGCTGTTAACAAGGACGAACCCGGAGATGTGATGATAGGGTTTTCAGTATCCCCATTCACAATGATTTTTACATCTCCCTGTGGAACTAAACGCTTTCTCGCAGAAATTAACATTACAGATAAGCCTAAAATGATAATTGAGAAAACTAAAATCGCAACGCCTATAAATATTGCCATTATTTAATATATTATTATTATTTTTTAAAAAGATGATAAATTTATACCCATAAGGCCCATAAATGCCATACCCATCATTCCTGTTAATATAAATGCCATACCTAAACCTCTGAGTGCCGGAGGCACATGACTGTACTGCATTTTTTCACGGATTGCAGCTATGGCAACAATAGCCAAAAACCATCCAAAACCACCACCTAGTCCAAAGACAACAGACTCCGCTAAATTATATTCAAAAGACACCATGAACAAAACCCCTCCTAATATTGCACAATTTACAGTAATCAAAGGCAAAAATATTCCTAATGCATTATATAATTCAGGTGATGCCTTCTCAACTACCATCTCTACCAATTGAACCATTGAAGCTATCACCGCAATAAAAAGAATGAATCTTAAAAATGTTAAATCCATACCCATTATACCTCCGCTCAACAATTGATTGATAAACCAATTGATAGGTACTGTAATACCAAGTACAAAAATTACAGCTAACCCAAGTCCAAAAGCGGTCTTAACACTCTTGGATACAGCCAAATATGAACACATACCCAAAAAGTAAGATAGTGCCAAATTTTCAAAAAAGGCTGCTTTCAAAAATATATTTGCTAAATCTCCCATGTTAAACTTTTTTTATTTTTTTATAATATACATATTATGATACATCAACCAATCTAGGATTCCATGCCCTATGTGCCCAAACTAAACAGCCGATAACAAACATAGCCGAAGGGAATAACACCATTAAATTGTTAGGCGCATACCATGTCAACCAAGAGATAGATGATGTGTCTATAAGAAACTCATTGGTGGGGCCTAATATTTTATAATTGTATAAAGATCCACTACCGAAAAACTCTCTTATACTGGCTACCATCACTAGAATCACAGCATATCCAACACCATTTCCAATCCCATCCCAAAAAGATCGAACAGGGGAATTCCCCATAGCAAAGGCTTCTAAACGGCCCATGACTATACAGTTGGTTATTATGAGACCTATAAATACAGACAATTCTTTGTAAACTGTATAATTGACTGCTTTCAAAGCTAATTCTACTACTGTCACCAATGTAGCAATTATCACTAACTGCACTATCATACGTACTTGCTTAGGAATATAATTTCTTAAAGCAGAAGTGATAATGTTTGCAAAAACTACAACAAATATCACTGCTATTCCCATAACAAGAGATTTTTCTAGCTTTGTTGTTACTGCCAACGCAGAACATATTCCCAAAACCTGTACCGTAATAGGATTATTGTCGTTTAATGGATCAGTTATTAACCTCTTTTGTTCTTTTCCAAAAGAGAATATTGATTCTTTTTTTTCTAAAACTTGAACATCTGCCATGATATATAAAATATTTTAGATTTGTTATTAATTATTAGTGTTTTGTGTTTTTATATAAGGTTCATAGTACTTTAGCCCTCTCATGAGCATTTCGTCCACACCATTAGCGGTTATGGTTGCTCCTGAAATTCCATCTACTTGATAACTCTTATCTTTAGCTCCTCCTTTTATAATTCGTACAGAGGTGAAATCTCCCTGGCTATTGTATATAGATTTGCCTACAAATTGATTCACCCATGATTTATTGTCTTTAATTTCAGCACCTAATCCAGGGGTTTCCGCTTTATGGTCAAAAGATACACCCACTATTGTTTTCCAATCATCTGTTAAGGCAATACTACCCCAAATCGCATCCCATAAACCTTTACCACTTACAGAAACAATTTTATACACTTTGTTATCATCAGCTTTAAATTCATATAATGGAATGATTCTATCCGCTTCTGGTTTCCTCATTTCCTTTTGCATATCCACTTTTTCAGCCTTATCAGCTGCGCCACCTGTTGCCGCTTTTATCTCATCAGGTGTCAATTCTTTTCCAGACATGTCCAATACTTTTTGGGTCATTTGTTTATCAAATATTTTCTGTACTTCTTCATTTGACAAACTAGCCACATCTTTTCCTAACTGTTTGGCTACCGAATTTAATACAGCTTTTTTACTGTAAACAGCCTCATTAGTATCATGAATACCTTTTAGACCCTGTACCATCAATGCAAGTACAAAAGCTACCAATACTGTCATAATGAGGACAAATCGAATGATGTAATTATTATTATGCACGGCTCAATCTTTTTTTAATGTTTGATTCTAATACAAAATGATCTATCGTTGGGGCAAATGTGTTCAAGAATAAAATAGCTAACATCCACCCTTCAGGATATGCGGGGTTCAATACTCTTATGACAATGCCTATGACACCTATTAAAATCCCATAAATCCACTTTCCTTTGTTAGTACTAGATGCAGTGACAGGGTCAGTGGCCATAAATGCCATTGCAAATAAAAACGAGCCCATCATGATATGCTGCGTCCATGTGACTGTAAAAAATGGATTAAGTGCCAAAGCGTTGAGAAGATATGATGTCCCAATGAGACCTATCAACATACCTAACATTATTCTCCAACTACCAATTCCTGTTTTTATCAACAAAAATGCACCTATTGCAATAAGAACTTTATTAGTCTCTCCAATTGAACCTGGTATAGCACCCCATGTCATCTGCATCGGTGTATAGACGGATGTCACTTTTTCCCAACCACCTTGGTAGGCCAATGCTAACGGTGTAGCGCCAGTAAATCCGTCAGCTACCACCATACCTGTTTGGAAAGTGTCTAAACCCATCCAATTGAAAAGGCCATTAAAAAATCCAGTATGCCACCATCCATAAGACGCTTCAATACCTGGAGCTATTTTTCCATAACCAGACACCCACACATCATCTCCTGCTATTGTCAAGGGATAGGCAAAGAAGATGAAAACTCGCGTTAGTAAGGCAATATTCCAAATGTTCATTCCCGTACCTCCAAATGCTTCTTTTCCTATTATAACTGCAAAGACAATAGCTACTGCTAAGATCCACAAAGGCAAATCTGGTGGCATAATCAAAGGAATCAAAGCACCTGTGACTAAATAACCTTCCTCTACTGCATGTCCTCGCTTCGCGGCATAAATGAATTCAATACCTAAACCAACTACGTGGGACACGACAAATAAAGGCAACAACTTGATAAGTCCATGTGCTAACTTAAGATGAAATCCTTCAAGAAATCCTAAATATTGCCCAGCGGCTACAAAGTGCTGATGTCCAATATTGTAAGTTCCAAAAAGATAACATAGCTGCATAGCAAGAACTACTATCACCATCGTGCGCTTCAGGTCCATACCATCCTTGATATGTGTTCCATTTTTAGCCACCGTATTGGGTGTAAATGCGAATGTAAAGAATGCATCATAAGCTGTGTGTAGCAATGGACTCTTCTTTTTATCCGGCTCTATTTTTTTAAAAAAATCAACTAATCCCATCGTATATCTATAAATAAATTAGATTTTAATAATATTTTTACATTTGATCTTTAAGTGTTTCTAAACCTTCTCTTATCAAAGCTTGTACAGGTGTCTTTGAAGTGCAAACAAATTCGCACAAGGCAACATCCTCTTCTGA
This sequence comes from uncultured Aureispira sp., assembly GCA_964490495.1. GTDB lineage: Bacteria > Bacteroidota > Bacteroidia > Chitinophagales > Saprospiraceae > OLB9. Next base: position 9,683 of record CAZBCV010000030.1, on the reverse strand, counting down.
AAGTTCTAAAAGTCCAAGTCCCTCCATTTTTTCCATGTTATTGGTGATTATTGCTTTCACCAAGTGTTGAGGATAAACATCCATTGGCAATACGGACTCATATTCTCCTGACACTACAAAAGCTCTTTTTTCACCATGTGTATTAGTGTTAGCTTCAAATTTATGGTCTTTACCATAAGATGGTATCGTATCAGATATACTCGGACGTGGTGCTAAAGGTAACAACCAACCAAACAACTCATATTCATCCCCTTCTTTTAACACGGTCAACATATCATCTTTGGGATTAAGAAATTCATCATTTGAAACTTGTTTTCCAGAGAGCACATCTCCTGAGACAAATCTATTATTACCATCTTTAACGTTACCCTTTAACAATTCTGAAATGCTAGCCCCTTGATAGGTAGTGACATATTGTGGATTACGTAGTTCCGCACCTACCAAAGCAATTGTTCTTTCTCCGTGATATTCACCAGTCAAAAACATTTTACCAATGGTCACAACATCCTGAACATTCAAAGTCCATACTGTTGTGCTAGAAGTGATTGGTGCTGTATGGTGTATTTGAATTCCCACATTCCCAGCAGGATGTGGTCCTACAAACCAATTCTTTTGAACACCATATGCGCTTACAAATGCTTGATGTGGAGCTTTTTCACCTCTAGCATCTAAGCCTAAATGTACATTACCTGTTGTCAATTTGCCCAAAACAATTAAACCTTGTTGGAAACTTTCTTCATTTCCATCAATTACAAAATTCAAATCAGGGGCTAAAGGAGCAGTATCAAAAGTACTAATGAAAATATTAGCTGGAACACTGTCTAAAGAAGGAATGATATCAAAGGGTCTTTCATTCAATAATGTCCATAAACCACTTCCAGCCATAAAATTGACCAACTCCTCTCTTGAAGCATTGTGAATATCAGGTGTTTGAAAACCTTTATATTTTATCTGTTTGTCAGCCAATATAACTATATCCGAAATAGATCTTTTTTCGCCTCGACGAACCTCTACTACCTCTCCGCTTACTGGAGCAACAAACTTTATTTCAGGTCTTTTTTTATCATAATAGATGACTTCTCCAGCCAATACTTCTTCACCCACTTCTTTTTCCACTTTTGGAATTGGCGATAAACCATTAAAATGCTTCGGGTTAACTGCAAATCTCGACACTTGAACGTTAGATACAACTTTTTCAGCTTCGCCTTCTAACAATATGTCGTGGCCTTTGGATAACCTATGAAATGAACCTTCTTTGACATATGAAGGTATCTTGGATGAAATGAAATCCCGTAATGTCGGAACGATACCCGTAGATACTTCATTTTCTCCAATTCCGTACTTATGTGCTTCTATCTTCAGCAGGTTACTGGCCAAAGTCAATAAGGCCCAAATGGCTAGAAAAAGACAAAGAGCTAATACACTATAAAATAATATACCACTGCTTTCTTCAGTTCCTTGTCCAAAAACAACACTTGATAATGTTGAGAAGGCTAAAATGAGTTTTACTTTATTCATTCTAATAAAATGATTAGATTTAAATAATATTTCTTTAAAAATGCCGCAAAGATAAAATTGTTTATCATTTTATCCAAAATTGGGTATCTCTATTAAGTACAATATATTTATTTAGAATTATTCTAAATAAATAAAAATAATATAGGTCATGAAAAAAATTATCTAATTCATCAATTTCTAAAAACAATAAATCTATAAAAAAATATAATTATCGATACTTATTTATCTTTTAACAATAATAAATTAAAATAAACTATTATATGTAAAAGACGTTTTAGTGCTGATGCTTACAATAAAAATATTTATGAGCATACATTAATTAATTAAATCAATAAACAAATTGAAATTTTATAAAATGAAAAACATATATTTTTTTTTAGCAATTGTCCTTTTGTTTCAATGCAAAATGGAATCATCGTCAACAAAAAATGAAAACAAAGTATTGCAGACTCAGAGCGAAGATAATAACTCAGAAGAACCCGAGAATACGATAGACGCCAATCCTTCAGTAGAGGTCAATATTGAGAAAAAAAATCCCGATAAAGAAGTAAAAAGGTCTGAAGAGAGTTGGGTAGAATTGAGCGAAAAAGATGGTTTTATGGTGGATATAAAATATGCAACGAAAGACAATTTTACGAAAAAAGTGATTTATGACTGTGGTGCTTGCTATTTAAGACCAGAAATTGCTCAAGCCCTTGTAGAAGCATTAGATGAGATTAAAAGTAAATACGGGTATGGTATAAAGTTGCTAGATTGTTACAGGCCGAGACCTTTTCAACAACGACTTTGGGACGTGATGCCAGATAAAAACTATGTGGCACCGCCCGAAAAAGGTTCAATGCATAGTAGAGGTACAGCAATAGATTTAACCCTTGTTGACAGTGAAGGCGAAGAATTAGATATGGGTACACCGTTCGATTTCTTTGGAGAAGAAGCCCACCAAGACTATAAAGGACATAGTGATGCAGTCAATAGACACAGATACATCTTACGATCTACTATGAAAAAATATGGATTAGAACAAATTAGAACTGAATGGTGGCACTACAGTTATAGAGCTAAAACATATCCGTTGGAAGAATGGGTTTGGCCCTGTAATTAACACCTTAATTCAAAAAAGTGGTCTCTATTTTTTTTTGTGAAATGAACCCTAAGTGAATTATAAATCAAACAAAAAGCCTTTCTTTTTGTGTTGGTTGTAGGAGTCGCCATCAAATGTATAAAGTTTAGCTGGACGATGTGAGACGTCAGTTTGAGTAGCATTGACATCTTTTAAAAAACCATAAGTTTTAAGTTTTCTTCTGAAATTGCGCTTATCTAACGTTATACCTAAAACAACTTCGTACATGGTTTGAAGTTCATGCAAAGAAAACTTTTGAGGTAACAAATTAAAGCCAATGGGTTCTTTTCTTATTTCTTTTCTCAATTTTTCAAGGCAAGTTTTCATAATACTTAGGTGATCGAAGGCCATTGATTGAATACTACTTACATCTACCCACTGTATATAATTGTCTTCATTTAAATGAGCAAGATGTTCATCATCAATTTTTATGAGGGAATAATACGCTACGGTTATTACTCGGGCTAAAGGGTGTCTATTCAAATGACTAAAAACCTGTACTTGATCCATGAATACATCGTTAAAACCGGTTTTTGACTGCAAAACTCTTAGGGCAGCCTCGTCAGTAGTTTCATCAGGATGAACAATATCTCCCAATAAAGACATCTCATGTTCATAGGGTGGCATATCACACCTAGAAAGTAGTATTTTTAAACTATTGTCATCATATCCGAAAATAACACAATCCACAGATACTGCAGTGCGAAACTGGTCTGTGATTTGTGTAAGCCATATATTAATATTATGATTGCTATTTTGAGTCATTTTTGTGAATTATGGTGCAAAATTACAAAAGAAATAATAATTTTGTATTTTTTTAATGCAATTCAATATGATCGTTAAAATATGGTCCATTGGCAAAACCAATGAAAAATACCTTCAAGAGGGAATTAATATCTACCTCAAGAGGCTCACCCATTATACTAAATTGGAGTATGAAGAACTGAAAGATGTAAAGACGGGTGCCACTCATGAAGAAACCACAAAAAAAGAAGCTGAACTCATCCTATCCAGGTTAAAAATTAATGATATTTTGGTATTGTTAGATGAAACAGGCCATCAATATTCTAGTGTAGGATTTGCTAATTTTTTAGAAAAATTTCAAATTCAATCTGGAAAAAACATAATATTTTTAATAGGTGGAGCTTATGGACACCACAAGCTGATAAGAGAAAAAGCGCACAGCAGTCTTTCATTTTCACTCATGACTTTCTCTCATCAAATGATAAGACTATTTTTGGTAGAGCAAATATACAGAGCTTTTACAATACTTAAAAACGAGAAATACCACAACCCATAATCCTATCTCTTTCTTCCTTGGTTTCGATTGGGACCTCGATTTTGAGAATGAGGTTGTTTTTTATTATTTTTATTTTTCTTCTCAGGCTTGAAAGAGTTAGTATTTGTAGGTTGATTGCCTCTAGTGACCACCTGTATGGAATGATTTTCATCAACAAACAACCTGTTTTTTGAAAGTACCACCAAATCTGAAATTATCAACTCATCACTCACAAAGTGTTCTTGATTCCATGTTCTAAATGAAAGCTTCATGTAAGACAAAATTGTTTCAACATACCCTTTTTTTACTAGGCCATCTTCCATTTGTAGTGCTTTTTCGATCATAACCCTGATATTATAACCATAATGTCTCCAATTGAACTCATGTTGTGGATAAGGGACTTTATTGGCTTTTTGATTGATATCCTCCATAGTGGGTTTTTCTCCATATGGGTGCTCTATATCTAAATCAAAATCTGCCATTTTAAATACATGTCTCCACAGTTTTTGCTTGTACTCAAGAACATTTTTTGTTTGTGGATTCAATTGATTGATGAGTTCGACAATCTCTTCAATAACTGCTTGTCTTTGTGCATTATCTTCAACAGTTTTGGCATACTTTACTAACTTTTGTACACTTCTTCCATATTCTGAATAAAGTAACTTGTCTCTTGTTGAATTGTATTCTAAACTTAATGAATTATTCATACTATAAATTTTTATTATTCTACTGTTACTGATTTTGCTAAATTCCGTGGTTGATCGACATCACAACCTCTCATTACAGCTATATGATAGGACAAAAGCTGTAACGGTATCACTGACAACAACGGCGTAAGAGGTTCTTCAGTTTCAGGGATTTCAATACAATAATCTGACATTTCTTTGATTTTAACATCACCTTCTGTCACAATAGAAATGACCTTCCCTTTACGAGCTTTAACCTCTTGAATGTTTGATGCGATTTTTTCATAAGCAGATTTATTGGTAGCGATAACTATAACAGGCATATTTTCATCAATAAGAGCAATAGGTCCGTGTTTCATTTCTGCTGCTGGATATCCTTCTGCATGAATGTAAGAAATTTCTTTTAATTTGAGCGCACCTTCTAAAGCAACAGGAAAATTATAACCCCGACCTAAGTACAATGCATTGGTAGAGTCTTTAATTTCAGATGCGATATATTTTATTTTATCGTCTTGCTCCAACACTCTTTGAACCTTTGATGGAATGTCTTCCATAGCAAAGGCCAACCGTCTAAATTGATCTTCATTAATAGTTCCTCTAATTTTACCCAAATTTATTGCCATTAAGGTTAAGACTGTCAATTGACTAGTAAAAGCTTTTGTGGAAGCAACACCTATCTCTGGCCCAGCGTGAATATAAGAACCACAATGTGTAATACGCGCAATTGATGATCCTACGACATTGACAATTCCATAAATTAAAGCTCCCTTTTCTTTGGCTAATTCTAATGCTGCCAATGTATCGGCGGTTTCACCAGATTGTGACAAAGCTATGACAACATCATCTTCATGTATGATGGGATTGCGATATCTCAATTCTGAAGCATACTCCACTTCAACCGGAATACGTGCTAAATCCTCAAATAAATATTCGGCTACGAGCGCAGAATGCCATGAAGTACCACAAGCTGCAAAAATAATTCTTCTGGCATTCACAATTTTTTGTATATATTGTTGCATACCTCCCACGGTCACCCATCCTTTGGCAGCGTCTATTCGCCCACGCATACTTTCGAGAATTGTCGTAGGTTGCTGATAAATCTCTTTTAGCATGAAGTGGTCAAATCCTTCTTTTTCTAGTTCTTCTATCTTCAGATCTAATTCTTGAATCTTATGACTCTGTACCTCATTTTCTAAATTTACAATCTCATAACTTCCATCTCGATGAACAGCCACTACTTCTTCATCATTTAAATAAATGACCTTATTTGTAAATTTTATAATAGGTGACGCATCAGACGCTAAAAAATATTCTCCATCGCCAATACCCAAAACCAAAGGGCTTGATTTTCTTGCTCCAATGAGTACATCAGGATTGTCTTTATCTAATACAACTATCGCATAAGCCCCCACCACTTTATTCAAAGCCCTTCGGACAGCTGAATGCAAGTCCAAATTATACTCTTTTTGGTATTCTTCTATGAGATGTACAAGTACTTCTGTATCCGTTTCACTTTTGAAGTGATGTCCTAATTTTTCAAGTGCTTTTTTGAGAGTGGAATAGTTTTCTATAATACCATTGTGTATAATGGCTATTTTTCCATTTCCTGAAAGATGTGGGTGCGCATTGAGGTCATCTGGTTTTCCGTGTGTGGCCCAACGTGTATGGCCTATACCTATATTGCCAGTGACATTGTTAGCCGTGGCAGCACTTTCCAATTTTGATACTTTACCTTTTTTCTTTACGACTACGATATCATCGTTAAGAACGGCTACACCAGCGCTATCGTATCCACGATATTCCAATCTTTTTAGCCCTTCCAAAATGATAGGGTAAGCCTCTTGAGAACCAATATAAGCGACTATTCCGCACATAAAAATTTAATTTTTTGTATGAGTGATTGTAATTTTAATAGGACTCTCACTGTGTTTTGCTCCAAAAAATATGCCTTTACTTAGATTTGTCAGTTCATTATTCACCACTAGATATAAATCGCTTGAATAATTATTGTCTCTTATAGACCTTTTGATATGATTAGTAATATTAAGTCTATAAACGTCCCTATTATTAATATTCCTTAAATTTCCGTCAAAAAAACTGACTAATGATCCTGTTGGTCCTATATCTTCGATAAATTGTAATTGATTGTTGTCATTTTTCCTGAAAGCTAGTATTCCCGGGATTTTAGCGGCAATACTTGTATTTATCAAACCTGTATTCAAAGGAATCAGCATTTCTACGTAATTGATTTTGAGAGCTTCAAGTTTATCTAAATTTTTGAATTGAACTACAGGACTTACATTGGCCCCTCCATGTAAAAAAATCAAGGAATCTCCTAAAACAGGGGTGTTAATAAATTCCTCTACTTCTGTATTTGACCTATCATAGTTAAATGTATTGAAAGCTATTTGGGGCAAAAAATTTATTGAACGTTTAGTCGTGTCATCGAGAGAAAAATATAAAACTAGTTGTGAAGCTAACCCTAAATCAAAAGTTTTAGAATTTATTTCATCATTTATATCGGCTTGAACCATTAAGCCATTAAAGAATCTATTAAAAAGTGTATCAGCTTTCAGCTCATCTCTATTATTTAAGAAATCTCTTGCCAAATCATCACTTAACCTCAGTCGTAACTGTGGTCGCGTTTTTACTTTATCACCTGAAGCATGGTTGACTATTTCTAAAGAATCTTTAGTATTAATAGTTTTAGTAATTTCTGTCAGCAGCCTTTTTGAAGGTATTACACTATTACTATAGAAGCTGTCTGCCAAGGTAATTTCTTGATCTATCTCATAGACCTTGAATTGTTGAATAGCTGTCTCACTTCCATAAGAATTAGTGCCATAATCTAATATTAAAACAAGTGAATCTGGAGATAAATTACCATTAAGCAAAGAGTCTTGAAAATTACCACGTCTGAAAGTAATAAAACCATTAGCCGTGCTTTTTCCAAAAAAATTATCTTTTAAAACACCCAATAAAATATTTGAATTTCCAGCATTTCTTGCTTTAGTGCGGATGGAATCTCTCAAAATATTGAAGGTATTAAAATCTTTAAAATCTTCTGTAAGGACTTCTATTCTTTCATCGTCCAATAGCTCCCCGCCAACGGTTATAGGGTTTTGACAACTTGTAACTAATATTAAAATAATCGAATAAACTATTACAATAATTTTTGAAAACGTTTTAAACATCATATAGAATCAAGATATTTTATAAAAAAACTTTAAAAATCCAAAAATATTTTCATCATACTCAAAAAATATTTTAATTTAGTTTCTGGTGACCTAAAAATATTAAAAAAACTTATTCGATTTCGTCCACAACAGGCTCTTCTATTTCTATACCTGCTATTTGTTTGTAGAAAGTTACTATTTCTTGGGCGGCAACCAAATAATCTGAACTACAATTTAAATATTTCAAATTTAATCTTTCAGCATAATCTGTAACGACATCATTGAAGGATTCGTTGCCTGACATCAATGCATCTGAAAATTTGGCAGCACCGAAATCGACGTTCACCTCATTATCTAAAAAATAATTTTCCAAATCGGATTCCTCCAAGTCGTTGATGGCACCAATAGTTTTAAATCTTTCGCTAAATGAGCCGTGCATAGCATTGTCATAAATGGCATATATAATCTTGCTTTCGGAAAATACTGGATCGTTTCTGTAAGCGACCTTAGTGTATAAGGGAATAAGACTTGTAATTTGACCATTTAAGTGTATTATATCCGGAGACCATCCAAACTTTTTAACCGTTTCCATCACTCCTTTACAAAAAAATGTTATTCTTTCTTGGTTGTCTGTGAAAGGTTGGTCTTCATCATCACGATAAACGGCTTTCCTTTTAAAAAACTCTTCGTTATCCAAAAAATAAACTTGAATACGAGCCCCTTGTAAAGTTGCTACTTTTATTATCAATGGATAATCTTCATCATCCACAATGATGTTCATACCTGACAATCTCACGACTTCATGTAGTCTGTGCCGTCTTTCATTTATGACACCGAACTTAGGCATCATGATACGCAATTCAATGTTTTCGTTATTAACTATATGGGGTATGCGCTTGGACAAATCTGACAAGAAAGTATCTTCTGTATAAGGTAACAATTCCTGAGTAACGTATAAAACCTTAACTTTACTCATATCAATGATTAATTTTTTATTATTTTTAAAAATGAGTGCAAAGATAATACAATTTTTTTTATTTAAACCTAATATTTGGGAAGTATTTTATTTTGTAGGTTTTATAGTGCCTTATTTAAGTCACTTAAAATCAGTGACTTTTTTTAATTTTGACAAGGTGAATTTAGAGTAAAAGTAAATGGTAAGCACTTAAATAGTGTAAAGAATTGCGATGATTAACTCATAACGTAAATTAAAGTTTCAAAAATATTTTTATTTTATTCTACAAATTTTTTAATTTTATTTTAACTTTGTATGTAATTTTTATTTTAACCCTTAAAATCTTTAAACAACAAATGAAAATATTCACTACTATTTTAATAATAGCTTTACTAAAAACTTATTTAATAGGCCAAAACCACGAATTTGGGAAAAGTATTGTATTAGACAAATATGAGGAAAGCCTCAAAAACCTATTTATTCAAGAATATAAAGAACATATAAAACTCACAATTGGCCATCTTAAAACTAAGTATAATGACAATACTGGAAAACAACTTGTCAATGAATATAAAGAATTGAGTGAGGAAATTTTGAGTCAGGTAAACGAAGGAAAGTTTATATTCAACCTTGAATTGGATAGTTTGGTGAAAATAAACTTGAGAAAATTTGGGAATGAGATGGGAAATATATCCAACACAAACTTATTTCTAATAAGTAAAGAGTGGGAACTGAACGCTTATTGCCTTTCAGATGGCTTAATTGTGATTAATGCTGGAACTTTTTATTGGTTGGACAATGATGCGCAGTTGGCTTCAATTATAGCACATGAACTCGCCCACCACATCATGGACCATTACAATATCACAAGGTATGAAGAACTAAAAAATAAAAAAATAAATCAAGCTGCCATAGTAAATATCATAAAAAACAATCCAACTAACCAATC
>CAZBCV010000029.1:0-21939 GCA_964490495.1 uncultured Aureispira sp. | reverse complement strand
TACATTTCTCACCATTCTACCAGAGATATCATAAATGGCATAAGCTCTAATCGGAGACTCCTCCGCTACACTTACGTTGATAGCTATACTAGCAGGATTTGGAGATAATTTTAAGTTGACTTGTGCTGATGTAAGGTCGGAAGTGGAAACAGGACTACAATTTAATCCTAATACCAAACAAGCACGAGGTGCAAAATACCCAATAATAGTATCTATGTACATTTTTGCTATGTTGGCATCTTTATTACAGGTAGAAGGTGGATTGTCACCTGCTGCCCATTCCCATGGGGATGAAGTATCATCCGGTGTATTTTGGAATTCGTAATATGCATTAAAACCACTTTTGTTGTATTGACCGTAAGGGTCTTTATTTGGGTCTAAACCTTTGAATACATCATTTACACCCAATCTTTCAGCTCTTCTAGCTAAGTCTCTTGAACCAGAAACTTCCACAACTGGTTGTGGCCCCGTAGCTGTAGGTACATTAAGTACATCTGTTTCTACAGGTGCAAAAAAGTCTGTATCTACGTGGAATGAAATTAATGGCACATCACCGGCACTTAACCAAGTAGAATCACCTAAAGCTCCGCCCAGATTCACACAAAGCGCAGCATCAGAAGAAAATCCAACATGATTAGGAATACATAAAGTATCTCCAATAGGTAATCTAGTTAATTGGTTATATAATGCATCAACAGTAGTCACAGGGCCTTCGGCAGTAACAGTACCATTGTAAGCTTCAATAACCATAGGTGTAGGTTGAGGAACTAACGGAGGTAATAAGACAAACTTAGTTGGGTTTTCAGTCGCAAAAATTTCATTATATGACTTTAGATATGAAGCTGCTAAAGAAACATATCCACCTGTGCCTTGTCCAAATAAAACAATCTTGTCAGGATCAATACCAAAAGGATTGTTGAAATCAGCTGCTGTTCTTTTGAAATATCTTACAATTGTATTCATATCCTGAACTCCTCTATAGGCCGCATTGATAAGGAAAAATCTACGAATTAATTCTTGAGGATCTAAAGGATTCCATCCTTGACGGTAATTGACAACGGCAACAACGTAACCCATTTTAGCCAGTCTTGTAGCCATCTCAACATTGCTTGAGTCTCTCATAGTTCCACCACAAGATCCATTAGCAGGGAAAGGGAAAAAATTTCCTGTGTGGATATAAATTATGAGGGGTCTATTGGTTTCTGTATCACCTTTAGGCGTATAAAAGTTAGCAACCAATGGCTGTCTAACAATATTTGACTGTCCTTGAGTGGCTAGAAATCTTAGGATGGTATAATTTGAAGCCAAAGGAGCAGGCGCATTTGGATCTTGACCAAAAAGATCACCATAAGCAATATCAACATCAGAAAACACCTCATCAACGTATCTTACACCTTGACTTTGTGCTTGTGTGAATAAACTCACAAATAAAAGTAAAAATAAAAAACGAGTAAAAATTTGCATATTAAATAAATTAAAAGATTAAAAAAATAAAAGATTAAATTTTTGCTTTAAAATCATATGTGACACTTAAATAAGCCATTCTACCTATTCGGGGACCACCATATACTTGAAATTGTTTATTGTTAAGAATATTAGATGCACCTAACTTTACAACCAAATTTTGTTTTGGCATTGTATAATTGACTTGTGCATCTAACAAATCGTATGACGGAATAAAACCAGTAAACTGTGGAGACCCTTCAAATATAAATCCCTGAATCCACTTATAGTTTACATTAAACCCTAAACTATTAATTGTATTGAAAACAGGAATATCTCTGCCTGAAATACCCACATTGTATTTGTTTTTTGGAGTATTAAAAGCAGGAATTATGTCGTCATTGATATTGGTTATTAGTTCATTGTAACTATAATTGGCATTGAATGAATAGTACTTTTTGAAATAATAATTAGCCCCTATTGCCAATCCGCGCGAATTAACGGTTTCTGCAGAATTTGCTGCAATTCTATAGACTTTCGCTTTTGTAACATCATACGTCAAAACTGGAGGATCTCCGGGAAATAGAATAGTTTCTGACCTCGGTATGTCTAAGCCTATCTGATAGCCTATAAAGTCATTGTATATATTATAATATCCACTTACATCTAAGTAGATTTTATCCCACAAAGTAGTCCGGTAACCCACTTCAAAAGTATTTACTTTTTCTGGTTGTATGCCAGGAACATCTATATTAACAAAAGGAGAAGAAATATCTTTTGAATTATCTCTAAATGATCTTAAGGTCACTAAGTTTTCGAACCCATTAATGTTGCCTAATAATCTTGCTGGACCTACTCTTAAGTCTAAATATTGGTCAGACAAAGTTGGATTCCTTATTGCAGAAGAAAAGGAAACCCTTAAATAATTATTAACGGAGGGATTCCAAACCACAGACCCTGCAGGGGAAAACAAAGCTTTAAAATTTTCATTTTTATCTAACCTTGCAGCTGCTGAGAGTATAAAGTCTCCTAACTGCTTAGTGGCACCACTATATACACCCAATTCGTTATTGGATATGCGAGAAATACTGTCGGAAAATATTGTACCATCAGTAAAAGGCCTATAAAACCTTCCATTTGCACCAACAACTATTTCTTTGAAAAAGTCTGAAGTAAACTTGTATTCTCCATGAACATGGTATAGAGCTGATTGATCAAAAAATCTGGTTCCGTTTTCGGTAGAGTTGTTTTTTCTACTCGTGATATCATTAAATAGCGAATCAAATCTTGCTGTACCAGGTTCAAAAAAATCAAGTGTATTTCTATTCCTATTAGCTTGGTTGGCATATTCTTGTGCCATATTGTGCCATTCAATTAATTGGTCTCTATTTTCTCTTTGCCAGCTAATTTGTGCTTCAAAGGGCTCTGTTGGGTAACCCATTCCTTGCATTTCCCTAAATACTCTGCCTAAATTATTTCGTGTCCACCATTCTTCATATGAAGAAGACCACTGCTGATTAGTACCCGCCGCTTCTTGCATTTTTTGGGCAGTGAAATAAGGGTCGTAAGAATCTCCAGCATCTTCATGCGTAGCGTAAGCTCTAATAAAATATTTATCTTTTTTTCTAAATTCTATTTTATGTTGGTAAAATTGAATGCCTCTGAGGCTAAATCTATTGTCTCCTTGATAGACGGTGGTTCCGTAGCCAAAATTAGAACCCAAAATTAACTCAGGAGATTCAAAGTCTTGAGAAGGGTTTGTTCTGATATGTACAGCTGCACCTGCTTTTATGTTTCGTGTATCATAATCTACGACATCTACTTCTTTATAACCGGCCCTATGGTATGTGTTTAGGCCAGCACGAGCATCAAAGAAAGTATTGTGTCTTGTAAAGGCTTCGTCACCATAAATATTCACAGCATTAAATCGACCTGGATTTTGTGCTGCGGTAAAAATAAAATTGTCTTCGGAATCCGTCACCGGATCATAATTATCCGCTACCCAATCATCTGCTCTCAGATATGAAAAATTGGTTTTAAAAGCTACTACTGGCTGACCTTTTTTGTTCTTGAATATATCTGCATATCGAAATGCTGTTTCTAATAAATTTCTTTCTCCTACCTTCACACTTGCTGCTAGTCCTTTACTAAAAAATGGATTTTTAGTTTCCATGGCTATCACCCCATTAAATGCATTAGGGCCATAAAATGCTGAACTTGCCCCTACTACCAGGTCCACTTTTTGAATGTCTAATTCGGAGGCGCCGAGAAAGTTGCCTAATGAAAAATTTAATCCAGGAGACTGATTGTCCACACCATCTATAGTTTGCAGTGATCTTACGGGGCTTGTACTATTAAAACCCCTCGTGTTTATAACAGTAAAACCAAGACTTGCAGTGGTCAAATCCACCCCTTTGAGCGCTCCCAAACCATTGTAAAAATCTGTAGAGGCTGTCTGTTTGATAGCAATTGCGTCAAGTGATTCTATAGTGAGGGGTGCTGCCTTTTGTTTGTCTGATACTCTTTGGCCTTTAATTTCTATACCAAGATCTATAGTGACAGCATCCTCTGAGAGTTTTGCTTTTATGTTTTGATTCTCTGACTGTACGTCAATATCTATGGCGGTGTATCCCACATAGGATAAATTAAGAGATGCAGGGAATTTACTCACTTTTAGCTCAAAGTTTCCATCAAAATCTGTCACCGTTCCATTTGTAGTATTACCATTTTCTATGACGTTGGCCCCTATCAATGGTTCTCCGGTTCTAGCGTCGATCAATTGACCTTTAATCAATTTTTGTGCGTTCGCTTCCAAAACGAAAATACACAAAAATAACGATATACAAATTATATTAAGTGTTTTACTCATAAAGTAAATAAAAGTCTTGATTGTTAACAAAATGCAAAATTCGGCACAATATATGACATATTTGAATATCAGAGCAAAAAAAATTAAAAAAAAATGTCAATTTTATTATTTTTGATAAAATTTAATATTTCAAATTTACATACTTAATTTAATAAAAATTTCGTGATAAACCTAAAAAAAAGGACATCACCAAATCTTATTTTATTATTTTGTGTTTAACTTGCTTAATATACTTTTACAAAATTTAACATAAAAAGTGTGATATCTTATTTACTATTTAGATTTTTGGTGTTTTTATTCAGTTTAATGCCTTTTTCGGTGGTTTACAAACTGTCGGATTTCACTTCCTGGCTTTTAGGTTCTGTGATTAAATACAGAAAAAATGTAGTCTTCACACAGCTTAAAAAATCTTTCCCTCATAAGTCGGAACAAGAAATTATATCTATCGCCCAACTTTCGTACAAAAATCTTGCTGACATATTTTTGGAGAGCATCAAAGGTTTCAGTATCTCCAAAGAAGAATACATGAAAAGATATAAGTTTGTTAACCCCGAACTGTCAGAAAAATATACTCAAGCAGGAGTTCCTGTTATTCATGCCGCTGCACACTATACTAATTGGGAATGGGGAGCGATTACTTATCCATTGTGGTTTACAAGTCCTGTGTATGGGTTTTACAAACCTCTTACTAATCCTATTATGGAAAAATATGGTCGAAAAATGAGAGGTATTTTCAATATGAACCTCATACCTATCAAAGATACTTCCAAAGTAATTTTGGCCAATAAAAATGAGCCCTCCATATATGTTTTTGTAGCCGACCAGAGCACTTGGTCGGACAATGCCCATTGGGTAACTTTCTTAAACCAAGACACTGCATGTCCGCAAGGCGTTGGAAAATATGGAAATATGCTTAATTGTCCAGTTATTTATGCAGAAATGGAAAGGGTGCAAAGAGGGTTTTATGAAGTCAAATTAGTAGAACTATTACCTAATAACCACCAAAAAGCCCCGGAAGACCTCACTTCGAAATATATGAGCCATTTAGAAAAAATCATAACATCAAAACCTGAAAATTGGCTTTGGTCACACAAAAGATGGAAAAAACAAAGAAATCAATAAATGGAATCCAAAATGAATAAAAAAATACCAGTTTACATTATCACAGGTTTTTTAGGGGCGGGCAAAACTACCTTCCTCAATCATTTTATTCGATCAAAATCTGATGAAAGAATATTGGTCATAGAAAATGAAGTAGGCAAAGTCAATATTGATGGGGCGCTGCTTGCAGATGGTGTGGAAGATGTGAAAGAACTTACTGCCGGTTGCTTGTGTTGTGACCTCAATACCCAACTCTACGATATGCTTTATGATTTGAGCCAAAAATCAGAAACTTTTGATATTCTCGTGATTGAAACTACAGGTATAGCTGACCCCGCATCAGTGGCTGAAACATTGAGAATGGGAGCCTATATGGAAAAAACCTTTGATCTTATTCAGGTTATATGTCTTGTGGATGCAGGTAATCTCACTCAAGCACTTGAAGCCTCAGAGGAAGCGAGAAGACAAATCGTTTTTGCTGATGTGGTGCTTGTGAACAAATGTGATAGTGTAAGTCAAGAATTGGTTAATGAGGTTGTTGCTTTGATTCAATCTATCCATCCAGATATTACCACAATATCAGGAAGTCAAGGCCAATTCGACATTTTAGAAATTGAAAAAATGGGTGGACATACGGATCATAAAGAAGAAAAAATTGCCTTGCTTAGCGATGATTATCAACACAAGCACAAAGGTATCAATACTTTTACTTTGACCTTCGACAAGCCCTTTGATTTGAGACATTTACGACATACATTGATGCTTTTACTACACATCAATAAGGACCAAATATATCGAATTAAAGGCATTATTGATTCTTCTGAATTAGATAACAAAATCATACTACAATCTGTATTTAAATCCTACAGATTCACCAATGGTTCTGACTGGGCAGTTGGAGAAAAACGTCAAAGTAAAATTGTATTTATTGGTCATCAGGTCGAAAAATCAAGTATAGAAAGGCTATTTAACCCATCAATTGTAAAAGAAAATTAAATGGCCATTAAATAGCCCAAAGATTGTTGGTATTGAGTATCAGCGTGAGGGGTAGTAGCGAGCACGACCGAAGCTTTGCGAAGGGAAGTAAAGCGGATGACCCGACTCCACCACAGTGGAGACACGCCCAAAATTTTTATAATCATTATCAGATTAAAAATTCTCGTTTAGTCTTTTTGAGAAGTTCTGAAAATACTATTGCAATTAGAAATTAAAAAATCGTGTATCAATATTTCTTTTCTGAGTCAATTTCAAGTAAAAAATCAGTTTTTAATTTGAAAAATATATTGAATATTTTAAAAACCATTATCTTCGCCGCGTGTTTGACAAAAAATAAAAAATATATAGAACCAGATGACGCATAATACCCTAACCCAATTTGCGAAAAGACACATTGGAGTCTCTCAAGAAGAACTAGAATCCATGCTCGAAACTATCGGAGTAGATACGCTCGATCAGTTGATTTATGAAACCATTCCCGACAACATACGGTCGAAAAAAGAGATGGACATTCCTGGTGCAATGAACGAGTATGAGTATCTTCAACATATCAAAAATATAGGCTCTAAAAACAAAGTATTTAAAAATTATATTGGGCAAGGGTATTACGGCACTATCACACCATCAGTGATATTGCGAAATATTTTCGAAAATCCAGGTTGGTACACACAATATACGCCCTATCAAGCTGAAATAGCTCAAGGCAGACTTGAGGCGTTATTGAATTTTCAAACCATGGTGTCAGATTTAACGGGTTTGCCCATTGCGAATGCATCACTCCTTGACGAAGGGACAGCTGCCGCTGAAGCTATGGCTATGGCTGAGGGAATCCATAATAAAAAAAGAAAAAACAATCCTGCTACAAAGATTTTTGTGGACAAAAACGTATTTACTCAAACTAAAGATATAGTATTTACCAGGGCTGAGCCTCTCAATATAGAAGTGGTAGAAGGAGATTGGTCAACGTTTGATTGTGGTGATGAATATTTTGCTGTCCTTGTGCAATATCCTGATGGAACAGGTCAAATCCATGATTATAGAAATTTGGCAGAGAAATGTAGTTCAAAAAATATACAGGTCATAGTAGCCGCTGATATTCTTTCATTAGCCCTATTGACTCCTCCAGGAGAGTGGGGGGCTGATGTTGTGGTAGGGACAACACAACGTTTTGGTGTTCCTATGGGATTCGGAGGTCCGCATGCTGCTTTTTTTGCCACCAAAGACGAACATAAAAGAGTTATCCCTGGCAGAATAATTGGTATTTCTATAGATGCTCAAGGCCAGCCAGCATTACGTATGGCTTTGCAAACGCGCGAGCAACATATACGCAGAGAAAAAGCCACATCTAATATTTGTACGGCACAAGCCCTTCTTGCCATTATGGCTAGTATGTATGGTGTTTATCATGGTGCGGAAGGTATTCGTGCCATTGCAATGGACATCCACAAAAATACTCAAAACCTTTCTGCCAACTTTAAATTATTGGGTTATGAAGTGATGACTTCACAATATTTTGATACCATAACCGTAGCAGCTGAAACAGCGACAGTTCAAAAAATAAAAGATATAGCAGAATCAAATTCGGTCAATTTCTTTTACGATGGAGCTAAGCATATTAAAATATCGGTGGATGAGACCCATTCGGCTCAAGATATTAGTCTAATAATTGATATTTTTGCAAAAGCACAAAATAAAAATTTTGAATTTTGTGATGTATGCAATGAAGAAGTTATATCCGAAATTCACAGAAGAAACAGCAGTTATCTCACGCACCCCGTTTTCAATACCTACCATACTGAAAGCAAAATGATGAGATATATTAAAAGATTGGAGAATAAAGACCTATCTTTGGTGCACTCGATGATATCATTGGGTAGCTGTACTATGAAATTGAATGCAGCCTCAGAAATGATACCTGTAAGTTGGCCAGAATTTGCTCATATACATCCTTTTGCGCCCACTTTCCAGACTCAAGGATATCAGCAAATGTTAGATGAATTGAGCCATTATTTATGTGAAGTAACTGGATTTGACGCTTGTTCATTACAGCCCAATTCGGGTGCGCAAGGCGAATATGCAGGATTGTTAACTATTAGGTCTTATCATTTAGATAGAGGAAATGGTCATAGAAATGTAGCGCTTATACCTTCTTCAGCGCATGGGACCAATCCAGCTTCAGCCGTCATGTGTGGCATGAATGTAGTTGTGGTGGCTTGCGATGAGAAAGGAAATATTGACTTTGACGACTTAAGAACCAAAGCAGAACAATACAAAGATACTTTAGCGTGTCTAATGATAACTTATCCAAGTACGCATGGGGTTTTTGAAACAGCAGTTAAAGAAATTTGTCAGACCATACACGAATGCGGCGGTTTAGTATATATGGATGGAGCCAATATGAATGCACAAGTAGGCTTGACAAGTCCAGGAGATATAGGTGCAGACGTTTGTCATCTCAATCTTCATAAAACTTTTGCCATCCCGCATGGAGGTGGAGGACCTGGTATGGGGCCTATATGTGTCAACACCAAATTAGCGGCCTATCTACCTACACACAAACTTGTATCCACGGGAGGCGACAAAGGAACCACAGCTGTATCAGCAACCCCATTTGGAAGTGCGAGTATTCTACTCATTTCATACGGTTATATAAGAATGTTGGGCAAAGATGGGCTCATAGACGCTACAAAATATGCCATACTCAATGCCAATTATATCAAAGCCAGATTAGAAGGTGCATACAATATCCTTTATACAGGTGAAAAAGGACGCGCCGCTCATGAAATGATAGTTGATTTGCGTCAGTTCAAAGCACTTGATATCAGTGCAGAAGATATAGCAAAACGATTAATAGATTATGGGTTTCATGCTCCCACCTTATCGTTTCCAGTAGCTGGCACGCTCATGATTGAGCCTACAGAAAGTGAAGACAAAGGAGAGTTAGATAGATTTTGTGAGGCTATGCTCGCTATAAGAAAAGAAATAGATGAGGTAGCTTCTGGCGATATGAATCCGGAATCTAATGTCCTGAGTAATGCGCCACACACAGCGAATGTAGTCACATCGGACAATTGGCCCTATGATTACAGTCGAGAGAAGGCAGCTTATCCACTTTCCTACTTGAGACAAGGATATAAATTTTGGCCTAGTGTTGCAAGAGTTGATGGTGCCCATGGGGATAGAAATCTGATATGTGTGTGCCCACCGATAGAAAGTTATCAGACGGAAGAATAATTTTTTAAGTAAAAACTTGGTTAAGAGTAATATTTAATGTACCTTTGCGGCCATTTTTTAAAAATATTAAAAACACAACACAATGATTGCAATCGTAAATATAGCCGGTCAGCAGTTTAAAGTGGCAGAAGGTCAAGAACTTTTTGTCCACCGGTTAGAAGCCGAAGCAGGATCATCCGTGTCTTTTGATCAAGTTTTGATGATAGACAATAATGGTTCTGTAAGAATTGGCACGCCGGTAGTAAGTAGCGCAAAAGTATCTGCTACAGTGATGGATCACCTAAAAGGGGACAAAGTTATCGTCTATAAAAAGAAAAGACGAAAAGGGTACGAAAAGAAAAACGGACACAGACAGAGTTTTTCAAAAATTAAAATAGATTCTATTATCGGATAATATAAATTTATCGATAGTTATTTCAAAAATTATAAAATCTTAAGACAATGGCTCATAAAAAAGGTGTCGGTAGTTCGGATAACGGACGGGACAGCAAAAGTAAAAGATTAGGCGTTAAGCTTTTTGGTGGTCAAAAAGCCATAGCTGGAAATATTCTAGTTAGACAAAGAGGCACAAAATTTCATTCTGGTGAAAACACCTATTTAGGTAAAGATTTCACATTGCATGCTAAAGTAGATGGAACAGTTACATTTACAAAAGGCAAAATGAACAGAACTTGGGTGAGCATAGTTCCGTCAGAAAACAACGGTTCTCCTGCTCCAATAGCTCCTAAATCACAACCCGCCACTAAAGCAGCACCAGTAGCAAGTACTGATACAGCTGTGGCTGAAGAGGAATAAATTTTAACTTATAAACTTAATAATAATACAACTATTTTAGTTTGTATGGTGTTAAGTTGTTATATTAGTTTCTATTATTTGGACAAATCTTGCAAAAATCGATTTTTAGCTAAGACCCATTCAAATAATTAAATTAGCAATTTTTAAAAAAGGGCATTCAATCTACCCAATTGATGCCCTTTTATTATTCTTATAAGTATTAAGAAATAGTTATCCTACACATTCTTACAACAAAAACTACTTGTGAAAAAATTGGATGACGACTATTGAATTCTAAAATTTTAAATTATAAAGAAAGAAATAATTTTTAAATTCAATTTTTGAAAAATATTACTTTCATTTTCAGTCAAATATAAAATATTATTACTACCTTTGCGGCCATTTTTAAATTTATATTAATTAACCACTGCCGTTAAGGCATACAAATCTTGTTAAAATGTTAGAAGATAACACTTTAGAAAACCATGAAGCTACTGAAGAGACTGTAGTAGAAAATGTAGAAGCTACCCCATCAGCTCCGAAAGTAGTAGAACCCAAAACACCTCATGACGCTTTTGATTGGTCTGTAGGTAAAAGAAACACTGTTAAATATGGAGAAAAAGATCATTCAAAATATTTGAATGACTATGACAATACACTCAATTCTGTAGCTGAATTAGAGGTGGTCAAAGGTAGAGTTACTGCCATTCATAGTGGTGATGTAGTTTTAGATATCAATTATAAGTCGGATGGTTTAGTTTCTTTATCAGAATTTAGAGACAATCCAGATTTACAGATTGGTGACTATGTAGAAGTATATGTTGAGAATAAAGAAGACCTGAGAGGACAATTAGTCTTGTCGAGAAGGAAAGCTAAATTACTTAAAGCTTGGGATAGCATAGTAGATGCTAATGCCAATGGTACTATCATCAAAGGTACGGTTTTAAGCAAAACTAAAGGTGGTCTTATCGTTGACTGTTTAGGTCTTGAAACATTCTTGCCAGGATCTCAAATAGATGTCAAGCCTATCACAGACTATGATATTTATGTTGGTAAGACAATGGAGTTTAAAGTTGTAAAAATAAACGAGGCTATCAAAAATGCCGTAGTTTCGCATAAAGCACTTATAGAAAGTGACTTAGCTGAACAAAGAGAAACTATCATTGCAGGTCTTGAAAAAGGACAAGTACTTGAAGGTGTGGTGAAAAACATCACTGACTTTGGAGCATTTATGGACTTAGGTGGTGTAGATGGTTTACTTTATATCACAGACATTTCATGGGGTAGAATCAATCATCCAAATGAAGTTCTTCATGTAGATCAAAAAATAAACGTAGTTGTTTTAGATTTCGGTGAAGATAAGAAAAGAATATCATTAGGCTTGAAACAATTGACACCACACCCATGGGAAGTATTAGATGCTTCAATAGTTGAAGGAAGTGTAGTGAAAGGGAAATTAGTGAATATAGAGGATTACGGTGCGTTCTTAGAAATAACGCCAGGAGTCGAAGGTTTGATTCACGTATCGGAAGTAAATTGGAGCAGCCAACCAGTACATGCTAAAGAATTCTTTACACTTAATCAAGAATTGGAAGCTAAGGTAGTGACAATCGACAGAGATGAAAGAAAAATGTCATTGAGTGTTAAACAACTTTCAGAAGATCCATGGAGTATAGTAGCATCAAAATACCAAGTGGGTACTAAACACGTAGGAGAAGTTAAAAATCTTACTCCATATGGCGTTTTTGTAGAACTTGAAAACGGTATCGGTGGTATGGTACATATATCTGATCTATCATGGACTAAGAGATATGGTCACCCATCAGATTTCACTAAAGTTGGTGAAAAAATAGATGTTTCAATTTTAGAAATAGACGAAGAAAGCAGAAAATTATCTTTAGGCCATAAACAATTGGAAGAAAATCCATGGGATACTTTTGAAAATGTTTTCCCTGTGGGTTCTTACCATGAAGCGACTATTGTTAAAAAGGATGATAGAGGCGCCATCGTTCAATTACCATATGGTTTAGAAGCTTATGCTCCTATTAAACACATCAAAAAAGATGATAATTCAACTGCTGAGCAGGATGAAACATTGACTTTTAAAGTGATTGAGTTTAACAGAGACGACAAGAGAATCATAGTGTCTCATACAAGGTATCTTCAAGATATTCGCAAAGAAGCTGACGCTTTATTAGAGAACGAAAAAGATCAAGAGCAGAAAGAAATCAAGAAAACCATCAAAAATACCCAAGCAAAAGTAGAATTATCAACTTTTGGTGATATTGAAGGGTTTTCTGAATTGAAAGAACAAATGGCTCAAAATGCTTTTCAAGAAGTGAAGGCATCTCCTGTTGTGAAGGAAGTTGAAGCTCCAGTTGTAGTAGAAGAAGTTGAAACTCCTGCTATAGTAGAAGAATCAATTGCAGAAACAGTGGTTACTACCTCGACTGCAAAAGATGATTTGAAGAAAATAGAAGGAATTGGACCAAAAATAGAACAATTGTTCAATGAAGCAGGTATTCATACCTATGCTGATTTAGCAGGTGCAGATGTTGAGCGTTTAAAAGAAATTTTGAATGCTGCTGGTTCAAGATACCAAATGCATGACCCGACCTCATGGCCTATTCAATCAGAAATGGCTGCAAACGGAGAATGGGACAAACTCAATGTATGGCAAGATGAGCACAAAGGTGGAAAAATTGATTAATAATCCCTTTCTACTTTTATAAAATATTAAAGCCTTCGTAAATTGATCTACGAAGGCTTTTTTTTTATTACCTGCTAAAAAGAACATATTTTATTGAAATCCTGAAATGTTGTGTATAATTTTATTGTCAATGGCGTTCAGTTAAAAAGACTACTTTATCAAGTCTTAACTATACATTTTCACGGCATCAAAAAACTTCTTTCTAAGTTGTGGAGCTATTTCTAAAAATCTATTATCTTTGCCATTCCCTAATTTAGGCGTAACCTTTTCATCGAAGTGTTAGAGACTATCGCTTATTTAAGTGTTTATTTTACTTTTTATCTTAAGAATAATTATATTTTATGTATTCACAAGACTTACAGCCTGGAAGATTTGACAGTTTTGAACCTTTAACCAATGGCATATTGTATCGAACCGAACAGCAACTCACATTGAAAGTTGTTTTTCTCTCCAATGAAATAGTTAGGTTTAGATATGCTACTGATGGACAATTTGAAGAAGATTTTTCATATGGGATTTCCCAGCGTTACAAGCAAGATAATGTTCAAATATTAATAAAGGATTCAGTGGATACTATTCAATTGATATCTTCAGCTATTTCGATAAATATTCAAAAGTCCGACTCAAAAATTATTATTTCTGACCTCAGTGGTAAAATTATTTGTAGAGACGAAAAGGGATTTCATTGGGAAGAACATCCCAAATATGGGGGAAATATTGTCAAAATGAGCAAAGTGATTCAGGAAGGTGAACACTACTACGGAATGGGAGATAAAACATCTCACCCCAACCTACGGGGCAAAAGAGTTACCAATTGGGCAATGGATACTTATGGGTTTAAAAAAGATGAGGACCCTATATATAAAGCGATACCTTTTTATACTTCCATTCATGCAGGCATTGGTTATGGTGTGTTTTTCGACAATACATTTAAGTCCTATTTTGATTTTGGTTCGGAGAGGAGAAATGTAACTAGTTTTTGGGCAGAAGGGGGCGAGATGAATTATTATTTCATTTATGGCCCTCATTTAGAAGAAGTCACTAAACGATACACGCAGTTGACAGGTGTTCCTGAATTGCCGCCGCTATGGGCATTGGGTTATCATCAATGCAAATGGAGTTACTACCCCGAGTCAAAAGTCAAGGAAATTACTCAAAAATTTCGTGAGCTAGAGATACCTTGTGACGTCATTTATTTAGACATTGATTATATGGATGGATTTAGATGTTTTACATGGGACAATGAAAAATTTCCTGACCCCAAAGGTATGATCGCATCATTAGAAGAAAATGGATTTAAAACCGTAGTTATCATTGACCCTGGCATAAAAATAGATGAGGAATACTCAGTTTTCACAGAAGCGCTTGAAAATAATTATTTCTGTCGCAGAGCCGATGGGCCATATATGAAAGGTAAAGTGTGGCCAGGTGATTGTTACTTTCCTGATTTTACCAATCCCAAAGTCAGAAAATGGTGGACAGGTCTATTTGAGGATTTAGTTCAGAATAAAGGTGTTAGAGGTGTATGGAATGATATGAACGAGCCCGCTTTGTTTGAAATTGAAGGAAAAACATTCCCTGATGATGTGAGACACGACTATGATGGGCATCCTTGTAGCCACCGAAAAGCACACAATGTATATGGTACTCAAATGGCACGTGCCACATACAAGGGTGTCAAAAAATATTTGAATGGAAAAAGACCGATGGTGATCACTCGATCGGCTTATGCGGGCGCTCAAAGATATGCCTCTGCATGGACAGGAGACAATATTGCCACTTGGGAGCATCTTTGGATAGCCAATATGCAATGCCAAAGGATGGCTGTAACGGGATTTTCTTTTGTTGGCTCCGATATTGGTGGCTTCATAGATCATCCTACACCAGAGCTGTATGCCCGATGGATACAGTTAGGCGTCTTTCATCCATTTTTGAGAACGCACAGTTCTGGCGATCATGGTGAACAAGAACCCTGGGCATTTGGAGAAGAAGTGTTGGGTATAGCCAAAAGATACATCGAATTTAGGTATCAGCTACTACCTTATTTATACACAGCATTCTATAGGTACGTCAATGAATTCATACCCATACTCAAGCCTATATCTGTCTATGACCAACATGATCATGATACTTTGTATAGAGCCGATGAGTTTATTTTGGGCGAAAATATATTAGTGTGTCCCGTCTTGGAACCCAATGCCACCTCCAGATATGTCTATTTACCGAAAGGGAAATGGTATCATTATTGGACGGACGTATTGTGTGATGGAGGAAAAGAAATCAAACAAGATTGCCCATTAGACCAAATACCTTTGTTTGTAAGAGAAGGTGCTGTCATTCCTTTTTATCCAATTATGCAATTCGTAGGTGAAAAACCCATAGACCAATTGACACTACATGTTTATTATGGTACGGGCGAACACGAAAACTATTTGTACGAAGACTCAGGTGATGGATATGATTATGAAAAAGGCATCTACAATCTTAAAAAGTTTGTAACTTTCGGTACTGAACACAGTTTTAAAATGTCTATGAAGCGCAGAGGCCACTACGAACCTGATTACAAGACATACAAAATCGTGCTTCATGGTGTGCCAGCAAGATTTAACAAGGTTTTGGTTAATGACAAAGGGGTAGATAAGTCGGAATGGGTATATGACAAAAATAATCTCGTATTCGTAGTAGATAAAAATACTTTTATGAGCTTGGAAGTTTCGGAATGATTTTTTTGTTAATTTTTTTGGTAAATGAAAATAATTTGTTAACTTTGCGTTGATAATCTATTTTTTTTATTTAAAATTTTGTAATATGAGAAACTTTTTGTATCCTTCCTTCCTTCCTTCCTTCCTTCCTTCCTTTTAGAGGCTAAAAGCCTTAGAAAAATTACAGTTGGAATGTTTATGTTAATGTGGCTTAATGTTGTAAGTACATTTGGGCAGTGTCCAAGTGGTACTTTGGTTGTTGGATCTAATGTAGGAATCCCAAGTTTGTCCACCGCTATTTCAAACAATTTAATTGTTCCAAATTTTTTAAACGAAGCTACTGTAGATTTTTGTATTAACGGCGATTTTAATTTAGACGTTTCACTCAATTTTAGAAATTCTAATGTGTATTTTTTTAATAATGCTAGATTGTTGAAGAGTACATCAAACCAAGCAAATGTATTTTTTCAATCCACTATGTCAGGAGCTTTGGGTGCTGAGATAGAAGTGTCTAATAGTTCTGAATTGGGATTTGTATTAACTCCAGTCTCTAATATAGGAATTATAAGATCGAATACAAATTCTGAACTTAAGTTTATTAATTCAAATGTTACGAACATTACCTGGATTTTTATAGAGAGTTCTGCAACATTGGTCGCTGGAGGTGCAAATTTTACTAATTCACCTATTAAAGTGTTTGGAACAGGCACAAGTTTAATAGATTTTGGTATGTCAGTTTTTAGTATTGGAGGACTAGGTATATGGATAGCAGTTGATGTATTGGATGGGGCATCTTTTTTAGGTGGTTTTGGCAGTACTTTTACAAATAGTGTCATTGGATTAGGAATTAGTGATGCAAGTTTATTGAGTGTTTTTGGAAGTACTTTCAGTGATCATAATTATGGAATTTCTCTGACTGATGGAGCAAACAACTCTTTTATTGATAATTGCAATTTTAATTTTTCTGTAGGTCCACCATTGCCACCGTCAATGAATAGTTCGGGCGTGTATATGCGCAATTCATCAAATATACATATGCAAAATTGTGAATTTGATTTTAATACTGAAATATTTGATATTAATGGAACAGGAAATTCATATTTTAACAATGAATTTGAAAACTATGCTATTACTTTTGGGAATTGTTCAGATACATATTTTACTAATAACAATATATCAAGTTTAACTGATTTTGCTCTTAGAAATAGTAATTATTCAAGTATTCTCTATAACAATTTTGATTGTCCTTTAAAAGCTGACAACACAGCTTTTCTGAATCTAAATTCGAATAATTTGAATCATCTTAGTTTATATAATTTTGATTTTAGTGATATTCAATGCAATTATATTTCCTCTTATAATGATGATGCAGTGTGGTTAAATAGTTCAAATTCAGACATTGTAGGTATGCATTTTTTTGATAATGTAATCTACGGAGGCGGAACTAATGGATTGAAGATTTCATCATCATTTAATGATCAGATAGATCATGGAAATGATTTCGAAGGTTATGGTACACATGGAGTTTTTGGAGAAGGATCTTATCAAAGTGGTAAATTTGTGGTGAGGCCGTTTCCATCTGAATATCCGATGCACTCTCCTCCAACCATTATGGAAGCCACAGGTGACGTGCCAACATACGAGTGTTTTCCTCCGTCTTCAGATCCCTATTCGCCCTATAATATTGATATTTCACGTAAGTGTTCCCCTTCGATGTTAGAATTTTATAGACGAGTCATAAAGGATTTACTAGCATGTAGAAAAAACCCTGAACAAAGTATGACTGGCAAATGTCATAGAAATATGAGATTGGTCAATCAGATAGTTAGATTGTGTCCTATACTACAAAA
This sequence comes from uncultured Aureispira sp., assembly GCA_964490495.1. GTDB lineage: Bacteria > Bacteroidota > Bacteroidia > Chitinophagales > Saprospiraceae > OLB9. Next base: position 4,260 of record CAZBCV010000029.1, on the reverse strand, counting down.
TGATGTCAATGAAATTTTGGAGGAGATACCACAAGATCCTAATACTGAAGGATTATCTGTTGTAATGGCGACTGGTATAAGTACTCTCCCCGATTTTCATGATGTGCAAATCAACATTAATCCCGTTTTGCCCAATAAACCATTATCTCATCAATTGAATAGTACTGAACCTACACCCAATAATATAGCAGAAGCTAAAGCGTTGGTTCAAGAATGGAGTCAATATCATTTGGAAGTCCAAAATGAGAAGGCAATTAGAATAGATAATCTGTATGCGGAGATAAGCAGCGTTTACTCTGATGAGCCGAGCATTATGAAATACAGAAATGCTTTGATATGGTATCTCGAATATTCTCAAGAATATACTGCAGCTGCAGAACGTATGGAAGAAATAAAACTTTTGGCCGAGGACTGTGATGACAAAGAAGGCCCTGGACAAGAAGTAGCAATTATGCTTTGTGACCTTTTGAAAATTCCTTATTCCACACCAAATTGTATTCAATGGAATTCAAAGATGCCATCAAAGCCAAATCAAGTATCAGTCTATCCTAACCCCACCACCTCACTTGTCTATATAGAGGGTGTACAAAATGCCACTATAGAAATATACAATGTCATGGGTGAATTAGTTTGGAAAAAGAAAGAGGCAAATACTGAAACTATTTCTGTGGATAGTTGGACAAATGGACTTTACTTTGTCAATATAAGCGATGAAAGTGGTGTATCAACTCATAAAATCATCAAAATGAACTAATATTTGTTTTAATACTACTGATGTGTTGATATATCAGTCAGTAGGACTTTTTAATTTTTGACTGAATGAAACATCCACGACCGTAGGCTGGACACAAATGAATATGATTATTGGTGTTCCATCTGACAATTAATTCATCCCACTGGAGGTGGGTAAACTAAAAATAACCAGATGAAATTTAAATACACTTTTATACTGATTTGCCTGAGCACAATGTTATATTCTCAAGGGCTCAACTATCTTTATTATCCATCGAACAATCAAAGTGCTGCTAATGTGAGATACTTAGAGGCAGAAGGCACCTTCGAAACTATAGCGATAGACATCCCTGAGAGATTTGATCAAGTGATTACGATTACTAATAGGGATAATAATTTGGTCGGATATACAAACGGACGATTTGTATGGAATAGGGAAGGCAATATCATACCCAATGGAGATAGTCTGGGATGGACTAAGTCTTGGGAAATATACCAAGCTAGCGCACAAGCAATTTTTAAGAATGAAACAGTCAATACAGCTATAGTACTGCCCACAACCAATGATTCACTTTGGTTACTCTTGTATCAGGATTATATATCTTATTATGATGTGGATAATTTTCATCTGCCGTGGTTGCTTGAAGCGGATCGATTTGAATTGTTTTTCTATAGCTCAACACTATATATGGCCAAAATCAGATTGATGAAAGATGGACAATTGGTAATTTTGGCAACTGAAAGGGATATCCCCATACTAGAGGACTTTATGATTTATAAAAGTTTGATGGCGGTATCACATGCCAACGGTGAGGATTGGTGGGTTATTGCACCATGTCAACATGAAGATACAGCTTATTCTATCATGGTATCCGATACTAATGTCACTGTCAAGGGGAAACATTTTTTTTCACCTAATAATTCAAAACACTTATGGTTTGGATGGGGTACATCAAGATTTAGTTATTCAGGAGAAAAGATTGCACGCATAAATTATAAGTGGTTTAATACTCGTTTCTTACCAGAGAAATATTTTACTCAATATATCGAAATCATGGGCTTCGATAGATGCACAGGCAAAGTTACTGAACATCTGGCTCTCGACTCGTTTCCAAGACCTAATGGTTTTGGAGCAAAGATGGATGCACTTTTCTCAAGGGATGATAGATACTTATATATATCCGAGCAATACTCATTAGTCAGAAAAGACTTAAGTGATGGATATCCTCTTTTGTCAAAATTGGATACTATCAGGAAGTTTAATAGAAATCCATCAACATGGGAGGAGTTTTATAGCTTTGACGACTTTTCTGTTCTCAACTATCTACCTGATGGGCGTATCTGGATGGCCCCGTTTAGTTGGACACCTCACTTTCACTTATTGGAATACCCTGAGGCCAATGATAGCCAGGATGTCGGATATATGAGTAGGTATTATACTTTGATTGAAGACCCACTTAATCCAGGAGTGCCACTCAATGCAAGGTATTCGCATACATGGCATACTTTCAAGAGTCCATCCATAGATTGTGAGGGTGTTACTACCAGGGATATTTCCAATGATAAGACTCTAAATGTCAGATTGTATCCCAATCCAGTTATGGATTTATTGTATTTAGACACGGACACTTCAAATTATAATATTCAAATCGTCCACATGGCTACTGGTAGAGTAGTACACAATTTCATTTATTATGGACAGGGTATTGATGTGAGTCACCTGCACCCAGGAATGTATAGTTTGCACATAAATGGGCAAGCTACAAAGTTTATAAAACACTAAAAAATTAAAAATTTATGTTGAAAATTTATATCAAAAGGGGATATATAATATTGTTACTAATTATAAAATTCACATGTTCCTACAGTCAAAACACCTTGGTATTAACCGAACAATCTCAAGTAAATAGTTTGTACAAAAACTTTCCTTCTGGTATAGTGGATCGTGATCTTCGCATAGAAAGTCGAGCAGTCAATAATCTTGATTCACTCGCATATCTTGTTCGCATCAATGGAATACTTGAAATAGTAGATACTGATATTGATACACTATCTGGTCTGCACAATTTAGAATATGTAAATTCATTAATAGTCATTGATAATAAAAGATTATCAATGATTTCACCTATGACCAAATTAGAAATAATTCAACGTAGTTTATATGTTAAGGATTGTCCTTTGTTAACCAATTTGGATGCATTTCCCAATTTAAAAAAAATGATGGGAATGGGAATAGTAGGCGATACAAGACAACTCAAAGAAGTATCAGGATTTAAAAGCTTGGAAGGTTTAGAGGGTTTAGTCATTGAGGATAATATTGGGGTTGAATATGTTGAAGGATTTGAGAATATTTATGTAGGGTCGATGAGAATATTAAGAAATAAATCATTGAAAAGGATTAACGGATTTAATGGGCCTTCAAAATTATTGGATACCTTTTTGCTGGATAGGTATTTGTTTCCTAATTCTTTAACTATGTTAGACAATGATTCTCTTGAATACGTCAATGTTTTTAATGGCATTTATTACATGCAAGGGGTAAGGGTCCATAATAATAATAAACTAAAATATCTCCGAACAGGAGAAAATATTGAATTTTTATTTAGCTTCGATGTATCACAATGTATTGAGTTGGACACTCTCATCGCAATGAATAAAGTAAAGAAAATTAGATATGAAATTTTTATTAACTATAATCTTGAATTAAGACATATTGAAATTTTTTCTAAGTTGGAGTCTGTCAGGTACATTATGATAAATGATAATTATAATATTACCTCATTAAATGGATCATTCAGTAATCTTAAACGAGTCGAAGATAAATTTTCATTGGCATTTACCTTTTGGTTAGAGGATATTGAAGAATTCAGCCAAGTAGAATATTTTGGTGAGATTAACATACATCACAATATTAGGCTCGGCATCTGTTCTATCCCAAGTATATGCAATCACATTCAATCAGGCAGACCTACAAATATTTCAGTTTACAATAAACCAGGATGCAAATCCGTCAATCAAGTCCTCAGGGGCTGCACATCTTCTTCAATAGATGAACAAGAGGAGTATCTTAATGTGGCTGTTTATCCTAATCCATTCGCCACTACTTTGAAAATTGAAAATACTAATGGCGCAAACCTGAATATTTACAATAGTGTGGGAATTGAAATATACCGTGAGTTTAATGTATTCGAAACACAAATAGATACTTCTGATTGGCCAAATGGTCTTTATTTTATAAAAATAAAGGACGAGAATAAGGATTATAATACAAAAATAATAAAAATAAACTAAAATATAGACTTATAATGAAAAATACTATATGTAACACAATTCATTATGTAACAAATACAGATATAGAAATAAAAATATAAAAAAAGGTAATAAAAAAGGGATAAAGAAATAAAAATAGATAATACCTTTGCGGTCCTTTTACTACGGAAGCGATAAGATGGGAGAGAAAAGAGAGTAGAAAAGGGGGGAATAGAATTTATTTTAAAAAAAATAAAAATATTTTCCAAAAAGTTTGGA
>CAZBCV010000028.1:0-22694 GCA_964490495.1 uncultured Aureispira sp. | reverse complement strand
CAACCTGAAAAAATCATAAAAGAATATATACTTAAATCAATTTTATGATTAGTAGCATAGTAAGGTCTGCACATAACATTAAGCCGTATATACTAAAGCCCCTCCCAAAAGTCTAAGCGTAAGCCACACAAATGCCCAAAAAAGTTTTTGAATATACGGTGTTCAGCGCCAAGGAATCAAATAACGAAAGTCTATAGGGGCTGTAGTATCTTTTTGACTGATAATATGGAAGGTAGTCTATTTTTTTTTGCAGTTCTTATTCTTTGTTAAAGTCATGGCAGTGCCAGAGTAAGTCTTTAAAATTGAATACCAGACCTTGAGCACAAAATATTCCATCCGTCTAAAATTATTTCATCAATTTGTTTATCTAAATTCATTTTTACTTCTATATTTGTGCTTGATTAATCCAAACAGCGCTTTTAGAATATTATTTATCAATGAATTATGAGATGAAAATGGATGGGTTTTGTAGAGGGGATTTTTGGATGGTTGGGGATTTTTTTTCGTTGTAAGTAAAACAAGTAACCCAAAAATGACAGAAGTTGAAGATTTTATTTATCAATTCGACAAAAACCAACGGGAAGTGATGCTTCACCTGCACAATCTGTTAACATTAGATTTATCCTTTACCGCAAAGATTAGATTTAAGATTCCCTTTTATTATGGCAGAAGTTGGATTTGTTATCTTAACCCTATAAAAAATGAGGGTATCGAATTGGCATTCTTAAGAGGGTGTGAGCTTTCAAATACTCAGGGCCTACTCGAAAGTAAAGGTAGAAAACAAGTGTCAGGTATAGAATTGAACTCCATTTTAGATGCTCCATTAGAAGCTATACTAGAGGTAATTCATGAAGCTATAATGTTGGATGAAACGATACCTTACGCTTCGAAGAGAAAGCTTTTGTGAGATTTATGGTTGTGTATTTACTTTTTAATTGAAATAATTTCAGCATCTACTATTTGATACATCCAGTCGTCCACATCAGTGGCATTGATAATGATTCGTCCTTTTATTAAAGCATTGGCATCCATTCTGAGTTTGCCTGGGTCTCCTTTCCATGTGATACCTAATACAGTTTCAGGCCCTGCCTTACCACAAAAGAAACAAGCCGCATAAGTGAATTTACTCAAAGCCCATGTGGTTTTATCTACGGGAACTAAATATCCTCTTATTATCACATCTTTTTGATGAAGTTTTTTTACACTCTTATCGAATTTTGGCAGATAGACAGTACCATAATCGGCATGTGGGGCTTCAAAATATTCTAATTTGTTCAATAGTTCCCAGGTGATAGTATCTTTCACTACTTGAGAATTATTCGACCAACTAATAGCAAGAAGACCTACGGAAAAGAAAAAAGTCAAAATTATTTTCATACTCAATCTATATGGAATTTTATTAAACATCAACGCCTTCTAAGGATTTTTGTTACTTAAATGAGTCATAATATTTTAATAATTAATTCAACTCAACAAACATAGGCGTGTTTTCGCTCAGGTTGGCCTTAATGTTTTCTTGCATCGTAGTGGCCAGGGTCAAACCCACATAATCGACTTTTACAGGGAAGGACTTATGCTTTCTATCTACTAGCACAGCCACTTCTATTTTTTGAGGTATAATGTCCATTAGAGCTTTGAATGCAAAGAAAGTAGTTCTACCCGTATTCGCTACATCGTCAATCACTACAATGGGTTTGGCTATTAATGTTGTAGGCTCTATAGAACACTGTATGGGAGTGTCTAAAGGGGCAGCTGGATTGACCTTTATATTCATCATCACAAAACTTTGTTGTGAGAGTTTTTGAAGTTCTTTCAAAATAAGTTGTGCAAGTCTCTGACCATTGTTATTGATTCCAGCTAAAAATACTTCTTTTTCCTCCAAATTATTTTCAAGAATTTCAATAGCCATTCTGGTTATTTTTTGCCTAATCTGATAGTCATCCAGTATTTGCATTTTAGAAATATTTTAAATTAGGGACAAAATTACCATTTTAAATCAATAATATTGTAAATTGCGCCCAAATTCTAAAATTTATACATAAGATGCAACAAATTATCTTTGTACTTTGTGTGGGGGTGACCTCCTATTTTGCATTTAAGCAATTCAGCAAGATCTGGAAAAACATCCAACTCGGCAAAAAAGAAAGTTGGAATGAAGATACTGGCAGTAGATGGAAAAATGTGTTATTGATAGCTTTTGGACAAAAAAAAATGTTTAAAAATTGGATACCTGCTATTTTTCATCTTTTTATTTATGTCGCTTTTTTATTTACACAAATTGAACTCATCGAAATTATCATTGATGGGCTTTTTGGTGTTCATAGATTTTTTGCACCATTTTTAGGAGGATTTTATACACTTCTCATTAATGCCATCGAAATATTGACAGTTCTAGCTTTAGTAGCTACTTTTGTATTTCTATACCGAAGAAATTTACTAAAAATACCTCGATTTGTGAAGTCTGATTTGGACGGATGGCCACGATTAGATGCCAATATCATACTTATAGGCGAATTGATGTTGGTAGCGGGCATACTTACCATGAATTCTTCCGATGTTGTCCTTCAAGGCTTACTCCCGGATAAATACCCTGCTACGGGATCTTTGGCCATCAGTAGCATTTTGGGGCCAGCGCTTTGGGGAGGAATGGAAACTAGCACTTTAATCATAATAGAAAGATTCGGTTGGTGGTTACATCTTTTTGTTGTTCTGGGTTTTGTATTGTATCTACCTTATTCCAAACATTTACATATATTTTTGGCTTTTCCCAATACTTATTTTTCTAAATTGACTTCAAGGGGGCAAATGGACAACATGCCTGAAATCATGAACGAAGTCAAAACTATGTTGGGTATGGAGTCAGACAGCGGTGGCGAGCCGGCAGCAGAAATGCCAGAGTTTGGAACAAAAGATGTTTTTGATCTGAGTCAACTCAATATTTTAAATGCCTACACTTGTACTGAATGTGGAAGATGTAGCGCAGTATGTCCAGCCAACCTTACGGGCAAAAAACTTTCGCCCAGAAAAATAATGATGGATATCCGTGATCGAGCTGCGGAAGTAGGACAAAATATTGCTTCAGGAAATTCTGAATTTGCTTTGGATAAAGAAAAACCTGTTAGTCCGGCCAATTATAGTGATGGTAAGTCACTTTTTGACTACATATCTAGAGAAGAATTGCATGCATGTACTACTTGTAATGCTTGTGTAGAAGCCTGTCCAGTCCTTATCAATCCCTTAGAACCTATTCTGAAAATGCGTAGATATGAAATATTGACAGAGTCGGCAGGCCCCACAGATTGGTTGCCTATGTTTACCGCTATGGAAAATGGAGGTGCTGTGTGGCAAATACCAGAAGAAAGAGAGGCGTGGAGAGCAGATATGTAACCTTTAAATCAGTGGATATGCTCAATCTGATTAATACAATTGAGCTTAATATGTTCAATTCAATCTGAGTAAAAATTTAGAAATTTATAAGTTATGACCGTAAAAACAATGGCAGAAGCCGCAGCAGAAGGTATAAACGTAGAAGTCCTGTTTTGGGTAGGATGTGCTGGGAGTTTTGATGCACGGGCTCAAAGAGTGACCAAAGCTTTTGCAGAATTGCTCAATAGAGCTGATGTGAGTTTTGCAATTTTAGGAAATGAAGAAATGTGTACGGGTGATCCAGCCCGAAGAGCAGGCAATGAGTTTGTTTTTCAGATGTTGGCTTTACAAAATATAAGTATACTCAATATGTATGAAGTCAAAAAAATAGTGACAGCTTGTCCGCATTGTTTTAATACACTCAAAAACGAATATCCTGACCTGGGAGGAAATTATGAGGTAGTGCATCATACACAGTTTCTACAACAATTGCTCAATGAAGGAAAGCTCAAAGTAGAGGGTGGTGCATTTAAAGGTAAAAAAATCACTTATCACGATTCTTGTTATCTTGGAAGGGTCAATGGTGAATATGAAGCACCGCGAAGGCTACTTGAAAAGTTGGAGGGCGATCTTGTCGAAATGAAAAGATGCCGAACTACAGGCTTGTGTTGTGGCGCAGGTGGTGCACAGATGTTTAAAGAGGACGAACCAGGAGATAAGCGCATCAATATAGAGCGAACTGAAGAAGCTTTGCAAACCGGGGCCAATATCATAGCATCAAATTGCCCTTTTTGTATGACAATGCTCACAGATGGAACCAAAGCCAAAGACAAACAAGATGATGTCATGGTTTTAGATATATCGGAGATGATATTGCAAGGAATGAAATAATTTGAGTCTATCTTTTAAAATACGCAATGAGGAATAAGCTTGAAATTCATTTGTCCTCGGTATGGCAAAGAGCCTTAAAGGATGAAATAGAGAGCGATTATTTTTTTAATATTTTTGAGTTTATTAAAAAAGAAAAGAATCAAAATATAACCATTTTTCCACCTGAAGATTTGATATTTCAGGCTTTCAATTCTGTAGTACCACAAGATATTAAAGTGGTGATTATCGGCCAAGATCCTTATCACAATAATGGTGAGGCCATGGGGCTTAGTTTTTCAGTGCCCGGAGGGATTAAAGTGCCCCCATCGCTCAAAAATGTCTATAAAGAATTACAAAACGATGTAGATTTCATACCTCCAATGCATGGGGATTTGACAGGATGGGCTGACCAAGGTGTTTTTTTACTCAATTCCATATTGACAGTTGAATATAAAAAACCAGGCTCTCACAAGCATATAGGTTGGCAAGCTTTTACGGATGCCACTATTAAGTACTTATCTCGCCACTTTAATCATATAGTATTTTTGCTTTGGGGCAATTTTGCCAAAACAAAAAAAAATCTAATAGATACGTCACGACATTTGGTTCTTGAAGGTGCACATCCATCGCCCTTGGCTAGAAATGCTTTTCAAGGCTGCCGACACTTTTCTCAAGCCAATGATTATTTATTGGAAAAAGGCAGGGGAAAGATAAATTGGACATTATAGATGATTTAGGTTTTGGCCATACATTTTGTATTAAATAAAAGCGGTTATAATAAAAAGATCTCTTGAGTATAATCTTTTGACTTACAAACCCTACACTAAATTTTTCGGCACAATTTTGGATGTACTTCACAATCGGTAAACCTCCAAAATATTGAAGTCATGACTAAATTAATTTCAACTGTATTAGTATTCTTGTTTTTTGTTCAATTATTTGGGCAAACCAAAACACTTCAATGGCACTACAGAATGGGTGGCGTGGGTACGGATTATGGTGTTGGAGTGGCCTTAGACTCTGATGAGAATGTTTTTGATGTTATGGTTTTCAATGGTTTAGCTTCTATAACCTTTGAAACAACTTTCACATCTCGGGGAGCTGAAGATATTCTTATTCGCAAAAGCACTTCTTTGGGTTTTAGACAATGGATCAAACAATTAGGCAGTACAGGTAGTGATATTGCGGCAAGTATCGCAGTGGATATGGATGATAATGTTTACATCTCGGGCACATACACAGATTCTCTTTTTTTGGATGGACAATTTTTATTGGAGGGAAATGCAGGACAAATTTCATCATTTATACTTAAACTCAGCAATGCAGGTACCATGCTTTGGGTCAAAAGATTTATTTCTTCATCGGTGGTAGAATTGAAGCATTTGACTGTCAACTCCCCTGATGATTTAGTAGTGTCAGGCACTTTTGAAGGGGTTGCAGAACTGAACAATACTATTACTGTCACAAGTGAAGGAGGGCGAGATATTTTATTATTAAAAATCAATGGCCTTTCAGGAGATATTATATTTCATAAGCAGATGGGGAGTCCTGATCAAGAGAATGTTTCTCAACATGTTAGAGATAATCAAAACAATATCTATCTTATTGGAGATTTTCGATCTTTAATAGATTTAGATCCTGGAAGTGGCACTTTTTTGGCCAATTCCAATGGTCTCACTGATATTTTTATAGTTAAATTAAATACATTTGGCGATTTTACTTGGGCTCGAACTTTTGGGGGTATAGGTGTAGATTTTGGCCATAGTGTTGCTGTAGATGCCTCTAGAAATGTTGTCATCACTGGACGGTTTTCAGAAATTATTTCTTTTGGGGCTTTTGAACATGTCTTACAGTCCAATGGTGGTACGGATATTTTTTTAACACAACTCGGTGAAAATGGCCAAACAAAATGGGCAAGGAAAATGGGGTCTTCACAGAATGACCAAGGCAGTAATGTCAAAATTGGACCTAAAAACATCATTTATCTCAATGGATTTTTTAGACAAACTACAGATTTTAATCCCAATACAAAGCTGAGTAATTCTTCTACTTCCAATGGTGGATCAGATGGTTTTATAGCCCTTTATAATTATGATGGCACCTACAATGACCACTATACTTTAGGTGGTTTGGCCAATGATTATGTGTCTGATTTAGTGGTGCGGACCAATGGTGAGGTCATTTCTACAGGGGCTTTTGGAGCAATTGTTGATTTTGATCCATCTTCAGGTGTGGTCAATATATTTTCAAGTGGAGGTTTAGAGGGGTTTTTATGGAATGTTTTTGTTTGTGTCAACCCCTATCTCAAATCCATAAGAGTAGAGAAAGATATGTTATGTTTTGGCGAAAGAGTTTTGATAGAAATAGAAGAAGGTTACCTCAATGATGCTACTCAGTGGTCTTGGCAAAGGGACAGTTGTAATAACATTACCTTTGCAAGCGGAGATTTTCTCAATGTGAATGTTCCTAGAAATACAACATTTTTTGTTAAAGGATTTGGAGGTTGCATATCCAATGATACTTGCAGGTCCATACCCATTACTGTTTTTAGAGATACATTAAACTATCAAAGCATAACACTTTGTGAGGGTGATTCTGTGACAATTGGAAATAGCGTTTACAAGACTTCGGGTGTGTTTATTGATTCATTAGTGTCTGTTGCGGGTTGTGACAGTGTTGTAGTTTTGGAAATAATCGTTTCGCCTCAATATTTTTCATCTGGGACTACCTCTATTTGTAATGGGGATACTTTGAGGGTTGGAGATAATATATATACACTTTCAGGCACTTATATGGATATTTTCAGTACTGTAGAGGGGTGTGATTCAACGATTGTTACAAATTTAGAAGTACTTCCCTCTCGCATTACACAGGCTAATGCCCAAGTATGCAAAGGCGATTCTGTACAAGTGGGGAATGAGTATTATCAAGATAGCGGAACCTTCATTCAGACTTCCATTAATGAATATGGCTGTATTGATCAATTGATTGTACAGATTGAACAAATTAAGACAGAATTTAACCAATTTGTTATTTTGTGTCAAGGTGATAGTTTGGTGGTGGGCAATAGTACATATAAAACTTCAGGAGCTTTTCAAGACAAATTGATTTCTACCTTGGGATGTGATAGTATTGTGTCATCATTTGTTTCATTGAGACAGCCTTCTTCTTTTGTTCAAGATATTGGTTTGTGTTTTGGGGACAGTCTAATCGTAGGCAATACGATTTATAAAAGAACTGGAAATTTTATTGACACATTGATGAATGCAGCAGGGTGTGATAGTTTAGTGGAGAGCAACATACGTGTTTTTAATTTTGTACCTACTACAGAGTTTGACATAACGATTTGCGAAGGAGACTCAATTATAGTTGGGTCTAATTTTTATAATGAACCTGGGTTTTATGTCGATGTTCTTAGCAATATTAATGGTTGTGATTCGATTATAGAAACTCAGCTTACAGTACTTCCCAATATAGTTCAGATTGTTGATACTATTTGTTTTGGCGAGTCCTACATGGTAGATACATTTTTAATCCAAGAAGGGGGCGTATATTCGTTTTTATACACCAATAGTCTAGGTTGTGATAGTACTATTATTTTAGATTTGACGGTTTTGGATTTGGCGGATCAACGTCAAGATTTTTTAATTTGTCCCGGAGATACAATTGATTTGGGTTATAGGCTGATTATTAGTGAAGGATTGTATAGAGATACTTTACAAACTATAAATGGGTGTGACAGCCTTGTAGTTACTAAAGTAGAATGGAACAATAAGGTAGTGGATATTTCGGTAAAAATATGTTCAGGAGGATTTGTAGAAATCAATGATAAGATTTATGATGCGCCAGGTCAGTTTACAGACACAATTGTCCTTCCTAATAATTGTGATAGCCTTTTAAACATTACCATCGAAGAATGGTCATTGAATTCAATAGATACAGTTTTTAGAATTTGTAGAGGCGAAACTGTAAAAGTGGGCGATAATGTTTATTCTAATTCTGGCCGATATGTTGAGTTTCTACAAGATCAAAATGGATGTGATAGTATTGTGAATTTTAGAATAGAAATCATATCTTTTATTCCTTCTTTTACTCATTCTATGGATACACTTAAAACCACACATGTAGAAGGTACCATCTATCAATGGTATAGATGTATGAATGAAGGTTTAATCCCTATTTTGGGCGCAACCGGACAGCAGTTTATTGTTCTTTCTTCTGGTCAGTACGCTTTGGGCGTCACTTTTCAAGGCTGTACTTATATTACGGATTGTATCTCGATCGTTAAAAGTAGCATTGGCGAAATACATCCACAAGACATAAAAATATATCCCAATCCAGGGTCTAACTGGGTATTTATAGAGGGTGTACAAGACTTTGAAAGCGTTTCAGTTTTTACGGCAAATGGAACTTTGATGAATCAAACTCAGGTGAAATCTAATATAGAAACAATAGATACAAAAAATTGGACTTCAGGAGTTTACTTTATTAAGTTACTGAGCAAAAATAATGATGTAAAAACATTCAAATATGTTAAAATAGAATAGTTTTGAATTTGATGTTATTACGTAATGTCTTGGTTTAAGTGGGTAACACTTGTACTTCTACAATAAAACTATTTTATGGATATTTTTGGATGTTGGCACAATGATTTATGATACAAAACCAATTCATAAATTTATGAACTTATATCGAAGGTGAAAATATTGTGTATTGTGGTATAAAAAATTAATTATAACCTATTTCTAAAAGCAAATTTACATCTGTATCAATATAATTTATTGCTGAGCAAATTGCCTGAGTTTCAATTATCTTTTTTTGGTAAAAAACTTTGCTACGTCCAAATTGGCACCCAAAAATACTATACTATGGGCATAGGCCGACTTGGTAAATTTAGTATCTGCGCCTAATCTTGTCACAAAACCGCAATAAAATGGAGTGTTGAAAGAACCAAAGTTCATTTTGAAACCAATTTCTGTGTAAGTACGCGGATTTCTACTCTTTAAATCACCTTCAGGATTGATTCCTATTCTAGGATCCAATCCAAATACTGAAACATTTCTAGCTTCTACCCATGATTGTCTCAATATAGCATCTATTCCTACATGCATAGCTTTTATATGGATTCCACCCTGTGCAAAATAACGCATTCCTTGCCAAGAGAGTTCATAGAAGGGCTGGGACACTATTCCTGTCATTGGATTAAAGTTTGATTCAGTAAAAATCAAGCTATTTTTAGTGTTGAGGTAAGATGCACCTCCATAAAAATCCCAATGCATACCTGTAGTTACATTTATTTTTTCACCGGAAAAGTTTTCAGTAGTTTCATTTTTGTATGTGGCTTTATAATATCCTGCTGCAATGGAATGTACTTGACTATTGGGTGCTAACCTTGTATCATAAAACAAACCCACATTAGATAAAGGGCTATAATTTATATTAGCATGCGCCAATATTCCATTACCTGCGGTGACTCCCATTCCTCCTCTCACTTGTTTGGCCTCATAGACCGATTCCATGCCCTCTTGTCCTGGCAAAAAAGCTCTATCCACTCGACAACTCGCTACTGATAGCACAACAAATAATAAAATAAGAAATCTCATGATTTTAATGGATTTGAAAAGTTGATTGGATTTAAATAAGAATGCTCAAACTACAGTTTTATAGATTGAGCATTCTACGTCATTAATATGATTTTAACTTTTAAAGTTATTCCTCAAAGGAAACTCCCAATATTATTTTGTGAATGGATCAGAAAATTTTTCAGCTGAAACTACACTCTCATCATTCATTGTAGCAAAAAACGCTTTGAGAGCATCTTTCTCTTGTTCTGTGAAATTGAATTTTTTAGCTTGATTACCTGAACGTAAATCACCTGATAATCCAGAATTCATTTTGATACCTGTACTATAATGCTCTAATACATCATCAATTGTGGCCAAACTTCCATCATGCATATAGGGAGCAGAACGCAATATGTTTCTTAGTGTAGGTACTTTAAACTTTGCATTACTTAGACTACTTCCAGCACCACTATCTGTGTAACTTAAGTACAGTCCATTATTTTCAGCTACTCTACCTGGTCTTCCAGCTACCGAACCGTGGCACGTGGCACATGCTGTCAAGTATATTTCTTTACCTTTATTTTCTATAGGGGTATATCCAGCAAGATCAACTTTTTCGATTTCTGTGTTTCTGTAAGTCTTGAAATGAGCATCTAAAGCTTTGTCAAACTTTGTATCATAGTTGGTGATTGAATTGACAAACTCAGCCATCGCATCTAAAGCTTCGTCTTTTGAAACTTGTGTTTTTCCAGCAAAGGCTTTTTTGATTAAAGGTCTGTAGTAAGGAAGTTCATGCATTTTTTTAGTGACCTCATCCATTGTTATGTTCATCTCCAGTTTATTTCCGAAAGTACGTTCACTTTGCTCCTGAATAGTATTTGCAGAATTATCCCAAAAGAAAGGAATTGCCCCAAATACATGAGTTCCATAGTATAGATTGAAGTTGATAACTGATCCTAAAGAAATGGAATTTCTTTTTGTAACTCTGCTCTCGACGCCTGCAGATTTAGCTACATCGTCAGAGAATGCTAATTCTTGTTTATGGCAACTAGCACAAGAAATAGTGTTGTCAGAAGATAGGTTTTTGTCATAAAACATCACCCGACCTAAAGTGGCTAAATCATAATTGAAGTTGGTACGGACATTGGTACGGACATAGTCTGGATAGTCAATGGTATAGTCAAACGGTTCGTCTGGTAAGTTAAGATATTGACTCAAAATCTTTTGGTCTTCTTCGTTGTAGTAACTTTGTTTGAATTCAACATCTGATTGACAAGAGATAACCACCATAACCAATGCGATAACAAAAATAAATAAATTAGTTTTCATAAAATTGTTGTTTAGAAATTATTAATATTACAAATCTGTGACAAAAATATACAAATTTTTTAAATTTAATGTTAAAACTATCATAAATATTTTAAAAATGACATAAATTCTTCAAATTTTAACATTTTATCCATGGTTTTAGAATGAAAATTGAATGTAGTATAAATTAAATGAGGTTTATTCTTTCATTTTTTTAAGAAAGTTTTATATAAAAAAAATTAATATGTATCTTTGCAGCAAATTATAAATGTGAGTATAGAAGACAAGTTTATTGTAGAGTTTATTGATGCAGATATTTATCAAGGCAATACAATAGTTTTAAACAAGATTAACTTTAGATTGGCCAAAGCTGAGACATGCTACATCGTGGGCAAATCCGGAAGCGGCAAAACCAGTTTTTTAAAAACAATTTATGGCACTTTGCCTCTCAAATCTGGTGTCGGTAAAGTTGTAGGTTTTGATTTAATGAGTCTAGAAAGTGCTCATTTATATAAATTGAGGCGTAACTTGGGTATGGTTTTTCAGGATTTTAATTTATTTTTGGATTGGACCATCGGGAGAAACTTGTTATATGTTTTAGAAGCCACAGGTTGGAAAGAAAGAACTAAGATGGTACAACGTGTGCTTGAGGTTTTGGAGATGGTGGGCCTCTCTGGTATGGAAAAAAAGTCCGTGACTGAACTTTCAGGAGGCGAACAACAACGAGTGGTTATAGCAAGAGCCTTACTCAATAATCCCCCGCTGATAGTAGCTGACGAACCTACAGGGAATTTAGATCCCGAAAATAGTGACTCTATTCTTTATCTTTTAAACGGGCTTTCCAGAGATTTTGGAACATCCATTATCATAGCTACACATGATTATCGTTTGATAGATAAATTTCCAGCTAGAATTTATAAATGTGACGAAGGTACATTACAGGAGGTTTAGATTTTTAGGTATAAATAAATAAAAAAACCGACATGCTACTTTTTGATAGCATATCGGTGACTATTTTCATTATTAGAGGGTAGGACTAATTTAGTGTAATTTTTTTCTATTTCAAAATGTATGAAAAACCCACATGAAATATCATTAGTGGTTCTATAGAAGGTCCCTCATTGATTCTTCTGGAAAAATACAAAGGAGAAACAAGTAACTCGCCAAGATTAAGGCTAACATTTTTATTTTCAGGTTTACCTCTATGTTCCATGTTAGCAAAATTGACACCTAATCCAGCACCAATATTACAATATATGTTGTCAGAAATTTTAATGATACCACCTAATTTTGCACCAACTCCAAAAAGTGAATAGATTTCATTGTAAGTAAAGAGGTCACTTCCAGAGGAAAAAATTGATTTTGTGTTATTATGGGTCATTTTAGTATTACTGCGTCGATATTGTGCTAAAAGACTCCAATAAATGAAACTTTTAGATTCTTTATTTGATAGTCTGAACCTTGGTTCAATTCTAATTCTTATACCTGTTGATGAATTATCCCTATCGTCTTTGAAAATATATCCCCATTCAGAATTTAGGTCCATTTTATTAGATATACCCCATGCAGTATTCAACTGAATACTCTTGAATTCATTAAGAAGTGCGCTTGGGGTAATTCCTATTTTGTTGTATTCTAAAAAATGTTTTTCTGACTTTTGACCCGAACTTAAAAGAGGTATCAAAAGAAAAATTGCTAAAACTTTCATAATTCTTACCATATTTTATTTCTATTTATTCGCCTTCGTATTAAATCCAAAAGAAATACCATATCTCCAGCCATCTTTTGCTGGTATCACAAAGGCATTGATAGGTATATTCAATTTTCCTGAACGCAGTGAGTATCCTGCTGCTATCACTACATTACTAGTAAGTCTTTCGGTCCCGTTACGATTCAGTCTCAATTCTGTTGGTAAATTGTCAGTATTTTGAACCTCGTCAGCATTAAACCACCGACCATTAACTTGAAACATCTCTGCTCTGCGGACGACATTTATAGATGGGCCTATGGCAAACTCTAATCCGTTTTTATTACTTCTTATACCATTCAGTACGGTTAGACTGGGAATAAACAATCCTTGATCTACACCCGATATCATAGGTAATATTTCTACCAAAGCTTGCCATTTGCCTTCGCTTAAATATTGTTTTTCGAATTGGTAGCCCATTTGGAACATGTAGGGGTTCACATTGAAGCCACCTTCGTTTGTTGCGGATTTTAATATACTAGCAGCAGTTCCACTGAAAAATGTGTACCCCATACGTGGACCTGAAAGATTTAATCTCTGATAGTAGGGATTATTGATAGAACTTTCATAACTTTCAAGGTTGGACAAACTATTTGTAATGACTTTGTCATTTTCTTTACCTACCATTTCATTGACACAAATACTAATCATCGTATTCACTTTTGCAGGAATATTGAGAAATTCTTTTACAATTTCTTTTTCGATAGATTTTGTTTCCATGTTGAGCAATCTTATTCTGATGAAGATAGATTCGCCCAACTTATCAATACTTCCTGACATCATGTATTGAACATTTAGTTTTTCGCCGGCTTGCGTAAGACATGATTTACTGTAACATTCTGCGGGTACAATGTTGGCTGCTGTGAGCGCTTCGTAAATTTCATAACGATCCACTGTCTCATAAATTCCGTGTTTGCTGATTTCAATACGTAAAAGTTCTGTCAATTCTGGTTGGTTGAGCTGAGAGTTTGTAGCATCAAATCCTATGATAGCTAACTTAGGCATCTGCGCTGAAATAAATCCAGCAATTAAAACTAGTGTTAAAGATAAAATTAAATTTTTCATGACTAAAATATTTTTTGGTTTAAAATAATACTGCAAAGGTACTATGATGGCATTTATTAAAATTATCGAATAATAATGTGTTTTTTTGGATATGATGATTTTGTGTACATTAACAATATTTTTACAATTGTTTTTTAAATTATTTGTGTATGTCGCAATTTTTATGTAATTTTGTATTGTTTTTTAATAATTATGTTTATTTTATTGTTTTTTTTATTAAAATTAGATAAATGAAAACTCAGATAGCCCTAATGAAGGTTTGTAAAGACAAGGCGGGAGGTAATAATTTGGCTCACATTTTGTCAGAAATTCTACATATCAATTTGGATGCTGCCTATAGAAGAATGCGAGGCACCACACCCTTAACACTTGATGAGGTAACGGTGATATGTCATCATTTTCAAGTGTCTATGGATGCTGTGATGTCTTACAAAGGTAATTTAGTGCCTTTTCAGTTCAATTCTATGTTTCAAGATAACTATCATATATTAGAATATCTCCAAAACATTCGCAAGTCTATGAAGGAAATGAGCGCTGTGCCCAATGGAATACTTTCTCTTACCGCTATGGATATTCCTTTTTTTAGACAGTTTGGTTATAAGAGTCTGAGCCGGTTTAAATTATTTTTTTGGCAAAAATCTGTGCTTAATTTGGAGCAGTACCGCCACAGTAGATTTTCTGCTGATGAGGAAGCTGAAGATTTTGAGCATATCGTAGAGGATATTTATTATTACTACCATGGAATTAATTCTTACGAAATATGGGCGCCAGAAACGCTCGATACTACCATCAAGCAGGTTCAATATTATTTAGATTCAGGTCTCTTCAAGTCACTGGAAGATGCTATAAAGATTTGTGAGTCCTTAGACCAACTCTTAAATAAGTTAGAACGGGAAGCTGAATCTGGTAAAAAATCCATTCTTAATGCTAAAGGGGAATTGTCGGCTTCATTCAAAATGTATCAAAGTGATATCTTTTTGTCAAATAATTGTATTCAGGCCCATATGGGATCGCAAGTTTTTACTTACATTGCTTTCAATTCGTTCAATAATATTATGACCTATTCTCCAGAGTTTTCTAAAGAATGTACCATGTGGGTGGACCAATTAAAGTCTAAATCCATCTTGTTGTCGGAAGTGTCCGAAAAATTGAGATATAGATTTTTTGTGGAATTGAGACAAAAAATACAGAATTTGAAAAAGCAAATTGATGCACAGTAAACCATTTTGTAATATAAATAGGTCACATTTGCTTTAGTTAAGAATAGACATTCATATAGAAATGCATTAATTCAAGCACATTTTTAGAACCACTTCAATGTGAGGTCTATCATTTTTTGTTTCCATCCTACGTAGGGAGGCGACAAGAGGTCTAACAAACTTGGCCATTCCTGTTTATATACACTTCTTTCGTTTGAGAAGGCTTTGAAGCCATATATCCCATGGCATTTGCCAATTCCGCTATTATTATCGCCGCCAAAAGGTAAATCGTGGTTGCTAATGTGCACACCCGTCTGATTGATAGCTGTTCCTCCAGCTCTTGTATTTTGAAGGATATAGTCTGTGTTCTTTTTACTATTGCTATAAATATACAATGCCAATGGCTTAGGCTGTTTTTTTAAATATTCTATGGGTTCATTTAAGCTTTTAAAGGTCAAAATTGGAAGTATGGGCCCAAATATTTCTTCTGTCATTAAAGGACTATCCATAGGGGCGTTTTCTACAAGTGTAGGTGATAAGTATTTTTGGTTTTTATCTATATCTCCACCTAAAATGACTTTAGCGCCATTTTTTACACTTTCATCCAAATAGCCTTTTACGCGCTCCAAGTGTTGAGTATTTATCATTCTAGCATAATGACTCGATTCTTTGGGATGATTGCCATAATATTCTTTAATATATTTTTTACAGGCATTAACGAATGCTTCTTTTTGACTCTCATGTACAAAAATATAATCAGGAGCTATGCAAATTTGCCCACTATTGATGAACTTAAAAAATGTAGTACGTTTTGCGGCCTTGTCTATTGAGGCTGTTTCGTCAATTATTGTGGGCGATTTGCCTCCTAACTCTAAGGTAACAGAAGTCAAATGTTGTGCTGCTGCTTTCATTACTATCTTTCCAATACTTGGAGCCCCCGTAAAGAAAATGTGATTAAAAGGCAATTTCAAAAGTTCCGTTGATGTTTCTACACCTCCTTGTATAAGAGACACTTCATTTTCGTCAAATAAATGAGAAATGATTTTAGCCATTACCCGTGAAGTGGCACTACTGTGTTCGGATGGCTTAAGTATGACTGTATTTCCAGCTGCAATGGCTGAAACAAGGGGTACAAAGGTCAAATTGAAGGGGAAATTCCATGGAGAAATTATCAAACAAACACCTTTGGCTTCGTAATGAATCCATGATGAAGATCCAGTAAGGGCTAATGGGGTGGGTACTGTTTCTTTAGACATCCAAGATTTTATGTGTTTTATAGCATGTCTAGCTTCTGTGAGGACAGGATATATTTCAGTCATATCTACCTCAAAAGTTGACTTATTTAAGTCTTCATGACATGCCTGCCTAATGTCATCTTTAAATTCAAACTCTACAGCATGAATAATTTTTTTTAGCTTGATAATACGTTCTTTTGCTGTGGAGGAACCCACTTTATATTGATTCTCTATTTGTTTTTTGAATATTGTTTCTATATTTTGTGTGGATGTGAGAGTGGAGGTGCTCATGATATATATTTTAATTAAGTAATATACAAAATTAAGTAAAAAAAGTTAGATTTTGATTAAAATATTTATTTCTTTTTACTGTCCTAACAGTAATTTTAAACAAAAACCTATTCCATTCTATTAATAACAAGAATCAAATCCGTCAGTATTGAAAAAAGTCATTTTAGTAGGCCCGTGTCATCCTTTTAGAGGAGGAATAGCGAAGTTTAATGAAAGACTGGCGCAACAATTGATGGGAGATGGACACGAAGTTATAATTTTTACATTTTCTTTACAGTACCCTTCTTTTTTATTCCCTGGTAAAACTCAATATTCTGATAGTACTCCACCAGATGGCTTAAACATTAAAGTCAAAATAAATTCTATAAATCCCTTCAATTGGTGGCAAGTGGCTAGCGAAATTGCTACACTTCAGCCAGATTTGGTCATATATAGATATTGGTTGCCTTTTATGGCGCCTTGTTTGGGCAGCATAGCCAGATGGATTAAAAAATTAGCTCCAAGTTCTCAAGCTCAATGTATCCATTTGGCCATAGTTGATAATGCTTTGCCGCATGAAAAAAGAATCGGAGATAGGGCTTTGACTCGCTATTTCACTCAATCCATGGATAAGTTTATGGTCATGAGTGACTATGTGAAAAATGATTTGCTTCAATTTACAAAGAAGTCGATTCAGTTGTTTCCTCACCCTTTATATGACAATTTTGGTCCACTTCAGCCAAAAGAAGAGGCGAGAACGCATCTAGACTTTCCAAAAGATACTTATCTTTTTATGTTTTTTGGTTTCATTAGACATTATAAAGGTTTAGATTTATTGCTTAAAGCTATTGAACACCCTTTGTTGAAAGACCATGATTTCAAACTAGTCATAGCAGGCGAGTTTTACGCTGATGAAAAAGAAATAATGCAACAAATTGAAACTTCTCCTGCCAAAGAAAAAATTATTTTACACACTCAATTTATTGCTGACGATGAAGTACGCTACTTTTTTAGTGCTGTAGATTGTGTAGTTCAGCCCTACAGGAATGCCACCCAAAGCGGTGTGTCGCCATTAGCTTATCACTTTGAAGTCCCTCTTTTGGTGACTAATGTAGGAGCGCTTCCAGATTTGGTTCCTGAGGGCATAGGTTTTGTTTGTGAGCCCGTTCCAGAAAGTATAGCAACTTCTATAATGTACTTTTTGACACAATTTGATGTAGAGCGCTTTTCAATCATGATAAAAGAAGAAAAGAAAAAGCTGAGTTGGACTACTTTTACAGCTAAATTATGGGAAACCATAAAAAGTTAGTATCTTTGTGCCTTATTTTTAAAATATGTCAATAGCCAAAAATATACTACAAAATTCGATAGAAGTCAAACAAAATACATTAGCTGATAGCGCACTTTTACAACAAATTGATGAAGCAATAAATATAATTACTGAAGCCTTTAAAAACGGAAAAAGAGTGTATTTTTGTGGCAATGGAGGTTCAGCGGCGGATGCACAACATATTGCAGCCGAACTGAGTGGCCGGTTTTATAAAGACAGACCAGCACTCCCCGCAGAAGCACTTCATGTCAATACTTCCTACTTGACTGCTGTGGCCAATGATTACAGTTTTGATAAAGTATATGCCAGACTAGTAGAAGGTACTATGTCAGAAGGCGATGTTTTAGTGCTGTTTTCTACCAGTGGCAAAAGCAATAACATCGTTGAAGCGGCCCAATCTGCTCGTAGTAAAAATATAAAAACCATTGCCCTAACAGGCAGAACAGGTGGTAGGCTCAAGGAGTGGTCAGACGTCCTCATCAATGTGCCTTCTGATGTGACACCTCGTATTCAAGAAGTGCACATTACTATAGGCCACATTATTTGTGAACAAGTGGAAAACAATATCTTTTAAACAATTTAATATCTAAAAATGAAATATTTAACATTATTGTGCTTGATAACTTTTTTATATGTGGGGTGTAAACATGACCATAAACACTCTCATGGACATGACCATGAATCTGAGGCCATAAATATGCCACCTCTCTATGACACAGTTATGTTTATACACGATGCAGTAATGCCCGAGACAGCCACTATTCACAAAATAAGAAAGGCTCTCAAGGAGACAAATACAGATGGAGAAAGAGCTCCAATTTTGGATCAAATAAAGTATCTCGATGATGCTGAAGAAGCCATGATGGCATGGATGGCTGAGTTTAAAGTGCCTGAAGAGCAGGTTCAACAAATTCCCTATCTAGAAATTGAAAAAGTAAAAATTCAAAAGGTAAGTGATTTAATGTATGATGCTATTAAAAAGGGACAATCCATGTTGGATTCATTGCAACAAAATCAAAAGTAAATTGTCATTGGGTGTGTAATTTAATAATAATTTTATGAGGTATTTATTTTTTGTGGTGATTAGTATTCTTTTTCTTTTAGGATGTAAGAATAATAATGCTGAATTACCCATTCTTGGAAATTTTAGTATTCAGGATGGGGAAAAATTATATCATAAAGTTGGGCAAATAAATCATTACAATCAAGATAGTGTTCTAATGACCAATGCAGACTTTGAAGAATATATTCAGGTGGCTGATTTTTTCTTTACCTCTTGTCCTTCCATCTGCCCAAAAGTGATGAAAGAAATGTATAAAATATATGAGGCAATAGGTAAAGATCCAAAAGTAAAATTGGTGTCCTTCACCATTGATCCTAAAAGGGATACACCAGGGACTCTTAAAATATATGCAGACAATTTAGGCATTGATCAAAAACAATGGTTATTTTTGTCTGGCGATAAGGAAGAAACCTTTGAATTGGCCAATTCATATTTTGTAGCAGCATTGGAAGATCCTGATGCTCCAGGAGGCTTTGATCATTCTGGAAAGATTATTTTGGTAGATAAAAAAGGGCATATTCGTTCCTTCACCGATGGTACTGATCCTTCTGGCACTGAACAGTTCATTGAAGATATCAAAAAATTATCCGCTTCATACGCATCAAAATAATTATGAAAAGAACAACTTGTATTAGTGCTATTTTGGCGATGATTTTTTGGATGTATTCTTGTAACGAATCCCCCTACATGCAGGGGAAATACATCTATGAAAATCTTTGTCAAAATTGTCATATGGCCGATGGAAGCGGCTTGGAAAAACTCATCCCTGCTTTGTCAGAATCCTCACTTTTAGGCTCTGCACGAATGGTGTGTGTCATTAAAAATGGAATACAAGACACTATTCAACGTAATGGTGCACAATTGGTCCGTGAGATGCCTTCCTACTCAAAGCTAAGCGTAACAGAAGTGACCAATGTTATTAATTATATCAATCACCGATGGCATAAAGATTTTAAAGAAACCACCATTATTGAAGCACAAGAAGTGTTAGGAAAATGTGATTAAAATATTGAATTATAATTCTATAACATCTTCTATAAAGGAGTATTATTTTACAAATTAGTTTTTCCACTCTATTTAAAACGAGGAATAACCATTTTTAAAAAAAAAATAATTACCTTTTTGTTAACAATTTATGTGTAAGTGTTGTTTAATAAGCGTCATTTTGACAATAAGCCTTTATTACTAACCTAATCGCATGTCATGAAATCGAATAATTCCAGCTTAGGACGCTATTTTGTATTCTTTTTACTACTGAATTCACTATTATCTATTTCTCAGAATGCCATTGTCGGGACTGGATTTTCTTCTGGTTGGGGTTCTAGCAATTGTACTAGTATGAACGCCACAAATTTTTCTTATTTTGGACCAAGTTTTGGCGGTAGCTTTATCAGGACCACAAATGGAAATAATACTGGAAATCAATATTTTAGATTAGCCGTAGATTGGAGCAATCAATTTAGACAATTAACTATAACACCCGGAAGTGATACACCCGTAAGTACCAATACCGAATATCAGCTCAATACCAATTGTACAACAAATGGAGCGATGTATCTCAATGTCTCCAATACTAGTGATAACTATATTTTCAAAACACAAAACGCGGGTATAAATCCTTCGGGTAAATTTATAATTTTCAGGGTTGAAGGCGATATACGTTCTGTCACTTCTGTAAGTCAGTCGCCCATAGTCGTCAACGCTCTTCAAAACGTTACGGTGACGGCCACATTAAACGGGCCTTTAAATTCTGGACAAGGTGTCTATTTGAGATATACAACCGACAATTGGATGACTTCAACTGTGGTGGCTATGACGGGTTCTGCTACATCATATTCGGGTAATATATCTGGGCAGACTATCAATACTGATGTGAGTTACTATATATTTACTTCTGGAAATGGGCTCAATATTACTCATCAGAATGCAGATTTATATACCATCAATGGCAACAATAATGGAGGGAATAATTTCGCCTACACGGTAGAAGGATTGCCAAGTTATGTAACCGTATCGCCAACTTTTCCCCTTGATAATGAGCCAGTCACCATTACCTTTAATGCATCAGGGACCGCTTTAGCAGGGGCAAGCAAGGTCTATTTTCATTCTGGAATTTCAACGGTAGAGACACAGCCCAAACTTTTCCAAAACACTGTGGGCAATTGGGGACAGGATGATGGAGTAGGGGAGATGTCAAATTTAGGCAATGATACTTGGTCCATTACTTTACCTTCATTGCGAAGTTATTATTCCGTTGCGGAGACTTTTGATATTTTTGGAATAAATTTTCTCTTTAGAAGTGCTACCGGTGGTCAAAGGTCGGACAATAATGGCAAAAATTATCATGTACCTACCAACCCTGGCAATTTTTTCACTATAACATCACCTAATATCATACCTTATTTTTCTGAAGTTAATATCGATTTTGAAATAGCGGCCTTAGCAAATGTCACCGCTGATGAATGGCAGCTCATTGAATTGGATCCGGATGATAATTCGCAATTAGCTATTCTTCATACGCAGCCTTCTGGTGGTACGTCTTACAGCCAAACCCAACAAATATCAGGAGAATTTACTCGTAGATTTAAAATAGTTGCTCAATGGGGTCCGACCGAAAAGTATAAAGTTTTGGATGTTACGGGCTTTACACCTCCTATGAATCAAACAAGGCCCATAGGTGTTCGAAATGGAGTGAATTATCACGATGACGACCCCACTAAAGCCACTTTAGTGCTTCATTGTCCCACTTTTACAAGATTTTATAATGGATTAGGCGTACAAACTGGAACTAATCCCACCACGCCCAAACAATTTGTATATGTTGTAGGTGACTTTAATAATTGGATGCCTCTGCCTGCCTATAAAATGAAAAGAGATGTAGGTACAGCAAATGACCCGGGTGATTATTTTTGGATAGAACTCAATGATTTAATTCCTGGTCAAGAATATGTATTCCAATATTTGATAGATGGAGTCTTACAAGTGGCTGATCCTTACACGCACAAGGTATCCGATTTTGATGATGTGCATATTTCATCTGATGTTTATCCTGATTTAGTTCCGTACCCTTCTCCAGCACAAGACAGAGCATCTGTTTTACAAACAAACAGAGAAAAATATGTCTGGACTGCCGACGTTTTCAATAAACCTTCTACAAATAATCTCAATATTTATGAGTTACATTTTAGAGATTTTACGGAAGAGGGGTCTTATTTGGCAGCCATTGAGCATTTGGATTATATCAAAGGTATGGGCTTTAATGCTATACATGTGATGCCAGTATCAGAATTTGAAGGCAATAGCAGTTGGGGGTACAATCCTAATTTCTATTTTGCAGCGGACAAAGCTTATGGCACAGAGAATGATCTTAAAAAATTTATTGATGAATGTCACAAAAGAGAAATTCAAGTCTTTAATGATGTAGTTTTGAACCATGCTTTTTACTCTAATGTCATGGCTCGAATGTATTGGAATGGTCAGCTCAATAGGCCCGCGGACGATAGTCCATACTTCAATCCCACCCACAAGATGGTAAGAAATCAAGCGGGTTGGTGGGGTGCAGATTGGAACCATGAGAGTGAACATGTACAAAAAATGGTAGATTCCATACTTGTTTATTGGCTGTCTGAATTTAAGTTTGATGGCTTTAGATTTGACTTTACAAAAGGAATAGGACA
>CAZBCV010000027.1:0-22695 GCA_964490495.1 uncultured Aureispira sp. | reverse complement strand
CTGGGATTTTTTAATAAAAATTCTATTGGCAATAATAGCTGTTCTTTAATTCCGGATGCAAATATTTTCCATTTTGGAATATTAATGTCAAATATGCATATGTCATGGGTAAAAGGCATTTGTGGAAGGATTAAAAGTGATTATAGGTATTCAAACGAATTAGTATATAACAACTTCCCATGGCCCGAAAATCCCACAGAAAAACAAAAGCAATCCATAGAAGAGAAGGCACAAAAGGTGCTGGATGTCCGGGCACAATTTCCTGATAATTCCCTGGCTGATCTTTATGATCCACTGACAATGCCACCTGCTCTCGTCAAAGCGCACAACGATCTGGATAAAGCTGTTGATCTGGCCTACCGATCACAACCATTTACATCTGAAGCTAATAGAATGGAGTTTCTCTTTGGACTTTATGAGAAATATACAGCTGATTTGTTTACGGTGGAGGGGAAGAAGGGGAAGAGGAAGTAGGAAAATAAACAATATATGATAAATTATTGATTTTCAATTTATATTTAAACATATAATAGTCCAAATGTTTGATAATTCGATTCACCTTTAAACAATTGTGATACTTTTGCATTCGGCATTTCTTATATAACTTTTGCAAATATTCAAGAATATTTGTAGAGTGAGATGAAATGATGAAATATTTTGAAACCACAGCTTCTTTGGTAAAGGCTCAAAGCTCAAACTCTATTCGGTAGTCGTTTAAATAAGAATTCATGTCACTTCCTTTTGTTTGCTCATTTTCTTTTTACTCTCAAACATCTTTATTCCTTGCAATCCCTCCATTGCAGATTTTTCCCTGTCAGCTAAAGTTATCATAACTTCAGCAGCTTGATGTAGGTATTTGATATCTTTTGTTTGGCTCACCTTTTCAAACAACTCAGAAACTAAAGTCCATAAAGTAGCAATTTCCACAAAAGCTACATACCCTGCTTTTAATTGTTCAATTTTTAAATGATCGTAACTTTCTTTTAAAAAGTCTCTATACAAGTTTCTGAATAATGCACCGCCTGTACCTGCTTTTTCCATAATTATCGCTGCAGCTTTAAATTCGGCTTCCACATCTTTGCTTGTATTAAACCAATTGATTATTTCTTTACTTGCTTTCTGGATACCTTTGTAACCAATATTGGTAATGGGTGGGTTTAAATAATCCTTTGCGTTATTACGAATAGCTGTAAGAATTGCTGTTTTTAATTCAAACTTTTTATCAGTTTTTGCCATCGTGTAGTATAAGTTTTTGGAAGACATAGGTCCTTTTTCGGCTCTTGCCAATGCCAAACTGCTTAAACTTGTTTCAACTTGTCCACCTTGTTGTCTTGTATCAACTAAAAACGCTTTATTTTGGTCATAACCATACAAGGCAGCATAATGCCCCGCAAAATGAAAAGGTCGGGAAAAGTATTCTAAATGATAACAGTCCAATTTTAGGCCAACTACCTGACTCTGATCTACCAATTCTTTTACAGCATCCCAAGCTTTTTGTGGTGAAGTTGTTTCTTTTACTGTCAAATCAAGGTTAAGATTTTTGGCAATATTTTGAGTCAACAAATCTGTTTTAATTCTACCACCAATAAACGGAAAGTCCATCGTTTTCATGTTCCAAAAAATAAAACCCAATCCTTCTCCTAGTCCAAAAAGCATGGATTCAGAAAGTTCAATATTAAGTTGTCGCAGCAAGGTTCCCGTTGCAGTCGTTTCACAATGTTGTCCGTCAAAAGGTTTAAAGTTTTCTACTTTCATTGTTTCAATTTGTAATTTCCTTTAGCCACATTTTAATAATATCCACCTTAATTTCATTCTTATTTTTAATCTTAATATGTTTCAATGTATTGCCTTCTCCTTCCAATAAATTGTCGGGGTCCTGAATTTTGTCAATGTTATAAAATCCAAATGTGATGTGCTTCTTAGTAAATCTCAAATAAGCAAAATCTTTGGTTTTAGCAAAGACCGGAAAACCCCATTTGATTTCTTCTTTCACACCATCTACTGTTTCATGAATGATGTTTCGTATGGCTTCCAGCATCTCTATTTGATCTTCGGTTGTCTTCGATATGTAATCAGTGACTGTTGGATTATAATTCATATTGTATCAATGATTTGTTTCTCCCAAGCCTGCACCACCTAAAATCTCAATTTCCTGCCCCTTTGTAGGCTGTCCGTCTAATAATGGCATGGCCTTCATGATAAGTTCACGCACACCTACTACTTTCAGAGAATTGTCGTGGTCTTCCTTTTTATCCCAGATTTCGGTAATGTAAACTGAATTCAGATCATTGTGGTCAAGTCCGACAATATAAAGTTTGCAGCCTTGTGCAGTTGCAACCAGCTTCGAAGCATCGATTAAAATTGCGGCAAGTTCGTCCCGTTGACCTTGCTTTGCTGTCAGTTTGCCATGTATTAAGTATTTGTTCATCACATTATTTATTGGAATGAAATCCAATCGTATTTCCTTCTGTATCTATTGCCAAAGCCACAAAACCGTGTTCGCTGATTGAAAATTTTTCCTGCAATACTTTTCCGCCGGCTGCTTCTACTCTTGCTGTTTCAATAGAACAATCTTCAGAAGTAAAATATACCAAAGTACCTCCGGACCCTGGTTTAAAGTCACTGGTTTTGCACAAAGCACCGCTGATATTATTTTCACCTTCGGCCCAGGGGAAACTCACCATTTCAAGGTCTCCAAAATCACCGGGTGCCTGCATTGGTATCATTTCTATTTGAAAAACGGTTTCGTAAAACTTTTGAGCTCTACTCATATCTTCTACATAAATTTCTATCCAGGTGAAAGGGTTTTTTGTTTTTGTTGTCATTATTATATATGTTTATGATTTGAAAATGCAATTCAGTTTTTATTCCTATCTACTTGATTTCATTGCTTTTACTTTTTTGATATTCTTGTTTACTAAGAATTTTTGATATTCATTTGATTCCATTCCGAAAAGTGCCACCTTACCATTTTTGTCACTGTGAATACCAAAACCATACGTTTTTGTTAGGGGCGAAGCTCGGAAACAAGGTTGTCCTTTTGAAAAAAATTGTTCCCGGGATTTTTCGTATTCTGCTATTATCAAACCGTTTCGATCAGCAAATACTTGAAAAAAAATGTCGTCCGAACTGAACTTATAGGGGTTGTTAGCAATCAGTTCGTATTGCATTTCCGCAACAGTCTTTTTTTCTTTTGCTGGCGGTATTGTCCCACAGTCCACTTTTGAGTCTTCTGCTACTTCAATAAAAGTGTCAAAATAATTTGTTGAATGTATCTTCATATTCTTACTATATTTCTTGTTGATTGGTTTCGTTTTTCTACATCCTTTAACTTTTTAAAAAGCCCAACTCATTTTAATAAAAAAATATACATACATCTGAATATCAACTTATTAATAAATTTTATAGCTATTCGTAATTGCATTATTAACCCTTGTGAAATACGGATGAAAACAGCCCATGATGGTATTCAACTGCAAATATAAAAGAAAATTTTTATTCAGGAAAAAAAAATAATGAAATAATCTTGGGATAAAAGAAAGTAATGCCTATATCCGTACCAACATTTGAATGATACAATTCTGCCCATGAAAGATAAACATCCCTAATTTCAAGCTGATGTAGTGTAAGGATGATTGAATGATACTAAAGGGTAGAACACGAAAATGCTTCAAGTAGATAAGAAGTGAAAGCGGGTGGGGAAGTTCATTTGAGTCCTTCATGGCATGTGTTGGGCACAATTTGGGGTTTAGCTGTTATTTTCAGCCTTATTATTTTCTTTGATAAATCTACTAATATTAATTTGCTCAATTACCTTTTCGTCTTTAAATATAAGACCTTCTATCTTTGTTGTTACATGGGTAAATGGAGTCATATTACTTAAACTTTTTAACTCATACATAATGTCATTGGGGCCAATTACACCCGACATGTTTATTTGTTAATTATATTTAATCACTGTTTTATATTCTTCCTCTAAATTAAATTATTAAATGCAACTTTTTATGAAAATAATTAAAATATTCTGATATAAAAGATTAAACCTCGAATAAAATCAGCGTTTAAATTTTCAATTAACCTAGGCTAATATATTTCTTATTTACTAACATTCCCCTCCTCACCGCCACAAAACCACTTTCCTACAAATAAAAGTTGTTTATTATCTTTCATTTCATATTTACTTTTTACCTTTGCATCCTTTCAATAAAAATGTTTTATTATGGTGTCAATGACAGGTTTTGGTTTGAGCAAATGTGAATTTCAGGGCAAGAACATAAGAGTGGAAATAAAATCTCTGAATGCAAGAAACACAGAGATTAGAACTAAAATTCCAAATAGTTATCGAGATAGAGAATTGGATTTGCGGAAAAGAATCATTGATGCCCTTCAGCGAGGAAAAATAGATGTCACTATCACTTTAGATGGTTTTGCTGATGCTGATGTGGCGTATATCAATGCCGATGCTTTCAAAAAATATTATAAAGAACTCAATGCGCTGAAGGAAGAGTTGAACATAGTCAATGGCGATATTCTTCAATCTATCCTTAGAATACCACAAGTTATAGGGCAAAATGATGAACTCGCCAGCGACGAGGAGTGGCAAACCGTTGATAAAGCTATTGATGAAGCGCTAGAAAATATTCAAAAATTTAGAAGCGATGAAGGTAATGTTTTGAAGAATGACTTGGCCGAAAGAATAGAAGCCATAGAAAACAATCTCAAATCCATTGACCCTTTTGAGTCAGATAGAATGGTGAGAGTGAAAGAGCGCCTCAAAAAAAATATGGATGAGTTTACTGTAAACCAAAATGTGGATCATAATAGGTATGAACAAGAAATACTTTA
Organism: uncultured Aureispira sp.; assembly: GCA_964490495.1. Classification (GTDB taxonomy): domain Bacteria; phylum Bacteroidota; class Bacteroidia; order Chitinophagales; family Saprospiraceae; genus OLB9. The sequence goes on along the minus strand of CAZBCV010000027.1, from coordinate 17,850 downwards.
CTATTTAGAAAAATTGGATATCAACGAAGAAAAGGTGAGACTCAAACAACATTGTGTATATTTCAATCAGGAATTGGAAAGCAATGAGATACAAAAAGGCAGAAAACTCTCGTTCATAGCACAAGAAATTGGGCGAGAAATCAACACCATTGGCGCCAAAGCCAATGACAGCAATATCCAACAGATAGTAGTGACAATGAAGGATGAATTGGAAAAAGTAAAAGAACAATTAGCCAATATTCTATAGATATTTAAAACCTATTCTAGCAAAGGTTGTTATCCTTAAAGTATTATGTCATTATTAGACTGAATATTTTCTTATGGATAGTTCAACAAAAGTATATAAAGAAATCACAGGATTTATGAGCATCAGTGTAGTGCCGAAGTATGAGCCTATACATTCCAATCCTGCTGTGGGAAAATATATTTTTTCTTATCACATTACTATGGAAAACATGGGCCTTGTTCCAGTAAAGCTTTTGACAAGACATTGGCATATTATGGATTCTATAAATGTTCAAAGAGAAATAAGTGGTGATGGAGTCATTGGGCTCCAACCCGTTTTAGACCCTTCAGAGGAATTTAGTTATTCTTCTTGGTGTCCACTTCATAGCCCTATTGGCAAGATGTCGGGTTACTATGTTTTTTTGAACATGAACACAAAAGAAAAATTTGAGGTGAGCATACCTGAATTTATACTAGTGGCTGATTTTAAACTCAATTAATAAGATATTTACTCTTAAAAATTTATCTGCTACCTTAGTTTTTCCTTTATTTATATTTCATTAATACTTTTAGGAGTGTCCTGACTACCACTGTCATACACCATCTTAAGGCCTTGAAGATCAGACATATTGTAGATGCTAGTCTCTTGGATAGGCTTCCAATTTTCTATTTCAAAAGAATCATTAGACTTTTGTGCTAGTGTAGGTTGGAGTATATTTGTATTTTGAATATATATCAATGAAACCGCACCAAGTATAGCAAAAAATACAGCTGCCATGGATAGTTTTTTGTAGATATTCATTCTATTCTTGAGTTGTTTGTTTTCTAAACGCATGCGCAAAGCATCCCAAGATTTATTGGGTGCAGTGGCTTTGTAGGAAAGTCCCGTTTTACTCCATGTGTTATTAGATGATGTATTCATATTATATGACTGGATTTATGTTTTTTTTTATAAATTTCTAAAAGACGCTTTTTGGCCAATATCAATTGTGACTTTGAGGTGTTGATACTTATCCCCAATTGTTCAGCAATTTCTCTATGTTTCAGTTCTTCAAAAACGTAAAGATTAAAAATAGTTCTATAACCCACAGGCAACTCATCGAGCATGGCCAATATTTCATTGAATTCTTCGATAGGCGGTAATTCATCAGAAAATGGAAGCATATCTTTATCTGTAATTTCTACTGTCAATTGCAGATTGGTTCTTTTACGCAACCACATCAGACATTCATTAATCATAATTCGTCTGAGCCAACCCTCAAAGCTACCATCGCCTTTATAACTTTCCAATTTGTCGAAAGCTTTGAAAAACGCCTCTATAAAAACGTCTTCGGCATCTTGCTCGCTTTTGATATATCTCAGACATACAGCATACATCGTGTCTTTATACAGATCGAACAAAGCCTTTTGAGCTTCTGGATCGTGTTTTTTACACTTACTGATGATATGTTCTAAAGTTGTGGACACTTAATTTGAAAATTAATGATTATCTCTAAGATGCAAATATATTTGTTTTTGGTGTATCCATCACCTATGCTATTCCCCAATTTTACCCATTTCAATACCTTCAGAATAGGCCATTCTTATATTGTGTTGGAAGAAAGCAAGTTTTATTTCTTTGTGGACATCAAATGTGGCTTTCCAATAATTATCGGGATGAATGTATGGACGCACTGCAATTGTTAATGTATGGCTGTCGTAGGAGTCAATTCCTATAAGGGGCTCGGGCTGAGGCAATATAGAGCTAACATTTTTTAAGGCATTTCTAATGACTGACTCAATTTTTGGAAAACTTTCTTCGTAGCCCATATGTACTTTCAGCTCAAGGCGGATTCGGCCATTGGTAGAAAAATTAGTTATGATGCCGTCTGTCACTTGTCCATTGGGGATGATGATTGTTTTTTCGCCGGGAGTTTGAAGTGTAGTACTGAATATCTGAATGGCTTCTACTCGTCCAAAAGTATCAGCAACCTGAACCCAATCCCCAATTTTGTAAGGTTTAAAAAAAACAATAGTTAATCCCGAAGCAAAATTGCCCAAAAAACCTTGAAGTGCTAATCCAACGGCAAAACCAGCCGCAGCTATTATTCCCACCAATGAGGAAATACCTACACCTAATATAGAAACACTTACAAGAATTAAACCGATTTTTAAAATAACATCAAGTATATTGGCCAAAAAAGAAGCAATTTCTGGACTCACCTGGGCTTTTTTGATGCCCGTATGTATAGCTTTATTGACTTTTTCTAACAATTTGAATCCTATGTATAAAATAAGAATAGCTAATAAAAACTTAGGTAAAAAAGCAATGACCCAGTCTTGTGCTTGCAATATGTATTTTTCAAATTTTATATCCATGATGTTTTTTTTTAATGAGTTTAGAGATTGATTAGTCACTAAAAATGAAAATTATTAAAGCATTCGTTCAAAAAAATGAATCAACTCTCGCTCCATTACATTAAATTCTCCGTCTTCCATGGTAAGTTGTTTGACTTTTTCCAATATTTCTGCTTTTTGCTCTGCTGTTGGGTAATATACACCTTTGTATGAAAGGATGGTTTCATAAGCCTGAAAATCACTTAGAACATCAAATTCTTTAAACATTTTATTAAAGGTTTCTTCTCCAAAAGCCTTTGTTATAAGAGATTTCTCTTTGTCCGAAAAGTCAATATCTACATGTCCTACATATATCATGACAAAGGTCAAAAACTCATTATAACTCCATTTTAAATTGTTCATAGTACTCAAATATATTTTAATTAATAAATTCCATTAATCGATTAAGAGCTTTGTCTAAGCCCTCAATATCGGTTCCACCTGCTGTGGCAAAAAAGGCTTGACCACCGCCACCGCCACCGATTTCTTTGGCTAGTTCTCGAATGATATTCCCAGCATGGAGTCCTTTGCTTTTGGTGAGAGATTCCGAAATACTTAGCATGATTTGTGGTTTTTCATTTGATATCAATCCGAAAAACACCACACCATCACCTATTTCTGAAAGTATATTCACAGATAATGTTTTGACGGCTTTACTGTCCATTTCGCCAAGATTGTGAGAGACCACTTTGATGCCATTGATTATTTTTGCATCATGGATAAGACCTGACTTCATCGACGCGGCTTGTTGAGCTCTCAATTTTTCAATTTCTTTTTGGAGATTTTTGTTTTCATCCAATACATCCGATACATTTTTAGGCGTATTGATGTTGTTTTTGAAAAAGGATTTGATAGCTGCCAATTCAAGAAGCTGAGATTCAATATATTCTTCAGCTTTGATAGAAGTGACGGCCTCTATACGACGAACACCTGCCGCGATACCACTTTCAGAAGTAATTTTAAAATATCCAATTTGGCCTGTTTGAGGCACATGACATCCGCCACATAATTCTTTAGAGTAGGATTCATCAAAAGTAATCATTCTTACCACATCACCGTATTTTTCGCCGAAAAGCATCATGGCTCCAGCCTTTTTGGCTTCTTCTATCGAGAGGCTTCTGTCTTCTTTAAGAGATATGTTTTGTCTGATTTTTTGATTGACTATTTTTTCAACTTCTGCCAGTTCATGGTCAGTGATTTTTTGGTAATGAGACACATCAAATCTCAAATAATCCTCCTTGACCAATGAGCCTTTTTGGTTGACATGAGAACCTAATACTTCTTTAAGAGCAGCATGAAGCAAGTGCGTAGCTGTGTGATTATTTTCTGTAAGGTGGCGTTTTTCAGTATCTATTTCGCCATAAATATTGGCCTCTAGTCGGTCAGGTAAAGTTTCAACTATGTGTAATATAAGTTCATTTTCTTTTACAGTATCCACCACTTTGACTATGTCGCCATCAAAAATCAAAATGCCTGTATCCCCGACTTGGCCACCACCTTCAGGATAAAAGGGTGTTTTGTCCAATACAAGTTGAATGAGTTCTTTATCTTTTTGTTGGAGAATTCTATATTTTAAAAGTTTAGCATCGTGTACCATCTCTTCATCATACCCTGTAAACACTGTTTGAGGACCTTCATTGACTGTTATCCAGTCACCTGTGATACGTTTGGCATCTGCTCGAGAACGTTCTTTTTGTTCATTCAAAGCCTTTTCAAAGCCTTTTTCGTCCACTACCCATCCTTTTTCTTCGGCTATCAATCGGGTCAAATCCACTGGGAAGCCATAAGTGTCGTAAAGTTCAAACACATCTTTGCCTTCTACAGTATTGTTGGAGAGTTTGACGGCATCTAATCTACGAAGGCCGCCTTCAAGGGTTTTTAAAAATGATTTTTCTTCTTCCTTAATGACTTTTTCTACAAAACCTTTCTGTAAATAAAGTTCAGGAAATACATTTTCAAATTGTTTGGATAAATGATCTATGAGATGGTGTAGCAAAGGCTGTTTGTATTCCAAATAAGTATAATAATATCTAACAGCTCGCCTCAAAATGCGTCTTATAACATAACCCGCACCATTATTGGAGGGTAACTGTCCATCTGCAATGGTGAAGGCAATGGCTCTAATATGATCTGCCAAAACTCTAAATGCTACATCCATTTTCCCATCACCAAAACTATATTTTTTACCCGTGATATTTTCTACAACTCCAATAGTTCCTGTGAACAAATCAGTGTCATAGTTGCTCGACTTGCCTTGAATAGCTCTGACCAATCTCTCCAAACCCATACCTGTGTCCACGTGCATGGCAGGTAGTGGCTCAAGGGTGCCATCTGCTTTTCTATTGTATTGAATGAAAACGTTATTCCATATCTCTATAACTTGTGGATGGTCATTATTCACTAGTGAGTGACCTGATGTGAGAGCGCGTTCATCATCGGGTCTAAGGTCAATATGTATTTCACTACAAGGACCACAAGGGCCTGTTTCACCCATTTCCCAAAAGTTATCTTTTTTGTTGCCAAACACGATATGTTCTTGGGGCACTAACTTAGACCATTCTTTAAGAGCGATGGAGGATGGCGGTAGATTTTCTTTTTCATCACCTTCAAAAACTGAAACGTATAGTCTATCTTTGGGCAACTTATACACTTCGGTCAGTAGTTCCCAACTCCATGCTATAGCTTCGGCCTTGAAATAATCACCAATACTCCAATTGCCTAACATCTCAAACATGGTGTGATGGTAAGTATCCACACCCACTTCCTCAAGGTCATTGTGTTTTCCACTGACACGAAGACATTTTTGTGTGTCAGCTATACGCGGATTGTCAGGTTTTTGGTTGCCCAAAAAATAATCTTTAAATTGATTCATCCCCGCATTAGTAAACATCAATGTTGGGTCATTTTTTATCACTATAGGTGCAGAGGAAACAATTTTGTGATTTTTCGAAGCAAAAAAATCTAAAAATTTTTGTCTTATCTCGCTTGAAGTCATCATGGGCAAATAGATATTTTTTAATTTTAAGCCGCAAATATACGGTTATGAATGTATTCATTGGATAATGCAGTAAATATTATTTGATTTTGTGCCTAAAATCCAAGTTTTTTGAGATGATGGTTAAATGTAAAACATGAATTACTTGAGTGAACTCAAACTTAAAGTGCTGTATTATTCAGATGTAAATTGACAGCAGAGGTGTCGATGTCAGAAAGTTAGCCAGATTTGTCTAATGTGAGGATAATACACTCTTAAGACTTATCTACAAAAAGCGCTGCAATAGATCTGTATTCATGTGTATTTCTAATAGCTCTTGCAAATAATTTTGCACATGAAAGAACTTTTATTTTGTCAGATTTTTGTTTTAATGGAATACTGTCTGACACTATGACTTCTGATATTTTTGAATTGGCGATATTTTCGTAGGCATTTCCAGAAAGGACTGCATGAGTGAGAATAGCTCTCACACTTTTGGCTCCTTTTTCTATGAGAGCATCGGCAGCTTTACATAATGTGCCTGCTGTGTCTATGATGTCATCTACAATTATAATATCTTTTCCCGTGACATCACCTATGACAGTGATGCTGGCTACTTCATTGGCAATGCGGCGCTCTTTGTCACATATTACAAGATCCCGGTGAAAATATTTGGCATAACTTCTGGCTCTTTTTACACCTCCTACATCTGGTGATGCGAAAGTGACATTACTCAAGTCTTGTTTTTCGAGATAGGGCATAAAAATGGCCTCACTTTTTAAATGGTCCACAGGAATGTCAAAAAATCCTTGTATCTGTTCGGCATGAAGATCCATTGTCATGATTCTATTCACTCCCGAAGCTTGGAGTATATTGGCCACCAATTTGGCAGAAATGGGTACACGGGGTTTGTCTTTTCTATCTTGACGGGCATATCCAAAATAAGGGATAACTGCCGTAATATATCCAGCCGAAGCTCTTTTAGCGCTATCTATCATGAGTAGGAGCTCCATGATATTGTCGGCGGGACCAAAAGTAGAAGATATGAGGAATGTATATGTTCCTCTCACAGACTCGTTGATGATTACTTGCATTTCCCCATCTGCAAAAGTTTTTACAGTAATATCTCCTAAAGGGTAGCCATAATAATCTGATATTTTTTCAGCTAGATATTTAGAATGGGTTCCCGAAAAAAGTTTTACTGTTGTGGACATGATTATTTTTTAATGGTTGCGCAAAAATATGACAATTTTATGATTATTGATGTACTTTTTCAAAAAAGTATATTGAAAATTGTGCAATACAATCACTCTTTGATAACAATTTCTATAAGTTCACTTGAATTGTAATCCGAATTTAAGAATATATTTTCTGTTTTGCCTTTATATTTATAGCTTAATGCAATAGTACAAGGTGGTTGTCTGCCTACGTCATCTGCATGCAAAAGGAGATAGTTTTTACCCTGCTGATTGAGGGCCAAGTTAAAAATATACGGATTAGCAGTTAATTTGTGTTTTTCTACTATCCAATCTCCATTAAAACTTATAGTGACTATATCGCCATCTATTATTTTGTTGTCAAACATTTTGAATTCTACAGTGGCAGAGTCAGCAAATATCACTCTATTGGCGACTTTGACTTCTCTGCCTCTCATAGCCACAGGAACACTTTTTATCATAGGATCAGAGGAAGCTATATAATCGTTGGATTCTAGTATTTTTGGGTAAATCACTTTGAAATAATGAGGCATTTCGAAGTATTTTATAACGGGGATATTTAAATAATCCAATATTCGATTCATTTCAAAGACTATACCATTACCATAACGATTGAATTTGTTGATAACTGCAATATTGTAATAATAATAAAATCTTTCGTAAATCTTATATTCTTCTGGTATCTCATCGAAGTTGACAAAGTTTTTTTGAATTCCAATAGAAGCTTGATTTTGTTTTTTTACATTATTCCAATACATTTGAATTTTGGAATTGATTAATCTAGTGCTGTTATAATCTTGAAGATTGATAGATTCAAGTTTTTTTAATGCTTTTGTTTGGTTTTCGATTAGTATTCCATATTCATCATCGTCTTTGTTGTATAAGGCGTCGAGAGCCACACGTGTAGAAAAATATACGTTATTCATTTCGTCCAATACTTTTGGAAATTGTAAAGCTTCGGCTGTTATCTTTAGCGTTTTGTAATAGGTATTGATATTGTTTTCTAATTCTTTCTGGTGTTGGTAGAAATTTTTGTAATGATCCACACCTTCCTCTAGTTTGTCATATACGAGACTCAAGTTTTCTCTTTTTGTTAAGTCCAATTGGGGTATCATTTCGTCTATTTCAAATCTTAAATTATTGATGGATTGAGTTATAGATTTCATGCTTGTGGCAGACTTCATCAATTGGGTTTCTAAGTCTGCAGGTAGTTGCCCCTTATTGGCTTCTAACTTTTTAAACAACTCATTAGGTGAGATGTCATAAAACCATTTTTCAGGGTCTTCAAAGACATCTTTTGGGAGGTCTTTGTTGGAGTATAAATTGACTATATTGTCTGGCAAGTCCACATATTTATTGATATTTTTATTGAAATTTTCCAATAATCTGTGGGCTATCAATAATCCATGTATGCTTTCATTGGTAAATGTCACATAAACATTCAGGGCTTCTACTTTTTGAATGTCTTGAGGCGTCTGTGCCTGAATATTATTATAGGAAAACAAAAAGATAAAAATAAAAACTATAAATTTATACATCATGAGATTATGTTTTTTATCAATGTTTTTTGGATGAAATAAAATCTAAAAAGTTGCAAATATCGAAATATTATTTGTTTTAATTTGTATCTGAATGAGGTTAACCAATTATTAACCCTAACCTTTGTTTATGGGTTGGACTCAATAACTTGTCAAAGACAGAAATATTTCTTAGGAAGTTACCAAATTGTTTCAAAAAAAAACTATTCATTAATACCTAATCGCTCCTTCGTGATTTATGGGTGAAATATATGATTTTACATTTATTTTCAAGGATTTGTATTTATTGATGGCCCATTTAGATATTTCTTCGGCTACTCCCGTATTATTGCACAATGCAAACATAGAAGGGCCAGCGCCACTAATACTAAAGCCTAAAGCACCTAATTCTAAAGCTTTTTCTTTGGTTTCATAAAATGCTGGAATTAAATGAGCTCTTTGTGGTTCTACAATGAGGTCTTGAAGGCTACGACTCATAAGATCGAAGTCAGAACTGTACATCGAAGCAACAAAACTGGCCAAATTGCCCATTTGTTGTATAGAAGTTTGGAAATCTATTTCTTTTTTTAAAATACTTCTAGAGTCTTTGGTTAATATCTCTATTTCGGGATAAATGACCACAGCACAAAGTCCTTTTGGAATAGGAAGTTTTTTTACATCCAAAGTAGAGTTGTCTCTTATAAGGACCATGCCTCCAAGAAGCGAAGGGGCCACATTGTCTGCATGAAAAGCACCGTCTGCTATTTGTTCGCCTTCAACTGCAAATTTCAATATTTCATGTTTAGTCAAACCTGTTTTCAAGAATTCATTGACAGCAAAAACGCCTCCAACAGCGCTCGCAGCAGACGAACCCAAACCACTACCAAAAGGCATTTTTTTGTGAATTTCCATTTCAATGGGTCGTTGAGTCTCGCCTATATGTTCCAAAAGTCTGTGCGCTGCGTAACCCGCAGTATTTTTCAGGATGTCATAAGGCAATTTTCCTTTAGCTCCTGTAATTTCTGTGATCACGAGACCTGGTTGTGAGCCTTCTCTGACAATAATTTCATCTCCAGGACTTTCGAGTGCAAAACCTAAGATGTCGAATCCTACAGCTACATTGGCAACGGTAGCAGGGGCGAATACTTTTATGCCGGGTTTACTCATAATTTGGATTTAATAAATAAAAAAAGCAGCTACGAAGACTATCATAACTGCTTTTGTTTTCTTTTGGTGGGAGATGAGGGGCTCGAACCCCCGACCCCCTCGGTGTAAACGAGGTGCTCTGAACCAACTGAGCTAATCTCCCTATTTAGATATTTTGATCTAATTTACTCCTCATCTTTTGAAAAGCGACGCAAAGGTATGATTATTTTTAATATCTCCAAATATATTATGGAAAAAAAGAAAAAATATTTTTCCATCTTAAAATAGATGCCGATTAAATTATCACAACTCATCGCCCCTTAACAATCTATATCTCTGCCTCGCATCTGAGGCAAAAGTACTACTACTATAATCTATAAAGATGGTTTTGTAAAGCTCTTTAGCTTTTTCTGGCATATTTAGTTGCGTTTCATAAAAATTCGCTAATTCATACATAGCATTGTCGGCTCTGATTTCTTCGGAATATTTTTCAATGATAGTTTCATACATGGATATCATCAAATCTGTTTGGCGTCGTTTTTTAAAAATATGAGCTTTTACATACAATACATCATCATCTAATGAATGTTCTGGAAATATGATGGCTACAGAATCCAATTTTTGTAGGGCTTCATCAAATTTGTTTTGATATATCAGAAGTTCTGCGTCTGCAAACATTTGGAGTGTCATCTCTGTAGTGTCCATTCCTAGATTGTCCAAAATAAATACAGACATGTCTATAGCGTCATTGGATATAAGTTTGGAGGTAGCGCCCTTCAATATTTTAAATTGTTCTTGAGCCCACTCAAAATCTCCACCATAATATGAAAGTCTAGCATTGCGATAGCGCGCTTCTTCGCCTACTACGCCTTCTTTGAAGTCCTTGTCCACTTGGCTGTATAATAGACTAGCTTCCCATCTATCGCCACTCATAAGATAGTAGTTGCCCAAATCTATTTTTGCTTTTGCTATGGTCTCAGGGTGCAATCCACCAAAGTTTTTCACTTGTTCTAATATTTCTATGGCTTTCTCCAAATCATTGATATAGAGCGCCTCGAACTCAGCATATTCTTGCATAATACTAGCCGTTTGAGTATTTCTTCCCATATCGTCCAAAAAAGAAACGTATTCGGTTTGTAGGGCCATAAGGTCTTCGTTAGTATAATCAAACTTTTGAGTGACTTTGGCTTTTTTACTGTTTAATAGACCTCTTTTGGCTTCAAGATAGTAGGACGAGTTTTTGCCGTGGTCTATGATGATATATTCAAATGCGCTGATGGCCGCATCAAAATCTTCATCAGTAAAAGCTAAATCTCCAATTTTAAATACACGAGCTCCGTTTTCTTCAAGTTGTCTGTCTAGTGCTTTGGCTTGTCTTAAGGCTTTGGTATATTCTTTTTTTTGCAAAAAACTCCATTCCAACATTTCTATGAAAATGGGATTGTTATTGCTTTCTTGAATTTTTAAATAAAGCTGTCTTTGGAGTTCAGGATAATCATCCTCTGTCAAATATCTTTGTAAACTTATTTGTACATTTGAGGCTGCATTGTTTTTGTCTGCTGCTCGTAAGTAGTAGTTAATCATATTGGGAGTATCGCCTTTTCTTCTGTACAAATCGGCGACACTATAGACATAAAGGTCGGGAATATTGGTCAATTTTTCTCCCTTGAGATAGGTTTCTATAGCTAAATCATATTTGGCTAAATTGGTAAATGTACTGGCCAAATTGGAAATAATACTTTGATTGTTTGTCAAATTATTGATGGCTTTTTTGTACTCAATATCTGATTTTTCGGGCATTCCTTGTTTTTCGAGTAAATTGCCATAAGTTACATACAATGAAGCTTCTTTGGGTGCTTTTTTGATTTCGTTCTGAATGATTTTAGACGCACCTTCATAGTTTCTTAGGTCTATAAGGCACTGAATATACAAATTGAAATAAAAAGTATTGTTACTATTTTCATTATACAATTGCTCGTACAGTTGAGCTGCTTTTTCATATTCACCAGAACTATAGTATTGCTGAGCCAATTTATATTTTTGTTGGCCAAAAACCACAAAGGTAGAAATAGCAAAAATTCCAATAAATAATAATCTCAAAAATCCACTCATCTAAATATATCTTTGTATTAATAACGCTATAAATCTTTATTTGGATATAAAAGTTTCAAAATAATGCAATAAAAACTACCAACCTGGTATGATATTGAAACCAAAATTGAAACTTGATCCTTGGGTCAATGCTTTGGCGTAATAAGGTTCTAAGATGAAAGCTCCAAATAAATTTATTCTCATGGATACACCCACAGTAGTCAAAAGCGCTGGTTTGACAGTATCTAATGTGTATATGGCCCTACCTTGACTATCAAAAACTAAATTGTCTTCATCGTCTCTTAGTAGGACTTCCATTTCTCTACCATTTGCAAAATCATTAAAATCATTGAATGTGACTCCCGAATCAATAAAAAAGTTGAGGTCGGTCAGCAAAAAAGATGTGGGGATGATAGCTAATCCTTTAGGACCCGTAAATGGTAATCTTATTTCTGCACCAGCCAATGACATCTTAGAGCCCAAAACTTGATTTAGCGTCAATCCTACGCGCTCTACATCGCCTGCCAAATTGTTAGAAAACGCTGAACCCAATCCTCTCACAAAGCCCATATTTCCTAAAAACAAGGGATAAACAGAGTTAGTTTTTTGCTCCCATCTCAAATATGATGTGCTTCTGACGGCGAAGGTAAAGGGTTTGGCTCTCCAATATTTCCTACCATCTGCCAATACAGCACTATAGACATCATTGCCTATAAAACGTTCGAAGCTGAATCTGAACCTATGTCCTGCTAACGGAGCGGTAAGGCCAAATACTGATGCATCGCCCACCAAAGCCACGTTGGCATTGGCTCCAAAACCATTGCGTATGGTATAAAATCTATCTATTTGTAGCTCATCCCCTGTTTCAACTCTTCGTCTTGGTGGAAATTGATTTCTATCAGGTATTATTTGCTGAAGGCCTCCAAAACCATTATCAACATAATAATTATTGTACTCGTCCCATCTGAAACTTCGGGCTGTCCCGGCAATACCACTTTCCAACCGAAGCGTTGTACTGAATGGATAATGTATAAAAAGACTTAACGTTTGGTCAAAAATACGAATTAAATTGGTTTGTTCGTTTAATGTTGGGACAAGGGTTCCGTTAATATCTAAATTTATAGCATTAAAATTTCTGAAACCTGTGCGCAAAGGAATATGGCTTAAACCTACACCCCATGCGACTCTGTTTTTTCTGTTGATATAACTCACAATTCCTCCCATGTCTAATATTTCACCATTGACTGCCAGTTGGGAATAGACTTGACTATTGCCGAGAAGGTCACTAAAAAGCATGTCCACACCTCCTTGTAGGCCTATGGCATTGGTAAAACTATTATTGTTGACACCTGCGCCGCCCATGCCTCCGCCTATATAGTCCAATTTGAAGGCTGGCTTATATTTGCTATTCGTAATAGGGGCATTGACGGATTTGAGATCTGTATCGGCTGTTTTGAAATTGTTATCTACTATATCTATGACATTGCGACCCAAAATAGGCAAGAACCCTGGCTTGTTGTCTCCAATTGTTGTATTTTCTATCCATTTATTGAGGAACGAAGTGCTAGATCCTTCGTAAAGCGTATAAGAGCTGTTGAAATAATGAGTATAAACTACTTTGTCTTTTTTTGTAGAAGCACTGATCATAGGAGAAAGACCACTGATACCACTAATTCCTGTCAATAAATCGGTCTGTTGATATACTCTACCATCTCCTTTGTCTAACTTATAGAGGTTGCGCATGCCATCTCTATCGCTCACAAAGTAAATATTGTCTTGATGGTCATATACTGGATTGAGATTGTTGGCGCCTTTGAAAATGTCATAAATTTTTACGTAACCCATAGGATAATCCATTTCTGCAATATCAAAAGTGAAAGCTCCGTGGTTGCGACCAAAATCCACACTATTTTTGTCATAAGAAAAGGCCAATTTCGCACCATCAGACGAGAAGGCGGGTAATATTTCGCTATACATGTCATTGGTGAGCTGTGTGGACCTTTCTGTCCTTAAGTTGATTGCAAAAAGATCAACTTGTCCATTTTTTAGACCAGTGACGACTACCTCTTTTCCATCGGGATGATAGACAGGATTGACAAAAGCGTCAAGATTTTTGATATCAATTATTTTTGTTTTTCTGGGCTTATCAATATCTGCTATTACTAAAACATTTTTACCTTTTCTAACGCCAATGTAAGCAAATTCTTTGTTGTTGGGTGACCATGCACCTGCGGATTCGAGGCCATTGACATAGTCTAAGTCATTGGATCGGCCCAAAGTAGTGAGTTTGCGTATAATATTGCCAGACTCGGCATCAGCCAAAAACAAATCCAGACTAAAAACATCTTTTTCTGACATGAAAACAACATATTTGCCATTAGGACTCATAGAAGGAGAGAGGTTCATTTTGCCCGTATTGCCCGTCAATAGTTTATCTCCTTGAGGTTTTTCTTCTTTTCCGTCTAATACATCTCTGTATTGGAGTTTGAGGGCTTGATGCCATCCAGCGCTTACATTTTTGGATTCAACACCTAAAGCTTCAATAAATCCTAATTCTATGCCGTATTTTGCCGTACTAATAAATAAATCATTCAACCTATTGTCACCAAAATAACCTCCCAAAAAAGCCATCAATGAATGACCATACCGGTAGGGAAAATATTTGAAATTATTCATCTTAGATATTTCAGGCAAATTGTCGTTGATGATGGCATCTCTCATCCACATGGCTGTAAATGGATCATATTTACCTATAGAAAAATACTCTGCCATGCCTTCTATAAGCCATAAAGGCGTATTGGAAAGATTTTCAAATGAAGTAGAGTCATTGGATGAAATATTATTGAACTGAAACGCATGAACTAATTCGTGTACCAATACGTGATGTGTGCTTTGAAGTGAAAATCCCAAAGGCATCACTACCCTATTTTTGAGGGCTTCTGTCACGCCTCCCGTGCCAATACCTATGGTGCTGGAAATGGTATTGGTTTGCTGGAACTCAGCATGATTATTGTAGAAAATGATTGGATTTTTTTGAAGTATATCATTTCTAAATATTTCTTTGTGATTGTCATACCATTGTTCAGAGACATTGGTGAGCCACTTGACCATATCGTCGTTTCTGAGATAATGATGAATTCTAAAATTTTGTGATTCCATAACTTTGAAGTCAAAATTCCTATACCTTGGTTTGTTGCGACCAAAATATTGTGCATTCAAAGATTGTCCAAAAAACGAAAAAAGTATCAGAAAGAAAATATTTAGTCTCATATATTGTGGTTTTAAAGGTTGTACCTTATTAGGCCTTGGTTGTTAAAATTATTATAGAATAGCCTAAATAATAAATAGTTAACGTCGAAAAATGTTTTTTAATATATGAGAAATGTATGGGGGAACCATTTTATTGGATTGAAGTGTAACGAATTCTCTGTCATTTTTTAAAAAAGGTGACATAACTTTCTGTAAGAACAAACGGTTCTTAAATGATTTTTGAGTGTAATTATCTAAGAGGGTAATAAAATTGCATTTGAGACATGAATTGAGGTGATTCAGCTTTTTTAATTTACATACTCCAGTTTCTAATCTATGATTTCTGACTTCTAATTTCATACTTAAATGCGGGTAAATTAATTAGTATCCATGTTCTATATATACATCTGAAAATCTAACCCTCATAGGCAAATCTGGTAAATATGCCCTCTTTGCAATAAAACTTGCTTTGAGCCTTGCTTTGATTTTCTTAGCATCTCTATCAATTGATAGTATTTCTAACTGGTTGTCATACAAAGTATCTAAACGATAATTAAGAATTCCTACATCGTCATCACCTATATCATAACTTGAGTTGATTGAGTCTCTAGTATTACGATTATCAGTTAGATAATAACAATTAGGTTCATTAAACAAAAAAGGTCCGAAATATATTGCTTCGCCAACAGGTAAATGGCTGTTGAACTGTTCCCAATAACCTACAAGAACAATTACTAAACCTTGAGGACTAACTTCCCTTTCATAAACAAAAACACTTGATTCATATTTCTCATTAATTTTTATGCCTTTAGCGAATCCAAATTCTTGTTTACCTTTACCAAAGATATAAAATCCTGATATTGAGTCTGGAAGTTCTTCTGCTTTAACACACGATTCAATGATAGGCTCTACAATTTTTTCGTCTTTGTTACATGAATTAAAAAATACTATTGCACACAATAAAATTGTTAAATAAAATTTCATATTAAAACATTTAAGATTATTAAAAAAATTAATTCCTTACAAATACTAATTTTTCATACTTTTTTATTTGAACATTTTCAACTTCTATTAATAAAAAAATACCTTGCAAATTTTTTGATGCTATATTTTGTACAGATGATTTATCGTCATATACGCCTATTAGCTGACCAATTTAGGAATAAAGATGATATTTCATTTTCCAAATAGTTCTTTTTCTAAATTTTCATCGTAAAGGATAACATTTCCTTGTCTAGCACTCTCAGACCTTTCCAAAATCATTTTGACAAATTCAGGATTGTAGGGTTTGTCTTTTTTTTTCTTTTTGGTTTTGTATTCAATTCCTAACTCCTTAAGAAAATCCTTGATTTTTTCAGTTGTGGCGCTGTCTTGTGGTTCTATAATGATGGTGTCCATAATAATTTATGTGTTTTATTGTGCAAAGATAAGAGATGTTTCATAAAAAATCAATAGGCGGCGTTCATTTTTCAATAGAAAATGTGAAATTACAAGAAAATAAATTATACTACATAGCTAATTTTCATAATTTTGAACATTAGTGAATTGTTGAGGTAAATGGCCCGATTCAGAATTCTCAAAAAGAATGAACGATTTGATGGGATATAAAAGAACTAAAAACTATTAATCCTGTGGCAAAATTTCAAAGGAACGGCTTGTGGCTGCTGCTAAGTCAAATGGAGACACTTCATAACGCAAGGCCTGTGAATATTCTTCCAAAGCATGGTTGGTAGAGGTATAAATGGCAAAATTCCTTATTTTATTTTTGGTCCATTATTGAGATGAGGTTTATTGATTCAAAATTAACAGATATTTAGATACCATGATAAAATTTATTTTTAAAATTCATTCACCACTATTTTTTTTTCAGAATTTTTTGAAGGGGTGGATGTTTAAAAAATGAAAAAGGAAGATTTATAGTAATATTGTTTAGCATTCTACGCAATATCTAACCAAAAAAACTACCTCATTTTAAACAAAATAATAAGTAATTATATTGTTGTTGGTCTTGTAGGTTATAAAATGAGTTCTATTTAGTAAAAATAAAAAATATGTATGTACGTCGCCGATATGGCTTTTGGATGACTTTTAATTGGAGCAAGATGCCATTTATAGTCGGATTTATTTATGCTGCTGTCTTAACGGTGGTATATGAATTTACTTACCATGTGTTAAATTTTGACTTTTCTGTAAGCTGGCAGCCTATCAGTGTTTTGGGTATTGCCGTGGCTTTTTATTTGGGTTTTAAAAACAATGCGAGCTATGACAGGACATGGGAAGCACGAAAAATTTGGGGTAGCATAGTTAATAATTCTCGGTCATTTGGGGCAGCTGTGTGTAGTTTTGTGAAGGGTGAAAATCAAGATTTTATCAAAAAAGAACTTATCCATAGACATGTGGCTTGGCTCACAGCTTTGAGATATCAGCTAAGGCTGGAAAGGGAGTGGGAACACACAGAGCTCCGTATAAAAGGCAAATATGTTCCCAATATTTCAGAACAATATTTTCACAACCTTGAAGATGATATAAAAAATGTACTTTGTGAAGAAGAGTTTGACCTATATAAAGGTAAAGCCAATATGGCTACTCAAATCCTTCATAAACAAGCTACAAGACTTCAAGAGTTGAGAGATGAGGGTTATTTTGAAGATTTTCGCCATATGGAATTTCATAAACTTATCGCTGAGTTTTATGCAGATCAAGGCCGCAGCGAACGTATCAAAAACTTCCCTTTTCCACGTCAGTACGCCTCTACAGCATGGTGGTTGGGGTTGATATTTGCTTTTTTGGTACCTTTTGGTTTACTCAATATATTTCATAATCTTCAAAGTCATACGGTGTGGCTTACCATACCTTTTTCAGCGCTGATTATTTGGGCATTTTTTTTGATGGAAATGATAGGTGATTATTCAGAAAATCCTTTTGAAGGCACGTATAATGATGTCCCTATCACTTCTATATCAAGAAGTATAGAAATTGACTTGCGTGAAATGCTTGGCGAGAAAGATATACCCAAACCTATTGTTGCAGAAAATGGATTTTTGATGTAAATGCA
>CAZBCV010000026.1:0-22890 GCA_964490495.1 uncultured Aureispira sp. | reverse complement strand
AAAAAAGATTTTACCATTTCATATAAATTATTTTTCTAATGTACTATTTATAATTTCTTCGAAGTCACCATATATTATACAATCTAAAAAAATAAAAGTTATTTATGCTTTAGAAAAAAGTCAGATATTTGAAGACTTTTCATAGTATTCCTCTGAGACAATATTAGAAACTTTTTATCATGAAGATCACTCTCTGCCATCATAATAACCGACACTGCCGCCTACCCAATCTTTGTCTTTATTGTACTTAACACCTATCATTTTACCTTTGGAAAGGCGCACAAGATTATTGATTACCATGGGTTCTTTGGCTTCATCTGGCCATATCATAAGCATTCTTATCTCTACTTTTACGGGCTCATTGGGAGATTTTAAAACCGGTTCATAGACCACTTTTTGTTGTAGAATATAATTATGTTTGTCCTCTATATTTGTGATATCCTGAGGTGTGACATCAATTATAACACCAGAACCTGAAAAAGAAAATAAGGGTTTTAGTACATAATTTTCCAAATCTGAGGGTAATTCAACAAGTTCATTTAAAAAATGAGTTTCTGGAACATATTTATTCTTGAGATACGGCATGAGATATTTACTAATGCGATAAAACCAATTGGGATGCCCTACCCATTTGACATCTAAATCATCTGTGAAATTAAAATCATACTTTAAATCCGGTCTTTGGTAAAGTTCGTCAAAAATCACCCGATTATAAATACGTAGAATTTGTACTTTTTCGCCTTCACCATTGAGATAATACAATTGTCGGTTCTCTTTTATCACCTGAGTAATACATAAGACTGGAATGCCCAATTCAGCTGATGTGCTGGCCATATCTATGTAAGTATTTTGGTTTTCTGGCTCTATCTCCAATAAGACCACATTTTGGGGGTGGCAATCACCAACGATCACATCCTTCAAAAGTTGCTTGTATGTTTGCGGGTTAAAACCATTAAAATAACTAGTGAGATAATCAGGAAGGTCAAAATGCTTTTTGTATAATTCGCTGACCATGTATTGAAAAAAATATACAGAAGGAAATCCCTGAACCTCTATCAATTGTGGCATTGGGTCTCCATTTTCATCTAAAGTTACACCAAAGTCCATTTGCAAGAACGTAGTATGTTCATCTTCATTAGGAACTATGAGCGTTTCGTCATAGAGTGCACCTTGTGTAATGTCCTTTATATCTGACCGAATTATGACTTTCGAAATCTGCTCACAAGCTTCAAAAAGTCTATCCTTTAATAATTTAGGGATAAAAAATGGACTTTCAGCTTCACGAAAAGCAGGCGCTACATTATACATTTCAGCTACACCTCGTCGAAACTCTTCGTATTTTTCAAGGGTAAAGTTTGCATTAAATTGTTGTCTAATCTCTGATATCATGCCAACACAGCGTTTTTTTCGTAAATAGAATCTATTGCGTTTTCAATAAACTTAGGTAAAATTGTAGCGTGAGTCAGCTCTATTTTGTCCTCATCATCTATTTGTTCCATCATGCTATCGTATTTCTCCTGTCCAAAATTTTTGATAACTTGATCTCTAATTGCTGGTTTTTCAAAATGGATTTTCATACCAATAGGGTCTGCCTCAGGATGAAATTGTGTACCTATAAACTCTTCAGAAAATCTTACAGCCATGATGGCACGCTCGTAACCCACATGGTTACGAATTTTTTCCAATGCCAATATTTGGGCACCATGCATTCTAAACACATCTAAGTCGGGCTGAATGACTTGATAATCTCTGCTATCCACAGCATAAAAAGGATCAGGTAAATGACCAAAAATGGGATCATTGTGACCAAACTTTGTTTGATGTATGGGCATAATGCCAAAAGAAGTCGATTTGCGTGGGGCTAATGTAGCCAACTCAAAATAATGACATGCCATCTGAAAAGAGTGGCAAATAAAAAACATATACTTTTTTTCAAAAGGATTGATTTCGTTGTGCTGCCATAGATCTCCCACAAGATTGTACCAAGCTTTGTCCCAAATTCCATTGCCTTCCAGTGGGTTGCCCGGTCCGCCACTTGATATGTAAACATCATATTCTAAACCAGGCACATCGTTGTTACTTCTGACGTCATACTCATCAATGTCAAAAACACTCGAATACATTGCGGATATATCTCTGATACAACGCATTCCCTGATTAGGACGCCCTTCGTTCATGTCCAATATGGCTAGTTTCAGTTTTTGCTCCATTTTCTAATATTTCAAACTCTGACTTTTAACACCCTAAAGTCTATTTAGTTGCTTTTTTGGCTGTTGAGACAGTTTTGGGTTTTTCAAATTCATTACTAATAAACGAACCCCATGTCAAGTTCATCTGATTGTTTTTATGATTTTTGGCTTTTTCTATGGCCATTTCAGCTGCATTTTCTACTATCCAATCAAAATTGGCCTGACCCACAGAATGAATATCTGCATCGGGTGCAGGATTACAAAAGTCTATTGCGATAGGTATGCCATCACGTACAGCAAATTCCACAGTGTTGAAATCATATCCTAATGCCCGACACAATCTGATAGTATATTCTTTGACCGTTGCCAAAAGTTTTGCATCTTGTGTAGGATTCTCCACCACGTATCTCAGATGATGTGGATTACGTGGCTCATAAGGCATGATGTGTACTCTGTCTCCCGCTAAATAATAACATCTAAAATAGTGGTCAAAAACTATTTCCTCCTGCAACATCATGACCAATTGGCCTGTTTCAGCATGCTTTACCCATAAATCATCGGCATCATTCACTTTATATACATTCTTCCAGCCACCCCCCGAAAATGGTTTCATGTATGCAGGAAATCCTATATATTGAAATATCTTTTGCCAATCCATTGGAAATTTCAAATTTCTGAATGATTGCTCCGAAGTATCGTCTGGCATCTCATAAGACGGCAAAAGAACAGTATTAGGTACGGGCACTCCTACTTTTTTTGCCAAACAATTGTTAAAAAACTTTTCGTCTGCACTCCACCAAAATGGATTATTGACGACCGCCGTACCCGTCATGGCCGCATTCTTTAAATATGCTCTATAAAACGGAACATCTTGTGATATTCTATCCACTATCACAGCATATTCTGATGGTGCTGCTTGTTCCAAGACGTCTATAGAAACTGGTTCAGCTACTATTCCTTTCGGTTTTTTAGAATTTATTCTATCTACAAATGCCTTTGGAAATGTATCTTCTTTACCGTGCAAAATACCTATCTTCTTCATTAAAAAATATTTATATGGTGATGATTTTATGATTTAAAATGCAAATATTGAACAAATTTACGAATTGTCAAAATTTTAGGTATAAGAAAATATTTGTCTTTTCAATAGAAATTGATATTTGAACTTCATATTCTAATTAATTATAAAACATAATTTGGTTACTATGTTATAAATAGAATAAAAACAATGATATATTTTCTAATTAAATAAATTTCAAAATAAAAATCTGTCACATATATTTTAAAAAAACTATAAATTATGTTTTCAAAAACCCTAATTCCCTTTTAACACATTAGGGTCTATACTCAATGCTTTCTGATAGATTCGCTCTGCATTTTCTACATCTCCCAAATTACGATAAGCCGTACTTAGATTTAAATAAGCATTAGCATTGTTGGGTTCAGTGTCAGATACTATTTTGAAAAACTTAAAAGCTTCTTGATGATTGCCTTTTATACCATTGAGGACACCTAATAAACGTACCGTTTCCATATCATTAGCAACCATAAGGTAGGACTTCTCCAAATAAAGTGCTGCTTTGCTTAAATCTCCTTGTTTTTCTCCTGCATATTTCCCCGCTTCCCTCAAAGCAATAGCTTGATTTTTTATAGCATCAGGAAAACTTGGATCCAATCTTAAAGCCTGATTGTAGGCATCCACTGCTAACTCATAATTACTCATAAAAAAATGTGCGTTACCTTTTAATAGATAGGCATTTTTGTATGTTGGATGAATCTCAGTGGCTTTATTCAAATATTCTAATGCTTTTGAGAGTTGCCTTTCTCTATTTTCAACATTCTCATCTTGCGCATATTTGTCAATGAGCGAACCACCCGCGGCATTTAAAACTTTTGCACTATTTTTTGAAATATGTACATCCGTTGTAAACAATTTAAAATCGCTTTCCCAAACTGCATTACGAGTTATTGTCTTCAGACCATAAAGGGACATGATAATAACCATCAATACCATCCATACTTTTTTGCCATTCGTATCATAAACAAACCTAATGAGCAAATACCCTAAAAAAATGGCAAAACCTAAAGACGGCATAAACATGAATCTTTCAGACATATTGGTACCTATAGGAAAAACGATATTGGAAACTATGGAAAGTGTTATAAAAAAATATAATATTGCGAAAGATATTATACTTTTATTTTTTAAACCTTTGAGAGCTATAAAACTCAGCACCGCATATAATGACACATCCAACAAGACTCTTGGTTGACTAAAACTCATCATTTCAATATGCCGTGGATAATAATCATGAGTCAAAGGATGTGGAAAAACCAAAAGCTGCAAATATCTTCCTAAAGTATGCATAATTGTGGCCATCTTTTCACCCGTCGAAAAAGAAACATAATTCCCGTCAACAATTTTTAAAAATGGATTATTCATGAGTTCCATAGGGAGACCGCCAAAATCATTTCCTAAAATAGCTGATCTCATCAATAAAAATATGAATGTAGGAACAAGAAGTAGTGCTGAACTTCTTATGGCTGCAGCGACAGACACTTCTCTAAAAAAGTACAAGGCCAATGGGACTATAGCTAAATAAGTAATAGTATTTTCTTTAGATAATAAACCAACAAAAAAACTAATTAAGGCTAGTATGAGGAAATTTCTATTCTTAGTATCATGAAATTTTATGATGCCTAAAAGTGCAAAAACTGAACCCAACATACTCATTATTTCATCTCGTCCCTTAATATTTGCTACTGCTTCCGTATGAATGGGATGTGCAGCGTAAATCACAGCTATGGCCAAAGCTAGATATTTCATTCGTTCACTTTTATCTTTGTAGCTCAAAAGCGTTGTCAATAACTTATATATCCAAAAGCATAATAAACCATACAATAAAATATTTATCAAATGACCTAACCAGGGTTTTTTACCCACCAATTGCCATTCTACAGCAAACATAGCAGGTGTGAAAGGTCTGTATCTACCACCTGAAACTAATTTTTGTTTGCCCTCCTCCTTGAAAAACCCATAAAAAGTATCTTTAGTGAATAGTCCATTTAACCCTTTGACGCCCTGAGTTGTAAACATATTGTCATAGATAACTATGGCATCATCTTGTGTAAAACTATGCATTAAAGTATTGGAATACATAAAAACACCTAAAATAAAAACCAGCCATCCGTGCCATTGGTACTTATTGGACAAATCGTTATGAGAAAGTGAGTGTGTGGGTTGTTTTAATTTTGACATAAGCTTCCTAATCTTATAAAAATAAAGTACAAATGTAGTTAAAAACTTGTATAGAGCATAAAGATAAGCTTAATAAATTTTAGGTAGGTACAAAAAAAAAGCGCAACCTATATAAGGATGCGCTTCTTAAATTTCTTTATCTAAAATTATTCTTCCTCAGAAGAATCTGCTACTTTACTTACTACAGGTGCAACTAAAGGAGCAGCAGCCGCTAAAGCTTCACCACCTTTACTTCCTCCTCTTCTTCTCTTCTTAGCGCCAGATTTGGTTCCACTTGCTGATTTCTTCATTACTTCATTGAAATCTACTAACTCTATCATAGCTATTTCAGCACCATCACCCTTTCTGAAACCAGTCTTGATGATTCTGCAGTAACCACCTGGTCTGTCTGCGATTTTAGGCGCAACATTATCGAATAACTCTTTTACGACTTCTTTTTGCCTTAAATCAGCAAAAACCATTCTACGCGAATGTGTTGTATTGTCTTTCGATTTAGTGATAATTGGCTCCACATAAACCCTTAAAGCTTTTGCTTTTGCTAAAGTAGTATTGATTCTTTTGTGAAGAATCAAAGAATTAGCTAAATTCATTAAAAGTGCATCTCTGTGCCCTTTTTTTCTTCCTAAATGATTAAATTTCTTACCGTGTCTCATAAACTTAAAATTTTACACCACTATTGATTGGGCTCACTATCGGCCTTTAGCCACATACATCAACGTTTTGTGTTATTATTAAAAATCCTATTGGGCCGAAACGATTATTCCTCGTCAAGTTTATACTTAGATAGATCCATACCAAATGTTAGACCTTTCGTTTCTAATAATTCTTCTATTTCTACTAAAGATTTTTTACCAAAGTTTCTAAACTTCAATAACTCATGCATGTCAAATTTTACCATCTCGCCCAATGAATTTATTTTGGCGGCTTTCAAACAATTGTAAGCTCTTACAGAAAGATCTAAATCTTCAAGCGATGTTTTAAGTAACTTACGCATATGCAATACATGCTCATCAACAATGTTATCTTCTTTCGAGAAATCATCATTAAACGTTATATTTTCGTCAGTTATGAGTATTAGATGTTGTATTAAGATCCTTGAAGCCTCTTTAAGCGCTTCTTCTGGATGAATAGTACCATCTGTCTGTAATTCTATGGTCAATTTTTCGTAATCTGTAAGCTGCCCAACACGTGTATTTTCTACTTTGTAAGACACTTTTTTGATAGGTGTGTAAATAGCGTCCATAGGTATAACACCGATGGCTGCGTCCTTACTCAAATTTTCATCAGCAGGTACGTAACCGCGTCCATGACTCACAGTAAACTCCATTTCTAAAGTTACATTGGGTTCTAAGGAACATATGTATAAATCAGGGTTCATAATTTTGAAAGTATTTGTGCTAGCTTCAATATCACCAGCTACAAAAGTATCTTTACCCGAAATAGTAACATAAAGTTTTTCCTCAGTTGAACCCTCAATAATTGCTAAAGGTTTAAGACGGATTTGCTTCAAATTTAATACGATATCAACAACATCTTCAACAACACCTTTTATCGTTGAAAACTCATGATCAACACCAGCAATCCTTACAGCTGTGATAGCGTGCCCTTCCAAAGACGAGAGTAAAACTCTTCTCAAGGAATTACCTATTGTTTGTCCAAAACCAGGCTCTAACGGCTTAAATTCAAAAACACCGTAAAAATCGTCTGCTTTTTGTAAAAGAATTTTATCTGGTTTCTGAAAATTTAAAATGCTCATTGATATATATTTAAGTTAAATAAGAAAGATGAAAAAGTAATCAAAAACTGAAAGATTATTTTGAATACAATTCAACAATAAGCTGTTCATTGATATTCTCAGGAATCATCTCTCTTTCAGGATGTGCCAAAAATCTTCCTTCCATCTTTTCGCCATTCCACTCCAACCATGAAAAAGATTTACCATCTTTTTTAGCTGTCACATTGTTTGTGATAATATCTAAACTTCTTGATTTACCTCTAATAGAAATAACTTGACCAGGTTTGACAGAATAGGATGGAATGTTAGTCAAAACACCATTGACCAATACATGACCATGACCAACTAATTGTCTTGCTGCTCTTCTAGTTTTAGCAATTCCTAATCTATACACCACATTGTCCAATCTTGCTTCTAAAAGTTGCAATAAGATTTCACCGGTCTTACCTGATTTGGCAGCGGCCTTTTCAAAAAGATTTCTAAACTGTCTCTCTAAAACACCATAAGTGTATTTAGCTTTCTGCTTTTCCATCAATTCTAAAGCGTAATCTGTTCTTTGCTTACGCTTTTTCATCAAGCCATGCTGACCTGGAGGATATTTTCTTTTCTCGTAAGCTTTGTCATATCCAAATATGGGTTCACCAAATGCTCTTGCCTTTTTAGTAGTTGGTCCTGTATATCTAGCCATTTTTTATGGTATTTACTTATTTATTAAACTCTTCTCTTTTTAGGAGGACGACATCCATTGTGTGGTACAGGCGTAACGTCCTTAATTTTAGTTACTCTAATACCCGCAGTATCAAGAGCTCTAATTGCTGATTCTCTACCCGCTCCAGGTCCTTTGACGAATACCTCTACTGTTCTCAAGCCTGCTTCAAGAGCAGTAGTTGCAGCATCACTCGCTGCAATCTGTGCAGCATAGGGCGTATTCTTTTTAGAACCTCTGAATCCAGCTTTACCAGCTGAACCCCAAGAAATCACCTGGCCTGATTTATTGGTCAAAGACACAATAATATTATTAAATGAAGCATGAATGAAAGCTAATCCATTAGATTCAACTTTGACAATGCGTTTTTTGGTTACTTTTTTACCTTTAGCCATTTTACTATATTTTAACTATTACTTAGTTGCCTTCTTTTTGTTCGCTACTGTCTTCTTCTTGCCCTTACGAGTACGAGCATTTGTTTTGGTCTTTTGACCTCTAACAGGAAGACCTTTTCTATGTCTCAATCCTCTGTAACAAGCAATATCCATCAAGCGCTTTATACTCAACTGAACCTCAGATCTCAATTCACCTTCCACTGTAAATTCATCTTGAATATACATTGAAATGAACTTGATATTCTCATCTGTCCAATCGGTAACTTTTGTGTGTTCAGACACATCAGCAGCTGCCAAAATATTTTTTGCTAAACTTGGACCAATACCATATATGTAGGTCAAAGCTATAACTCCTCTTTTGTTTCTTGGTAAGTCTACACCAGCGATTCTAGCCATAATATTATATTAACCTTGTCTTTGTTTAAATTTAGGATTCTTTTTATTGATAACGTAAAGCTTGCCTTTTCTTCTTACGATTTTGCAATCAACAGAACGTTTCTTAATGGATGCTTGAACTTTCATTTTTTAAAGTCTTTATTATTTATACCTATAATTAATTCTTCCTCTCGTCAAATCATAAGGTGACATCTCTACAGCAACTTTGTCGCCTGGTAGGATACGTATATAGTGCATCCTCATCTTACCTGAGATTGTCGCTGTTATCAAGTGACCATTCTCTAAACGTACTCTAAACATAGCATTTGATAATGCTTCTTCTATGATTCCGTCTAATTTTATTAAATCTTGTTTTGCCATTTTTTAAATTGGAGCGCAAATATCTAACAATTTATTGAGATATTCAATAAATCTGAATTATTTTTTACTGTTTCATCTATTACATCGTGATTTGACAATATATCAACACCACTCTTTTTGATAGCTACACTATGTTCAAAATGGGCTGATGGCTTGCCATCTCTCGTTACTATTGTCCACCCATCACTGAGCTGTTTTACATTTTTTGTCCCCATATTTACCATTGGTTCAATAGCTATTACTAAACCTTCTTTGAGCAAAGGGCCTTTACCCTTCATTCCAAAATTAGGTACTTCGGGAGATTCATGAAGATTTCTTCCAACTCCATGACCTACCAGCTCTCTCACTATTCCATAACCATTCACACGTTCACAAAAATATTGAATAGCAAAACTAATATCTCCAACCCTTGCTCCCACTTCAGCTCTTTCAATTCCTTTGTACAAAGATTCTCTAGTAACTCTTAATAAATTCTTTACATCCTCACCAATTTCATTAAATGAGAATGTATAAGCAGAATCACCATAAAATCCATTCAAAAGAACCCCGCAATCAATGGAAACAATATCTTTTGAAGTAAAAACTTTTGATGTTGGTACTCCATGTACGACAGCCTCATTTGACGACATACACAAAGTAGCTGGAAAACCTCTATAACCTTTGAAACCAGGTATTCCTCCATGATCTCTTATAAACTCTTCCGCCTTTTTGTCAACATAACTACCATTCACTCCTACTTTTAAAAGTGAACCTACATAAGCCAACGTGCGACTAACCAATAGGTTGCTTTCACGCATCAACTCAATCTCATCATTTGTTTTATAGAAAATCATTCAATGAATTACATTCCTGCTCCTATGGTGATGCCACCGGTATTTCTTCCTTGGATTCTACCAGATTTAACCAATCCATCATATTTTCTCATCAACAAATAACTTTCTATTTGTTGTAACGTATCTAATATTACACCTACAATAATTAACAATGATGTACCTCCGAAAAAGAAGGAAAAAGCTACATTTACACCTGCGAAAGCTACTATTGCTGGTAAAATCGCAATTAAACCTATAAATATAGCCCCTGGTAATGTAATTCTTGTTGTCAATGCGTCAATATAATCTTGCGTATCTTGACCAGGCTTAATACCTGGTATAAATGAATTCATCCTTTTAAGGTATTCCGCATATTGTTGAGGATTTACTATCAAAGCTGTATAAACGTATGTGAATATCACTATCAAAATGAAGAAAATAATATTATACGGTAATGAAAATGGATCATTTAATTTGATTAATAAGTTGCTTTCCATTCCAGCCGAACCAGTTGCCCATTGAGCAGCAGTTAGAGGCAAAAACATAATAGCTTGTGCAAAAATGATGGGCATTACACCTGCTGCACTTACTTTAAGATTTATAAAATCATTGGCTGAAGAACTCATTTGTCCTCCTGCTCTACCGACCATTCTTTTTGCGGCTTGTATTGGAATCTTCCTAACAGCTTGCACTATCATTATTGTAGCTATGATAACAAAAAACAGAAGTATTAATTCAATAATAAAGAAAATCCACTGATTTTTACCCACTTGACCTAAAAATTCTGCTATGAATGATTGAGGTAAACTGGCAATAATTCCTATCATAATCAATAAAGAAATACCATTTCCTATACCTCTATCTGTTATTTTTTCACCTAACCACATACAGAAAATTGTTCCAGAAGCAAGAGTTATCATATTACTTAACCAAAAAACCGCTTCCGGAATATTGGGATCTATTGCGCCCTGACTCTTAATCATCAAAAGGTAGCCTGAACCTTGCACTAATGTTATTAGTAAAGTCAAAAACCTTGTTATTTGATTAATCTTTTTACGACCTGATTCACCTTCTCTTTGCTGTAACCTTTGAAAATAAGGTACTGCAAAACCCAATAATTGAATAATAATAGATGCAGTGATATAAGGCATTATACCTAAAGCAAAAATACTACCTTTATTGAAGGCACCACCTGTAAATGCATTAATCAAACCCAAAAGGTCTTTTGCTGTTTGACCCTCAGTAGCTGCCTCTAAAACAGATGCATTTACACCAGGTAAAACCACATGTGAGCCTAGTCTGAAAACAGCTAAGATAAAAAGAGTAAAAAGAATCTTTTCTTGAAGTTCTTTTATACTCCATATATTTTTTAATGTCTCAATAAACTTCTTCATGATAATATTTTAGGCATTTACAGTTCCACCAGCTGCTTCTATTTTAGCTTTTGCAGATGCTGAATAAGCATCGACTACAACTGTAAGCTTAGCAGATAAGTCTCCATTACCGAGAACTTTAACTTTTTCTCCTCTATTAATAATACCTTCATTATACAATGCTACTTTGGTGATTTCAGAAATACCATAGTTTTCAAATATTTCTTGTAAACGAGAAACATTGATAGCTGTATAAGTAACGTTATTAATATTTTTAAATCCTCTTTTAGGTAATCGCATTTGCAAAGGCATTTGACCTCCTTCAAAAGCCCTTTTGGATTTGTAACCTGCTCTTGCTTTAGCTCCCTTATGACCTTTAGTTGCAGTACCACCTCTTCCTGATCCTTCACCACGGCCTATTCTACCTTTCTCATTTTTTACAGAACCTTCAGCGGGAGATAAATTATGCAATTTCATTTGAATAAATTTTTATATTATTTAATACGACTTAACACTCTTCGACAGTAATAAGATGTCTTACCTTAGCTACCATACCCATAATTTGTGGGTTAGTATCTTTTACTACAGCATGATTCATTTTTCTAAGACCTAAGGCTTCTATTGTTGCCTTTTGTCTTTTAGATCTATCAATTATACTTTTTACTTGTGTTATTTTTATCTGACCCATTTTTCTGGATTTTATTTTTTATCCTTTAAATACTTTCTCTACAGAAACCCCTCTGTCCTTAGCTATTTCATAAGCATTTCTCATCTTAGACAAAGCATCAATTGTTGCTTTAACAACGTTGTGTGGGTTTGAAGAACCTTGTGATTTTGCTAATACATTGTGAACGCCAGCCATCTCTAGAACAGCCCTCATCGCACCACCAGCTATTACTCCAGTTCCATCAGCCGCAGGTTTAATTAAAACTTTACCCGCACCGTACTTTCCTTTCTGCTCGTGAGGAACCGTTCCTTTGTTCAAAGAAACCTTTACCATGTTCTTCTTTGCATCTTGTACTGCTTTTTGAATAGATTCAGAAACATCCAAAGCCTTACCTAGACCATGACCTACTGAACCATTGCCATCACCTACCACTACTAGAGCAGAAAAACTAAAAGTACGACCACCTTTTGTCACCTTGGCAACACGAGCTAAGTTTACTAACTTTTCCTTTATTTCTGTATCGCCTTGTCCGGCATTATTTGCTATTGACATAACTTATTTTTTTATTTAGAATAATAGACCGCCTTCTCTAGCTCCTTCTGCCAAAGACTTTACTCTTCCGTGATACAAATTTCCACCTCTATCAAATACTACAGACTCAATTCCTTTTGCCTTAGCATTACCAGCAACAAGCTTTCCAACTTCTTTTGCTACTTCTACTTTTGTACCAGAAAAATTAAGCCCCTTAGAACTTGCACTAGCCAAAGTTACACCATTGATATCATCTATCAATTGACAATAAATTTGCTTATTGCTTCTGAAAACGCTAAGTCTGGGCCTTTGTTGAGTACCACTGACTTTCTTACGAATTCTTAATCTAACTCTTGATCTATTATATAACTTGTTATCCATCTCTTTTATCTTTGGATTATTACTTATTTTTTACCAGATGTCTTACCAGCCTTTCTTCTGATGACTTCATCTTTGAACTTAATACCTTTTCCTTTGTATGGTTCAGGTTTTCTAAAGGCTCTAATTTTAGCACAAACTTGACCCAAAAGTTGCTTATCTATAGCTTCCATAATGATTGTTGGTGCCTCCCCTTTGTCCATCTTTGTTGTCAAAGATAGCTCTTTTGGTAGCATAAAATATATGGGGTGAGAATATCCAATGGTCAATTCTAATAAATTACCTGTATTGGCAACCCTATAACCTACACCAATTAACTCCATTGTCTTAGTAAAACCATCAGAAACACCTACGACCATGTTATTGATCAGAGCTCTAGATAGACCGTGGCCTTCTCTATGCCTTTTTTGGTCTGTAGGTCTTTCTACTTGAAGCACACCATCCTCTATTTTAATACTGAAATCAGGATGAATTTGCTCTGTTAAAGTCCCCTTAGATCCTTTAACTGTTACTAAATTACCTTTGCTAACGTCGATTGTAACGCCCGCAGGAATATTTATTATTGCTTTACCAACTCTTGACATGACTAACTTCTTAAAAATTAATTAATAAACGTAACACAACAACTCTCCACCCACATTTTCTGCTCTTGCTTGCTTGTCCGTCATCAAACCTTTTGATGTAGATACAATAGCTATACCTAAACCATTTATAATCTTAGGCATCTCTTTTGAACCCGAATACTGTCGTAATCCTGAGCGAGAAATTCTTCCTAACTGCCTAATTACAGGCTTTTTTGTAACGGCATCATACTTTATGGCTATGCTTATAGTGCCTTGAGGACCTGCAGCATCATCAAATTTATATTTCAATATAAATCCTTGATCATAAAGTATCTCGGTGATTGCTTTTTTAAGATTTGACGAAGGTATTTCTACTACTGAATGCCCAGCTGATTGTGCATTTCGTATTCTTGTCAAAAAATCTGCTATTGGATCTGTTACTACCATTATATTATAATATATACTTTATACAAATAAAAATTACCAACTTGCTTTTGTAATACCTGGTATTAATCCTTCGTTGGCCATTTTACGGAAAGTGACCCTATTGATACCAAATCTACGCATATAACCCTTAGGTCTGCCTGTAAGTTTACATCTATTGTGCAACCTTACCTTTGAAGAGTTCTTAGGAAGCTTATCTAAAGCTTCATAATCGCCCTCCTCTTTTAATTTTTTTCTCAAATCAGCATACTTAGCTACTAATTTTTCTCTTTTTATTTCCCTTGCTATGACGGATTTTCTAGCCATAATATATTAGTTATTCTGATTTTTAAAAGGTAAACCTAATTCTTTTAGCAAAGCATATGCCTCAGCATCGGTTTTTGCAGTGGTAACAAAAGTAATATCCATACCAGATATTTTGTTAATCTTGTCAATGTCTAATTCTGGAAATATGATTTGTTCTTTAATCCCTAAAGAATAGTTACCTCTGCCATCGAAACCCTTATCATTTATACCTTTAAAGTCACGGACACGAGGCAATGATACTGTAACAAATCTTTCCAAAAACTCATACATTTTCTTATCTCTCAAAGTTACCCTTGAACCGATAGGCATAAACTCTCTTAATTTGAAGTTAGAGACTGACGTTTTAGCTATTGTTGCTACAGCCTTCTGTCCAGAAATGGTAGTCATTTCAACTACTGCATTGTCCACTAACTTTTTGTCTTGAGTAGCACTACCAACACCTTGATTTAAAACAATCTTTGTAAGTTTTGGTACTTGCATGATAGATTTGTAACCAAAATGCTCATTGAGTTTTGGTACAATTTCTTCATTAAATCTTTTTTTAAGACCGGGTATATAACTCATTACTTAATAATTTCTCCTGATTTTTTTGAATATCTTACAGACTTTCCATCCACTTTTTTGCGACCTATTCTAGTAGCTTCACCTGATTTAGGATCCATCAACATAAGGTTTGATATATGAATAGGTGCTTCCATTTCATTTATTCCGCCAGGATTATCTTGAGTAGCTTTAATATGCTTTTTTACCATATTAATTCCATCAACAATAGCCCTGTTTTCTGCTGGTAATACAAGCTTAATTTCTCCTGATTGACCCTTATTGGAACCAGCGATTACCTTTACCTTATCACCTTTCTTTATACCTAATTTTGGTGCAAATCGTTTAGTTGGCATATCTAAATATTTAACTTATTAAAGCACTTCTGGTGCTAATGAAACAATTCTCATATAATCACGATCTCTAAGCTCTCTAGCCACAGGGCCAAAAATCCTTGAACCACGTGGATCACCAGCCGCATTTAGAAGTACGCAAGCGTTATCATCAAAACGAATATAAGAACCATCTTTTCTTCTTATCTCTTTTGCTGTTCTCACAACAACTGCTTTTGTAACAGTCCCTTTTTTGATTCCTGTCGGAGTTGCTGATTTTACAGCTACCACAATCACATCACCAATTGAAGCGTATCTTCTTCTAGTACCGCCTAAAACACGGATACATAAAACTTCTTTTGCTCCACTGTTATCAGCTACTTTTAACCTTGATTCCTGCTGGATCATAACTAATAATTTTAATTATTTTGCTTTTTCTAATATTTCAACAAGCCTCCAGCTCTTATTCTTACTAAGAGGCCTAGTTTCCGTTATTTTTACAGTATCGCCAATATGACACTCATTCTTCTCATCATGAGCTAAGAATTTTTTGGACTTCTTGACGAATTTACCATATATAGGGTGCTTGAGCTTTCTTTCGATAAGAACTGAAATTGTCTTATCCATTTTATTACTTGCTACTACACCAATTCTTGTTTTATTTAAACCGTAAGCCATTGGACTATATTTTAGTATTTTACTTTCTTCTTGCTCTAATTTTAGACCTTTTTGCTAATTGCTCAGGAGTCATTTCACCGATCTCTCTTGCTCTTAACTCTGTCCTCATTCTAGCGATTTCTTTTCTTAACAAACTAATCTGACCAGGATCTGCCAAACCTTTCGATTTGTGATCAAACGACATCCTATTTAAATCAGATTGAGCTGTCTGCAACTCCTCCTGAATTGCTTCAACTGCTAAACCTTTAAGTTCTATATATCTTTTTGTTGCCATCTCAGCTTAGATTTTATTGTTCTGAATAATCTGCCCTTACAACAGTTGATGTCATCACTGGTAACTTTTGTGCTGCCAATCTTAGGGCTTCTTTAGCTACAGCAAAAGGAACACCATCAATCTCGAACATAATACGACCAGGCTTAACAACAGCTACCCAATGGTCCAAAGCTCCTTTTCCTTTACCCATACGTACTTCCGCTGGCTTCTTCGTTATTGGTTTATCTGGAAAAATCCTTATCCAAACTTTTCCCTCCCTTTTCATATAACGTGTCATGGCAATACGTGCAGACTCTAATTGTCTATTGGTGATTCTACCAATATCCAAAGATTTTAGGGCAAACGAACCAAAAGATATAGTGCTACCTTTTATAGCTACACCCTTTGTCTTCATTTTGTGCTGCTTCCTGTATTTCGTTCTTTTTGGTTGTAACATGTCAATTATTTTTTAAACTCTACCTTTTTGCCAAATGGGGCGCAAAGATAATCATTTTTTTATAATTCAAATTAATTAATTACGTGGAGATCTTCTCTCCTTTTTATCTCTTCCTCCTCTGTCATTCCTGTCACCTCTTTCACCACCTCTCTCATTTCTAAAACCACCTCTTCTGTCAGGTTCAGTGTTTCCAGGTTTTTTATTATTTTGTACATTAGGTGATAAATCTACTTTTTCTAAAATCTCACCTTTACAAATCCAAACTTTTACACCTATTTTACCATAAACTGTCAAAGCTTCCGCAAGTGCATAATCTATATCAGCTCTAAAAGTGTGTAATGGTGTTCTTCCATCTTTGAACTCTTCGCTTCTTGCCATCTCCGCACCATTCAATCTACCTCCTGCTCTAACTTTGATACCTTCAGCCCCAGCTCTCATCGCAGCCTGGATACCCATTTTTATGGCTCTCTTATAATTTACTCTAGATTCAATCTGTCTTGCAATAGTATCACCTACTATGGCCGCATCAATCTCCGGCTTACGAATCTCGATAATATTTATTTGAACATCTTTGCTAGTCAATTTTTTCAACTCCTCTTTTACTCTATCCACTTCTTGACCCCCTTTACCAATAATAATACCTGGTCTAGATGTATGCAAAGTAACAGTAACTCTTTTGAGTGTTCTTTCGATAACAATTTTTGATATTCCACCTTTGGCTATTCTTGCTCTTAAGTAACGTCGAATTTGCTCATCTTCTACGACCTTTGCTCCAAAATCTTTACCACCATACCAGCTAGAATCCCATCCTCTGATGATGCCTAACCTGTTACCAATTGGATTTGTCTTTTGACCCATAAAATGAATATTTTATATTAAAGTGTTATTCTTCGATTTTAATTTTATTATCCACAACCAATGTTACATGGTTCATTCTCTTGCGGATTCTATTGGCTCTACCGTGTGGCGCTGGTCTAAATCTCTTTAGTGCAGTTCCACCATCAACAAAAGCCGTCTTTATGTAAAGTTTGAAATCTTCAGGACTTTCTTCTGTTTTTACGGACCAATTAGCTATCGCAGATAAAACTAACTTTTGTAACCATATGGCCGCTTCTTTATTGGTATATCTCAATAAATTAAGTGCCTCATCTACTGATTTGCCTCTTATATTATCCACTACTAGCCTCATTTTTCGAGCCGACATAGGGACATTTCTCAATATTGCTTTTGCTTCCATCTCTTTATTATTAAGAAGTTGCTAATTTATTTATTTTTTACCTCCGTGACCTTTGAAAGTCCTTGTCAAAGAAAATTCACCTAATTTGTGGCCTACCATATTCTCTGTCACAAAAACTGGAACAAATGTTCTACCATTGTGTACAGCTATTGTAAGACCAATCATGTCTGGAACAATCATAGATGCTCTTGACCATGTCTTAATTACACCTTTTTTTTGACTTTCATTTGCTTGTTCAACCTTTTTTATCAATTTATGATATACATAAGGTCCTTTTTTTATCGATCTAGCCATTTGCTATTATTTCTTACGTTTAGAAATTATTAATTTAGAAGATGCTTTGTTCACGTTTCGAGTTTTTTGACCCTTAGCCATGATACCAGTTCTTGATCTTGGATGGCCTCCTGACGAACGTCCTTCACCTCCACCCATCGGGTGATCTACAGGGTTCATCGCAACACCTCTTACGCGGGATCTCTTACCCAACCATCTTGTCTTTCCTGCCTTACCTAAGACTTCTAATCCGTGGTCGGGATTGGAAGCTCTTCCTATGACAGCTTTACATGTCAATAAAATTCTTCTTACCTCACCAGATGGCAACTTGATAATAGCATACTTTCCTTCTCTACCCATAAGTGTAGCATAAGTTCCTGCACTCCTTGCTATGGCAGCACCCTTTCCAGGTTGCATTTCTATAGAATGAATATCAGCACCTAAAGGAATGGAAGCTAAAAACATTGCATGACCTATATCAGGAGTAGCAGTCTTACCAGATAATACTACATCACCTACTTTAATCTTGTCTGGAGCAATGATATATCTCTTTTCTCCATCAGCATAGTTCAACAAAGCTATGAAAGCTGATCTATTTGGATCATATTCGATTGTTGCTACTTTTGCAGGTATATCTTCTTTGTCTCTTTTAAAGTCAACGATTCTATACTTGGTTTTATGACCTCCACCAATCTGACGCATTGTCATTTTACCAGTCTTATTCCTACCACCAGACTTACTCAAACCTACTGTTAGTGGCTTGTAAGGCGTATCGGTGGTTAACTCAGCATAGTCAACATTGACTTTCTGCCTAAGACCAGGTGTTATTGGATTAAATTTTTTGATTCCCATTACTTTCCAGAATTTTATATTCTATAACTTATTCTTCAACGCTACCGTAAATATCTAACTCTTCACCCTCAGCTATTTTTACATAAGCCTTTTTGTAACCTGGCTTACTTCCTTTCAAAACACCTGAACGCGTATTTCTAGACTTTAACTTTACTGGCATATTAGCAGTATTCACCTCAACAACAGTTGTTGAAAACATTGCCTCTACAGCGTTTTTTATTTCAATTTTATTGGCCTTTTTGTCCACTACAAAAGTGTAAACATTATTCTTACCTGTCAATTTCTCAGACTTTTCAGAAACTATTGGCTTTCTTAATATATTCTTGATCATCTTAATATATTTATGCTTGTTCAGGAACTAACTGACTCACAGATTTTTCAGATAAAATCAATACATCAGCGTTCAATAATGAATATGTGTTGGTATCTTTAATACACTGTACACTAGTCTTTGGTACATTTCTACCTGACAAATAAACATTTTTGTTCAACTCAGATGTCAAAAATAGCGACTTGCCATTGACTTTAAGAGCGTTCAACATGCCTATATATTGTTTTGTATTAGGTGCATCCATATTGAAATCCTCCACTACTACGATTGAACCATTAGCCATTTTGTCAGAAAAAGCTGAATTTCTA
Source organism: uncultured Aureispira sp. (assembly GCA_964490495.1). GTDB lineage: Bacteria > Bacteroidota > Bacteroidia > Chitinophagales > Saprospiraceae > OLB9. Next base: position 3,515 of record CAZBCV010000026.1, on the reverse strand, counting down.
GCCAATTCTTTCACCTTCTTGTTCAATTTGAAATCATAATCACGGGGCTGTGGACCAAATACTCTACCACCACCTCTAAAAATAGGAGATTTCATTGAACCCGCTCTTGCAGTACCTGTACCCTTTTGTTTTTTCAACTTTTTAGTAGTACGTGCTATTTCCCATCTCTCCTTTGATTTATGAGTTCCTTGACGTTGAGCAGCATTGTACTGCTTCACAGCCAAATATACAGCATGAGCATTAGGCTCAATACCGAATATATCTTCAGGTAATTCTACAGTCCTTCCTGTACTTTGACCTTCTTTATTTAATACATCGAGTTTCATATGGCTTACTTTTCAATGATTACAAATGAACCTTTGTGTCCAGGAACTGAACCTTGAACTAATATCAAGTTTTGTTCTGGCAAAAGTTTTACAATTTTCAAATTTTTGGTTTTGACTCTGTCACCACCCATTCTTCCAGCCATTCTAAGACCTTTAGCAACTTTGGAAGGCCATGCAGATGCACCAATAGAACCAGGAGCTCTTAATCTGTTGTGCTGTCCTAATGTGGCTTGACCAACACCGGCAAACCCATGTCTCTTAACAACACCTTGAAAGCCCTTTCCTTTAGAAGTACCTACTGCACTAATTTTGTCGCCCTCTGAGAAAATTTCAGATATTGAAATTTCATCACCGAGCTTCTTATTTAAAGTACAATTTCTAAACTCAACTACTTTTTCTTTAGGTTCAGTCCCTGCTTTTTCAAAGTGACCTAAAAGAGGTTTTGTTGTGTTTTTTGATTTAGCACTACCATAGCCCAACTGAATGGCATCATAGCCATCAGTTTCATTTGTTTTCACCTGAGTGACAACATTTGGCACGCTTTCGATAACAGTTACAGCAATATTCTTGCCATTATTATCGAAAATGCTTGTCATACCGACTTTCTTTCCGATTAATCCGTTCATGATTAAATTTTTAAGAAATAAGCAAAGACTAATAAGTCAATAACTTATATTTTTACTTCAGAAACTTTATTTTAATTCTTAATCCAGTGTGGTTATGTGAGCTTAACCTGGATATCTACACCACTTGGAAGTTCCAACTTAGACAAAGCGTCCACAGTTTTCTGTGTGGGAGTAAAAATCTCGATTAAGCGTTTGTGGGTCCTCAACTGAAACTGCTCACGAGATTTTTTATTTACGTGCGGAGAGCGCAATACCGTAAATATTTCTTTCTCAGTTGGCAGCGGAATCGGGCCGGACACAACAGCACCACTGTTCTTTACCGTCTTTACAATCTTTTCAGTACTTTTATCTACTAAATTGTGATCGTATGAACGGAGTTTTATCCTTATTTTCTGATTCATAACCTGTTTTATTATTCTCTAATTTATAAGAGGCCGCAAAGGTAACTATCTTTTACGACTCTACAAACTTTTTTTAGATTTTTTTTTAAAAAAAACACACTCCTTCGAGTGTGTATTATATTCTTATGATTTTGCAGCACTTGCTTTTGATATCACATCGTCTGCTATACCTTTAGGTGCAGGTGCGTAGTGGCTAAATTCCATACTACTGCTCGCTCTACCTGAAGTGATTGTACGCAATTGAGTTACATATCCAAACATCTCAGCTAAAGGAACTTCAGCAGAAATAGCTACTGCTCCTCCCATTCTTGTTTCCTGGCCTTTAGGCATTCCTCTTCTTCTATTGAGGTCACCAATCACTGAACCCACATAATCATCTGGAGAAACTACTTCTAATTTCATTATGGGTTCAAGCAATACTGGAGAACACTTTTTGGATGCTTCTTTGAATCCTTCTTTTGCACAAAGCTCGAATGCCAATGGCTTAGAATCCACCGCGTGGGTTTGTCCATCAAATATTCTCACTTTCATACTGTCTATGTTGTATCCAGCAAGAATACCATTAGACATCATTGAATTGAATCCTTTGATAATAGAAGCAAAGTATTCTTTTGGAATAGATCCTCCAAAAATGTCATTGATAAACTGAAGTTTAGTCTTTCCACTCTTGAAATCTTCTGATTGTAAAAACTCTTCATCGGCAGGGCCTAACTCAAATGACATCTGAGCAAATAAACCCGAACCACCTGATTGTTTTTTCAATCTTTCCGTGTGCTCTACTGAAGTCGTAAGAGCTTCTTTATAATTTACTTGTGGTGCACCTTCGTTCACCTCTACTTTAAATTCTCTTCTTAAACGATCTACGATGATCTCTAAGTGTAGCTCTCCCATACCACTGATAACAGTTTGGTTGGTTTCGTCATCATATCTTACTCTGAACGTAGGATCTTCTTCAGCCAATTTACCTAAAGCCATACCCAACTTATCTAAGTCTTTTTGTGTCTTAGGTTCGATAGCTAAACCGATAACTGGCTCAGGGAAGACCATAGATTCAAGTACGATAGGATGATTTTCATCACACAATGTATCTCCTGTACGCAAATCTTTGAAACCTACACCTGCAGCAATATCTCCTGCTTCTACTCTATCGATAGCATTCTGCTTGTTGGCATGCATTTGATAAAGACGCGATATACGCTCTTTGTTGCCTGAACGTGTATTGAGTACATAACTACCCGCATCTAAAGCACCAGAGTAAACTCTCATGAAAGCTAATCTACCCACATAAGGGTCCGTAGCAATTTTGAATGCTAAGGCCGCAAAAGGCTCGCTCACAGATGGTTTTCTTATTTCTTCTTTTTCAGTCTTAGGATTGATACCTGTGATACCTTCTACGTCCGTTGGACTAGGCATATAAGCACATACTGCATCTAAAACCGCTTGAACACCTTTGTTTTTGAAAGCTGAACCACACATCACTGGCGTGAAAGCTAAGTCAGTCACCGCTGCTCTTACAGCTGCTCTGATTTCGTCTTCAGAAATACTATCTGGATCTTCAAAAAACTTCTCCATCAACTCCACATCATATTCAGCTACAGCTTCAATCAATTTAGCTCTATATTCTACTACTGTGTCTTTGATATCTTCTGGTATTTCTACTACTTCATAAGTCATACCTTGGTCATGTTCATTCCATACCATGGCTATGTTAGTGATTAAGTCCACAGCACCTTTGAATTTTTCTTCCGCACCGATAGGCACTTGCAAAGGAATAGCATTTGCGCCCAATTTGGCTTTGATGTCATTCACTACATTGAAGAAGTCGGCACCAGATCTATCCATTTTATTGACAAAGGCAATACTTGGTACACGGTACTGTTCTGCCAATCTCCAGTTGGTTTCAGATTGTGGCTCTACACCATCTACTGCACTGAACAAAAAGACCAAACCGTCCAATACTCTCAAAGATCTGTTCACCTCTACTGTAAAGTCAACGTGTCCTGGGGTATCTATGATATTGAAATGGTACTCTGTTGTTTTGTCAGTAGGCTGACCTTGAATAGTAGGATATTTCCACTTACAAGTAGTAGCAGCAGAAGTGATAGTGATACCTCTTTCTTGCTCTTGCTCCATCCAGTCCATAGTTGCAGCACCATCATGTA
>CAZBCV010000025.1:0-23052 GCA_964490495.1 uncultured Aureispira sp. | reverse complement strand
CACCCCTATGGTGCGAAGTCAAAAGTAAGCTTTGCGGCTGATTTTGAAGTAATTGGAGGTAGTAATAGATTATCATTTTAGATTTTTAGGTTTAATGTAATAATTTTTAAAAATGTATATTACATTAGCCAATCTCCTATCATGCACTCTATTAAAGTAAGACAGCCCCAACAGTCAAACAAAGTCAAATACTTAAAATATAACTAATAATAGCTACATAAGCGACACGGTAAAAATACTAAATTACAACAAATTTCAGCGTGCCTTTATATTTTTTGTCAGTGGTACGCACAAAGTAAAGTCCCGAAGGCCATGCCATCAATGGTATAGATGTTGATAAATTACTTATGAGTTTCCTACTCATCACAATGCCTTGAGCAGAAACTATTTCTACTTGAATAGATTCTGTACTATTTGAATTTATTTGTAAGATTTCACTTTGAGTCAGCAAATTTTTCTGTATTTGTATAACCGTGGAAATGGTGGGGATATTTTCTGTTTTAACAGGCGTATCTATGACTTGCCCCATATCAAAAGACATTATACTTCTACCGAAAGTACCCGCAATCACGGTATTTAAAATAGGATTATAACCTAATCCATACACAGGGACTATAGGCATATTATTGCCCAAACGAATCCATTTTTCGCCGCCTTTATAATAAAATACACCACCATCTGTCCCCACTACCAATCTGGGATGAATAATGTTTTCTTTTTCAGGTAAAATAACAAGGCTATTTATGGCAATTCTAGGCAAATCAAATTGAAATGATATCCAATTTTCACCTTCATCATTTGTCGCATAAATGTAAGGCGTATTATCAGCATCTTTATAACCTGTCATCGTCACAAAGACATAATCATTCCAAATACTTACAGCTGAAATATATCTTTGTGGCAGATCGGTTGAAATTTCCTTCCATGAGGTTCCTCCATCTTTTGTCAACCAAATATTTCCGTCAGTTGTGCCAACAGCAAGAAACAAAGGGTCAATGTTAGATTCACTGATAGAACTAATCACCCTTCTCAAAAAAGTAGAAGAACTGTCTGTCAGAACACCACTGATAGGTTCCCAAAGCACCGCTGATCCCGTAGAATTTTTATAAATTTTATTGGTTCCAGTATAAAGTATATCAGGATTGTGACTACTCATTATTATGGGCATATCCCAATTCCTTGGGTCACTTGATTCAATCCCTTCAGTAGCAAAACTAAAATCATCGCCTCCACTTTCGGTCACGAATATTCCACCATTCTGTGTTTCAACATAAAAAATATCAGGATTTGTACTGTGAAACAACATCTGAAATCCGTCACCACCAAAAATGCGAGGCCATGAATTAATCATTTCGGCATTTCCGCCTGTACTTCCATTATCTTGTGCACCACCATAATACCATGTAGGCTCGTGAGGATTGTACGCTACACGGTAAAACTGTGTGGTAGGTATGTTTTCTATATCTTTCCACTCAACATTCATTATGTTTGACATATAAGCGCCTCCATCAGTAGCTAAATACATATTTTCTCCTTGAAATATCAAATCATGCTTGTCGGCGTGTACTTCATAAAAATACCACTCAGGCACTGATAATTCCCAATTAAGCCCCCCATTTTTGGATCGATACATATCTACACCTAATATAAATACGTCATCTTCATCTAAGGGGCTAATACGAATTTTACCAAAATACCACCCAAAACCACCATACATATTTTCAGGCAGACCAACATTTTCGCCAATGGGCAATTCTATCCATGTATTACCAGCATCAACAGTCTTGAAGATCCCTTTTACATTAAATGTTGTGGGGTCTGTATAGGCCGCATATAAAACGTTTGGATTAGAACGACAAATATCAATACCTACCCTACTCGAATTATTATCCGGTAAACCATTATTTAAATCTGTCCAAGTTATTCCACCATTTTCAGTTTTATACACTTTGGCATCAGGACCAGATACAATAGATTTTGTATTGTTTCTAATTCTATTCCACGTAGAAACATACAGGATATCATGATTCTCTGGATGAATAGCCATGTCACATACACCTGTGGAATCATTGACAAAAAGCACTTGAGACCAGCTATTACCTCCATCTGTACTTTTATAAACACCTCTATTATTATCTTTAAAAAATGGGATTCCCATGGCAGAAACATAAATTATATTATTGTTTTCTTCAGAAATTCTAATTTGAGAGATAATACGCGTTTCGGTAAGACCCATGTGTTTCCATGTTTTTCCACCATCTGTTGATTTGTGAATTCCATTGCCAATAAATGGGAAACCCGAAACATTGGGATCGCCCGTACCTACATAGGCGATATTAGGATTTTTAGGATCAAATACCACGTCACCTATCGAAAGGTAAGAGTTATCATCAAATACAGGAATCCAATTTTGCCCCCCATCTTCTGTAAGCCATAAACCCCCTTCAGAAAATCCTAACAACATCCTTTTTTCATCATGTGGACTTACTGCAATAGTATTGGCTCTTGCCCCTATATTTCCTGGGCCTTCTACTTGCCATTCACCGCTAGATCTATTATAGGTCTTTCTGACAAAACTATACACTTCACTCAATGCTCTGTCATAAGCCTTAAAATCAAAAATGCCGTCAGGAAATTGTTTTGATAAAAAGTAATCTTCCGCCGGATAAAGTTTATTCAATCTACCTATTTCATCCGTATAGTTTCCCGATTTATTTTCATGGCATTGACACAACAAAAGGACACAACAAATAAAAAGAGAAAAAACAACAGCCTTTTTTATCATGATATTACTTATTTAGGGGTTATATTTTTTATGGGTTACTTTTTATTGTTGACAAAGACTATTCTGTCTCTAAATACTATTGGCCTTTGGATATTTGTCAATCCTAATAGTTCAAAATCATATAATACACGCCAATCTTTATCTTTTTTAGGATCGAAGATCAACATTCTAGTTCCCCTGGCCGTTATAAAACTTCCATTAGAAAGTATTTCAAAATCTTCAGTCTCAAAAGGCATTTTAATAATTGAGGAGATCACCTTTTGATTTAAGTCGTATTTCTTTAAAACCCACTGATTTGCAGCCAATTTATGAACAAAAAACAACTCTTGATTTATGCTTGTTTTAAGACATCTTCCTATGTCATCTATCAAAATTTGAACTTCACCAGTTGAGGTATTTGCCAATGCTAATTTGTGTGGTTGGTTTACTAAAAATAAAGCTACATTGCTGGGATCAATCCAAGTATGATAACCTACGTTTTGTAAGCTATTCAGTAATCGGCTACCTATATTACTTCTGTTTTCAGGATATAACCATAAACTCTGATCAACACCGTCTTCCTCTATTCTTACACAAGAAAAATCTTTGCCATTAGGATGAAAGGTCGGAGAAAACTCACTCACAGAAGGCGTGTTTGTCACCTGTCTAAAAGTTTTGTTTTGAATATTTAATGCATAAATATCCGTCTTAGTTGAGGTGTCGATAGCTGCTGAAATATACAATTCATTATAGTTCCAAAACTGAGGTTGATTATTATAACCATCCGGATTAAAATCTGACAGCAACGAAATTGAAAATAATACAGGTTGAGTGTGAATATTTTTAAAATCTGCCATCCATATTTCAGACTTTGGAAGCTGTGCAATGGCACTAAACCCTAATAAAAAATGTAAAGAAATAGCAAAAAGATATTTATAAAATATTGTTTTTGAATTTTCTATTTTCATTAAAATTTTCATGGAGCTTGAGTTAAATTATTCTTTAGATGCGCTTCTAAATAATCTGTTCCAATTAATACCATTTCTTAGACTTCCTTCCTTAGTTGAAAACCAAATGAATAATGGCTTTCCGACAACATGGTCTTCAGGAACATAACCCCATGCCCGTGAATCTTCCGAATTGTGCCTATTATCTCCCATTGCCCAATAATAATTTTGTTTAAACGTATAAGTGTTTGTTTTATTACCATTAATGTAGATACCATCACTTTTTACATCCAATTTATTATTTTCATACACATTGATAACACGTCTATAAAATGGTAAACTTTCTTTAGTTAATGATACTGTCTCACCTGCTTTGGGCATGTAGATAGGTCCATAATTATCTACAGACCAATTTTGGCTCCCTACAATAGTATCAAATGGAAATAATTTGAGTGGTTCAATGGGCTTTTTTGCATCATAAATCTTTATGTTGGGCGATAAAGACTGTATTTTCTTTTTTTGATCTTCGTCCAATATCATCATATAGGCTACTCCGGAAATCGGCATGGTAATATTTACAGAAGGATGGTTAAAAAACTCAGGACCCACGGGATAAACATCACCTTGACTTGGGTGTATATTCCATTCAAGCAACTTCTTTTCTGACATGGATACTTCTTTTGGCATGTCCACTACATATGAAAATTGTATGTGTTTAGGATTTTTAACAGGTTTACCATTAAGATATATTTGTTTATTTATAATCTGAAGGCTATCCCCAGGACCTGCCACACATCTTTTTATGTAATGATCCCGCTTATCTACAGGGCGAACCACATAGTCATTATTTCTAAATTTTACAGCTAACTCTCTGTCTGCTTCCATATATCCAGGATCACGTTGTACTTGACCCAAAAAATAAGGTCTTTGCTTAGTGACAATACAAGAATCGCCCACAGGCCAATTGAAAACAAATGGTTTTCCAGCTTCTACTTTTTCTAATGCTGGCAATCTATAATAAGGTAAGCTTGGTTTTTTCAAATACGATTCCATGTTGGTTTTAGGTATCTGATTATGTAATAGTGGAATCATAGCAATAGTCATGGGTGTACGAATACCATAATGGGCCTTGGACACAAACAAAAAGTCACCTACATTTAATGAACCTTCCATCGATGGAGTTGGAATAACATAAGCTTCAATCAAAAACATTCTAATAAAAGCCGCTGCAAATACAGCAAAAAATATTGACTCGGCCCATTCACGCCCTGTGGATTTTTTGTAGGGATTATCTCTTTCCAGTTGAGCTAACTTGTAAGTATCCTTATTGTTTTTGGCATCAACCAATTGTTGCGCATATTCTGCTTCTTTTATTACGGTTGGCCCCAAATATTTATCTTTACCATTTTGTGCAATTCTATAAAAAATGATGGGGGCATACATTACCGCCACTGCTGTGTGCTTGTATTCAAGCTTGCCAAAAGAACGCACCATATCCACACACATCCCTGCAAAAATAAATAAATTCACTATTGGGAAAAGTAACCACAATGCGTAAGTGGGTTTGCGTCCTATAATTTTGCACCATTCCACAAAATTCACCCCTGGTATCAAACCTTTTATTGCATCTACTCCCGCTTTAGGAAAAAGTAAATAAAGTGTGTAGCTTAAAATAAAGTAACTAACAATTATAAATATTAATATATTCACTTGATTTGTAAATTTGATTTTGTTGCAAAGGTAATAATCTTTTGTCAAAAATAACAGGAATATCGACAAATATAGCTTTTTATCTTACATTTAACAAAAGAATCAGGAAGTATTTTGTTTCAAGTAGTTTATAAGTTTTTACCAAAGTTTAGAAATAACTTATACTCCATTTTTGTTATAAATAGTGACATAGTTTTAAAATTAAAATTATGAATTGCAAGTTTCAATAAACATCTTCCTAAAAAAAACTATTTAGAACTTTGAAACTACAATAAAAAAAAAGGTGGTTATCTACTACTAGACAACCACCCTTTTTTATAGATTTAACTATACAATTACTGTGCTGCTTCTTCAACTGCACCTTCAACAGCTTCAACAGCTTCAGTTGCTGCACCTTCAACTGCTTCAACAGCTTCTGTTGCTGCCTCTTCAACTGCTTCAACTGCTTCAGTTGTTTCTTCAGTAACTGCTTGTGTTTGCTCTTTACAAGATACTAATGCCAATAATGCAAATACTCCTAACAATAAAAACTTTTTCATTCTGATGGATTTAAATATTAATTAATTAAAAAACTCCACAATGATATAACCTTTTTTTAATATAGATTATATCGTTAAATTTACGTTAACAATAATTGTCTATAATTTTGATAAAACCTATATTTTTGAAATTTTCATTGACTTATTATTCACTTTTGATACAATTTGAGCTAATTTAGGCCATGTTAAACATATGGCCAAGGACATCTTTAAACGTACTTTAAAAATGAAAATTTAACAAAAATTGACTGTAAATAGCCGCATCAGTAAAATCTAATATACCTTAAAAAAAAAATGGTTTCACATCAAATGCGAAACCACTTTTTTAAAATAATATAATCTAAAGATTATTTACCTATCAATCTTTTTTCGTTTGAACTCTCAAATCTGATCCTAAATCATGAAGTACTGGAGCAGCTATAAAAACTGACGAGTAAGTACCTACCAAAATACCTACAAGCAAGGCAAAAGCAAAACCCTTAATACTAGCTCCACCAAAAAGGAAAAGAATCAAAACCACCACCAAAGTAGTAAATGATGTCATTATCGTTCTTGACAAAGTAGAATTAATAGCTGAGTTTATGACCTCATTTTTATCTTTATTTACATAAATACCCAAACTTTCTCTAATTCTATCAAAAATAATAACGGTATCATTCAATGAATATCCAATTACAGTAAGAATAGCGGCTATAAAGGCTTGATCTACTTCCAAAGAAAAAGGTAATACACCATACAACAATGAGAAGATAGATAAAACAATCAAAGCATCATGAAAAACTGCAATGATAGCTCCAGCTGAGTATTGCCACTTACTAAACCGAATAAGAATGTATAAAAACACTATAATCAGAGCAAAAATACCCGCATAAAGAGAGCTACGTTTAAGGTCACTTGCAATAGTTGGACCTACCTGAGTAGAACTTAATATATGAGTTTGCCCAACTGTCTCCGTGTCTTTAAACACTTCTAATGGTGTGTTAGAGCCTGTGATTTTATTAATCCCTTCATGAAGTTTAGCTATTACTTTATTTGCCGTTTCAGAACTAGATTCATTGATCAAATAAGACGTAGTAACATTAAAACTATTTTCTGAGTCCACTTGCTTAACTACAGGTACGGCTCCAAAAACCTCACCTAATCCATTCCTAATATTATCAGCATTAACATTACTCCCACTTTCAAATTGGATAGTATATGAATATCCTCCTTTATAATCTACACCAAAATCAAATCCTCTAGTAAACATGGATACTAATCCTGCCAGTATAATCGTACCTGATACAATATAAGCTATTCGCCTTTTTCCTATCCAATCTATTTTTATATCTTTGAAAGCTCTTTGAGACATATTTGTAAAGAATGGCAAATCCTTTCCTCTGCCTACCCACCAGTCTATCAACATCCTAGTGACGAATATGGCCGTAAATACAGAACTCACAACACCTATAATCAATACTATGGCGAAACCTTTAACAGGCCCCAAGCCAAAGAAAGCCAAAACGGTGGCGGTCAATATTGTGGTCACATTGGCGTCTATAATCGCTGAATAAGAGTGATGGAATCCATCAGAAATGGCCTGCTTCAGGGATTTACCATCAGCTAATTCTTCTTTTATCCTTTCAAATATAATAACGTTAGCATCTACCGCCATACCAATAGTTAAAACTATACCTGCTATACCTGAAAGTGTCAAGACAGTTCCAAAACTTGAAAGCGTACCAAAAATTAGAAAAATATTCAAAAACAAACTCAAAAGAGCCAAAATACCCCCGAAAGAGTAGTAAACTAATATTGTAATTATAACTAATGCAAAACCAATGAGTAATGAATTAATACTTCTAGAAATGTTTTCCTTTCCTAAAGAAGGTCCAACATTCATTTCTTGCATAATTTTAGTACCAGCAGGAAGTTTTCCCACTTCTAGAATACTTGCAAAATTCACAGCTTCTTCCACAGTATAATTCCCTGTAATAGAAGAGTTTCCTCCTGTAATAGGTTGATTAACTCGCGGGGCTGATATCACTTCATCATCCAAAACTATAGCGATTTCTCTATTGCCTTCGTTAGCTGCTTTAGTGGTCATTTCAGCCCACTTTTTAGCTCCTGCAGCATTCATACGCAATGTCACTTCTACCTTGCCCGCAAAACCTAGTGATTGAGTGGCGCGAGTCACCGCACTACCATCTAAAGGTGCCACATCAGAGTTAGGAGCTGTTTTGATTATATACAATTCATAATTGTTAGTAAACTTTCCGTTTTCATCTTGCGTAGGCTTTTGAGACCACATGAATTTACTATTTTTAGGAAATTGATTTTTTATATCATCTCTTCCTAAAGCTTCATCAATTATTTTTTTCTGACTTTTATCGGCCACTCCCATCACACTACCCTGACCACCTGAATTGAGCGATAGAGACGTCAACAAAATACCTCCACCATTTGGATTCACAGTACTTGAAGATTCTAATACTTGTACTGTGTCTATTACAACACCTGTTGATGGGTCATAAACTAATGAGTCTCTATAAGTAGCACTTGATGCAGCACCTGCTCCGAAGATTCTATCAGCCATTACAAAAGCTTGATTAATACCCGGATCAGAAACTCTATAAGTTTCCCAAAACTCAAGTTTTGCGTTTCTAGTCAAAAATTCTCTTGCCAATTGTGGATTATCAAAACCAGGCATCTCTACCAAAATTAAATCTCTATTTGGGTCAAGGGTAATGTTGGGCTGAGCCACACCCAACTTGTCTATCCTTTGTTTGAGCCTTTCAAAAGTTTGATTAACAGTTTCATTGGCTTTTGCTCTTAATACTCTAGTAACTTCCCCATCAGAAGAACTGTTAGTAATATTATCTAATGTCTCACTTTGAGCAAACAGACGTGCCAATTTATTTTCACCTGCTATTTTTCTATATTCGTCAGCAAAAAGCGTAACAAAATCTGATTGCGATGTTGCTAAAGCTAAATTCGCATTATCAATAGCCTTAATGAATTCAGTATTGCTAGAATTTCTTCCTGCAAGTGATTTTACAAAATCTGACAAATCCACCTGTAAAACACTACTCATCCCCCCTTTAAGGTCAAGTCCTAAGCCCAATTGCTGCTTTTTGAGCTCAGAATATGTAAATGACTTGATGAGAGGTATAGAAAATACCTGTTGACCAGACATTGAATCCAAGTACTTTATTCGAGCAACTTTGTAATCCATGTCTTTATTATTGTCAATAGATTTGCCCGTTATTCGTTGCGCATATGATTCAGCATCCTTTTCTACTTTCCTAGTAGGGATAAAATATGAGAATTGCAATAAACATACCGCAATTATTAAAATTAAAACACTTCTTATTAAACCTTTTCCTTGCATGATTATGAATTAATTATTTTTTCAAAAAACAGCGCAAATATACTGCTTTTGGTGAAATATAATTATTTTAATCTTAATATATAATTTTTTTTTTTTGATATTCAATTAAAAAACTGTAAAACAAATAGATACATATATATTATTAATATCATGCGAAATGATTAAAATTCATGTTTTATTTTTTTTAAAATAAAAATAGTTCGCTTCTTAACAATTCAGGATTAAAAAACGTTTAAGAAATATATTTTTTAACAATTTAAATTAAAATCAATGGGATTATTTTCGTTTTTAAAGGCGGCAGGTGCCAAAATTTTGGGCAAAAAAACTGAAGTTGCTGCACCACCAAAAGATGCTACCGCAGATGCACTCGAGCAATTAAAAGCAGCCAACAAGAGAAATCAAGAAGCTGCCATGGAGGCTCATGTCATGAGTTTTGGTTTCAATGTCCAAAATTTATCAATAGAGCTGGATGATGACAAAGCCACTATCTATGCTCAAGTAGATACTAACTCCGAAAGAGAAAAAATCATTCTAGCAGTAGGTAATACAGATGGAATTGCGACTGTGGAAGACAGAATTTCAGTTTTGAATCCAGAGCCAGAGGCTACATTTTACACTGTAGTTAAAGGTGATAGTTTATCAAAAATCGCAAAAGCACATTATGGTGATGCCATGAAATACCCCGTGCTTTTTGAAGCTAATCAACCTATGTTGACTTCACCAGATTTGATTTATCCTGGACAAGTTTTACGTATTCCAGCACTTTAAATTTGATGGGGTTTTGATCTAATTTAACATTATTGGGTCTTATCCATTCGAAATCTTAAAATAAAGAGGTAGGTTATTTGATATAACTTACCTCTTTTTATTTTGAACCTATAAATCTTATAAAAATATAGTTTGATCAAAAAAGACAATGTATTGAGAACTTTTTGTTAAAAGTTATTGAAACAAAAAACCAAATAATTCTATTAAAAAAGGACTGTATTAAAAATAACACAGTCCTCTTTTTTTATATACCAAAAAACAAATATTGGTGACTCTCTTAATTAAGTGACATTATATTCATTAATCGGTGTCACTTCAAGATTAGAAAAATAACGCATACCCGTACCCGCTGGTATATTTTTACCTACGATCACGTTTTCTTTCAGACCTTTAAGGTCATCACGCTTGGCAGCAATGGCTGCTGTACTTAATACCTTTGTTGTCTCTTGGAAAGATGCAGCTGATATCCAACTGTCCACACCTAATGAAGCTCTAGTTATACCTTGTAATATTACTCTTGATGTGGCAGAAACAGCATCGCGCACTTGTACTAATTTCTTATCATTTCTTTTTAAAGAAGAATTTTCTTCTCTATACTGTCTTATAGAAACTATCTGTCCAGCTTTAAGATTTGTAGAATCACCTGGATCAGTAATAACTTTTTTGTCAAAAATCCAATCATTTTGTTCATTGAATTCATGTCTATTGACGGCCTCACCTTCTAAGAAGCTAGTATCACCTGGATCTAATATTTCTACTCTTCTCATCATTTGTCGCACAATCACTTCAATGTGTTTATCATTGATAGCGATACCTTGAGAACGATAAACTTCCTGAACACCATTCACTAAATAAGATTGTACTGCGAATGGACCTTTAATATTAAGTATGTCTAAAGGCGCAATTGCTCCATCAGTCAATTGTGAACCAGCACGAACGAAATCACCCTCTTGAACAAGTAAGTGTTTTGATAAACTTACAAGATATTTACATCTTTGTCCCGTTTTCTCATCATCAACAAAAACTTCTCTATTTCCTCTTTTGATCTTACCATATGTTACGATACCGTCAATTTCAGAAATTACAGCAGGATTTGAAGGGTTTCTAGCTTCAAAAAGTTCAGTTACACGTGGTAAACCACCCGTAATATCCTGAATTTTACCAAGATTTCGTGGTATCTTTACTATTTTCTGTCCAGTAGTGATGGCATCATTATCTTCTACTATAATGTAGGCTCCAACAGGTAAGTTATACGTTTTAAGTTCTTCACCCTCAGGAGAAAGAATTTTTATGGCTGGTATTTTCCTCTTATTTTTAGATTCTATAATTACCTTTTCTGCATATCCTGTTTGATCATCACGTTCAACTCTATAAGTTACACCATCCTCCAAATCTTCAAATTGAACAATACCTGCAAACTCGGAAATAATCAAATTGTTGAAAGGATCCCATGAACAAATGGTTTGTCCTTTCTCAACTGAATCTCCTTCTTTCACCAAAAGATTAGAGCCATAAGGAATGAAATAATTATTATATACTTTATTCGTTCCAGGTTCTACTATTCTTATTTCTCCAGACCTTGACAATACTACATTGGCATCATCACCTTCAGACGTAGATTGTGTTACTTTTATGTTTTCAAACTCTACGATACCATCAAATTTTGAAACTATTTCCGATTCAGTTTTTGAAACAGATGCAATACCTCCAACGTGGAAGGTACGCAAAGTCAACTGAGTTCCAGGCTCTCCGATAGATTGTGCGGCTATAATTCCAACAGCATCACCTGTTTCCACTCTTCGTCCTGTAGCCAAGTTTTTACCATAACACTTAGCACAAACACCCGACTTTGTTTCGCATGTCAAAACAGACCTAATAGTTACGCTTGTAATTCCAGCTTCTTCTATTAAATTTGATATCTCAGGAGAAATATATTGAGCTGCGTTGACTATGATTTTATCAGTAACTGGATGTACCACGTCATAAAGTGAATACCTCCCAACTATCCTTGAAGCCAATGACTCTATGACATTTTCATTATCTTTTAAAGCTTCAGTCTCGATTCCTCTTAGAGTATTACAATCTTCTTCAGTAATAATTACATCCTGAGCCACATCAACCAAACGACGCGTCAAATAACCCGCATCAGCTGTTTTCAAGGCTGTATCGGCAAGACCTTTACGCGCACCGTGGGTAGAAATAAAGTATTCCAATACCGACAAACCGTCTAAGAAGTTTGCTAAGATTGGGTTTTCTATAATCGCGCCACCTGTATCACCTGATTTACGAGGTTTAGCCATAAGACCTCTCAGACCACACAACTGTTTAATTTGTTGTTTCGACCCCCTTGCTCCAGAGTCTAGCATCATAAACACTGAATTGAAACCTTGTTTGTGCTGTGCGATTTCTCTCATAAGATTGTCAGTAATCTTATTATCTGCAAAAGTCCATTTATCTATGACTTGATTATACCTCTCATTTGGAGTGATAAGTCCCATATTATAATTCTCCCAAACTTCATCAACTTCCTCTTGTGCTTCTATCAAAGTTCTTTCTTTGATAGAAGGAGTTATCAAATCACCAAGGTTGAATGATAATCCTCCTTTATAAGCCCAAAAGAAACCTAATTCTTTAATTGAATCCAAGAAAGCAGCCGTTTGAGTAAAATCCGTTATATTAATAATTTCACTTATTGTTTTCTTCAAACTCTTTTTGGTCATCAATTGGTTGATAAAAGGAACAGTCTTCGGAGTACTTTGATTAAATATAACTCTACCCACTGTGGTTTCAATAACTTTAAAAGTCATATTTCCACTATCGTCCAAAATATTTGCACGAACTTTTATGATAGCGTGCAAGTCAATGACACCTTCATTA
Source organism: uncultured Aureispira sp. (assembly GCA_964490495.1). Classification (GTDB taxonomy): domain Bacteria; phylum Bacteroidota; class Bacteroidia; order Chitinophagales; family Saprospiraceae; genus OLB9. The sequence continues at coordinate 10,077 of CAZBCV010000025.1, read as the reverse complement.
AAAGCAATGATGACTTCTTCTGCACTGTAAAAAGTTTTACCTTCTCCTTTTACTGCTATTTCAGGTGTGGATTTTTTGTGTTTAGTCAAATAATAAAGACCCAAAACCATATCCTGAGAAGGTAGTGTCACAGGAGATCCATCTTGAGGATTGAGCATGTTATGTGAAGACAACATCAACATTTGTGCCTCCAAAATAGCAGCGTGCCCCAAAGGAACATGCACGGCCATTTGGTCGCCGTCAAAATCCGCGTTGAAGGCTCCACAAACAAGTGGATGCAATTGGATAGCCTTTCCTTCCACTAGACGAGGTTGGAAAGCTTGAATAGACAATCTGTGAAGTGTCGGGGCTCTGTTGAGCAATACAGGGTGGCCTTTTAATATGTTTTCTAAAATCTCCCAAATGATGGGATCTTTTTTATCAACTAATTTTTTAGCGGACTTTACTGTTTTTACAACACCTCTTTCTATCAGTTTTCTGATAATAAATGGTTTGAATAACTCAGCGGCCATACCTTTGGGCAAACCACATTCATGAAGTAAAAGTGTAGGACCTACTATAATTACCGAACGACCAGAATAATCCACACGTTTACCTAACAAGTTTTGTCTGAAACGACCTTGCTTACCTTTTAGAACATCACTTAAAGACTTTAGTGAACGACCCCCTTCAGCTTTAACCGCATTTGACTTTCTAGAGTTATCAAAGAGTGAGTCCACTGCTTCTTGGAGCATTCTTTTCTCATTTCTTAAAATCACCTCAGGTGCTTTGATCTCTAGAAGCCTTTTTAATCTATTATTTCTAATGATTACTCTTCTATATAAATCATTTAAATCTGAAGATGCAAATCTACCACCATCCAAAGGAACTAACGGTCTCAGCTCAGGAGGTGTTACGGGCAGATAATCAATAATAGTCCACTCAGGTCTATTTTCGATTGTTTTCATTCCGTCCCTAAAAGCCTCCACTACTCTCAGTCTCTTAAGGGCTTCAGATTTTCTTTGCTGAGAAGTTTCATTGGCTGCTTGATGCCTCAATTCGAATGAAAGTTCATCCAAATCAATTCTTTCAAGTAACATTTTCACAGCCTCTGCCCCCATCTTAGCAATGAACTTATTAGGATCAGAATCATCCAAAAGTTGATTATCTTTAGGTAATGTATCTAGGATTTCAAAATAATCTTCTTCTGAAAGTAAATCATTTTTAACAATACTATTTTCTTTGATTCCAGGTTGTATAACTACATACCTTTCATAATAAATGATTGTTTCCAACTTCTTAGACGAGTACCCAAGAAGGTAGCCTATTTTGTTAGGTAGGGATTTAAAAAACCAAATGTGAACCACAGGCACAACTAACTTAATGTGCCCCATTCTTTCACGTCTAACTTTCTTTTCCGTCACCTCTACTCCACACCTATCGCATACAATACCTTTGTATCTGATACGTTTGTATTTTCCACAATAACATTCATAGTCTTTTACAGGACCAAATATTCTCTCACAAAACAATCCATCTCTTTCTGGCTTGTATGATCTGTAATTTATTGTTTCTGGTTTTAAAACTTCACCATAAGATCTCTCCAAAATTTCATCAGGAGAACTCAAACTTATGGTGATAGACTCAAATCCTTTTACCGGCTTTACACCTTTCTTTTTTAACATGAATATTAAATTATAGTGTTAAAGATAAATTATTTTATTATTCAAATCTGATATCAAGAGCCAACCCTCTTAATTCATGGATCAATACGTTGAAAGATTCAGGAATATTAGAGTCTGGAATATTGTCGCCCTTTACTATGGCTTCATATGCTTTCGCTCTACCAATAATATCGTCAGATTTGACAGTTAATAATTCTCTCAAAATATTGGCTGCTCCATAAGCTTCAAGAGCCCAAACCTCCATCTCTCCAAAACGTTGTCCTCCAAACTGAGCCTTACCCCCTAATGGTTGTTGAGTTATTAACGAGTATGGCCCAATGGATCTAGCGTGCATTTTATCATCCACCATGTGGGATAACTTCAACATATAAATAACACCTACTGTTGCTTGTTGGTGGAATTTATCCCCGGTTTCACCATCGTATAAAAATGTTTGCCCATAAGAAGGCAATTCTGCTTTTTGAATGTACGTTTCGATTTCATCAAGACTGGCTCCATCAAATATTGGACTTGCAAATTTGACATTGAGTTTTTTACCAGCCCAACCCAAAACTGTTTCGAAAATTTGTCCTAAGTTCATCCTTGAAGGTACACCTAATGGATTCAATACGATATCTACAGGAGTTCCATCCTCAAGAAAAGGCATATCTTCTGCCCGAACTATACGCGACACAATACCCTTGTTTCCATGTCTTCCAGCCAATTTATCCCCAACTTTCAATTTTCTCTTTTTAGCCAAATAGATTTTAGCCAATTTGAGTACTCCAGCTGGTAATTCATCACCTATACTAATATTGAACTTTTCTCGTTTATACCTTCCTAATTCTTCATTGACCTTTATGGAATAATTATGTAATAATTTGGCAATCATCTCACTCTTCTCTTTATCCTTGAGCCAACCTGCATAATCTATATTAGAAAAATCAACTTCTTTAAGTACTTTTACAGAAAACTTAGTTCCCTTAGGAATGAGTACTTCATTGTAAATACTTTTTACACCCTCAGAAATTTCACCATCAAGAATCGTTAATAATTTATCTATCAAGATAGTATTCAACTCATTTAAGTTGACTGCGTGCGTATCTTCTACATCGGAGAGAAGTTCTTTTTCTTGAACTTTCTGTACTTTGTCTTTCTTGGCTCTTGCAAATAATTGTTTACCAATAATGACACCATCTGTTGAAGGTGAGGCTTTCAAAGAAGCATCTTTAACATCACCTGCTTTATCTCCAAAAATTGCTCGCAATAACTTCTCTTCAGGTGTAGGATCAGTTTCACCTTTTGGAGTGATTTTACCGATTAAAATATCTCCTTCCTTTATCCAAGCGCCTATACGTATGATTCCATTTTCATCTAAATCCTTTGTGGCTTCTTCACTTACATTCGGTATATCGTTAGTAAATTCTTCTTCACCTAACTTAGTATCCCTAACATCGATTTCATAACTTTCAATATGAATAGATGTAAAAATATCTTCTTTGACTACTCTCTCAGAAAGTACAATGGCATCTTCAAAGTTATACCCTTTCCATGGCATAAATGCAACTTGAAGATTTTGTCCTAGCGCAAGTTCACCATTTTCCGTAGCATAACCTTCACAAAGTAAACTACCTTTTCTCACTCTTTGGCCTTTTTTTACAATGGGCTTAAGATTTATACAAGAACCTTGATTGGTACGTACAAACTTAGTGAGTTTATAATTTTTGATATTATCATCAAAAGAAACAAGCATTTCCTCTGGTGTTCTATCATACCTAATAACTATTTCATTGGCATCTACATACTCTACCACACCTTCACCTTCAGCATTTATAAGCATATTTGAGTCTTCTGCTACCTTGGATTCAAGACCTGTTCCTACTATAGGTGCTTTAGGTCTTACCAAAGGTAACGCTTGACGTTGCATGTTAGATCCCATCAAGGCCCTGTTGGCATCATCATTTTCCAAAAACGGAATTAGCGATGCAGATACACCCACAATTTGGTTAGGGGCAATATCCATAAATTCAATTTCCTCCGGAGTTAAAACAGGGAATTCACCATGCTCTCTAGACTTGATTTTATCATTTGTGAAAGCACCGTCTTCATTGATGAGTGCATTAGCTTGAGCTACTCTTCTGTAATCCTCAGCTTCAGCCGATAGATAAAGAATATCTCCACTTACATCGACTTTCCCATCAATAACCTTTCTATAAGGTGTTTCCAAAAATCCCATTTTATTGACCTTCGCGTGAACGCAAAGTGTAGAAATCAAACCAATGTTGGGTCCTTCTGGGGTTTCAATCGTACATAAACGGCCATAATGTGAATAATGAACGTCACGCACCTCAAAACCTGCTCTTTCTCTTGAAAGTCCACCGGGCCCTAAAGCTGAAATTCTTCTTTTGTGAGTTATTTCAGATAAAGGATTAGTTTGATCAAGGAACTGAGATAATTGACTCGTTCCAAAAAAAGAATTAATGACAGAGGACATTGTTCTGGCATTGATAAGGTCAATTGGAGTAAACACTTCATTGTCCCTAACATTCATTCTTTCCCGTATTGTCCTTGTCATACGTGCTAAACCGACACCAAACTGAGCGTATAATTGCTCCCCTACTGTACGAACGCGTCTGTTTGACAAGTGATCGATGTCGTCAAGTTCAGCTTTTTGATTTACTAAACTGACCAAATATTTAACGATAGATATTATGTCCTCCTTTGTCAAAACAAGAGTTTCCCTACTAATATCTAGTTTTAATTTTCTATTGATTTTATATCGTCCAACTTCACCGAGATTATATCTTTTATCAGAAAAGAAAAGCTTGTCTATAATACCACGTGCTGTTTCTTGATCTGGCGGATCTGTTCCTCTTAATTGTCTATAGATTTGAGTAACAGCTTCTACTTCAGAAGAAGAAGGGTCTTTTTGTAAAGTATTATAAATTATCGTATAATCCTCATCTAAATCTTCTTTTTGAAGAATAATAATATCCACATCAACATCTGTTATCAATTGAATATTTTCTTCATCTAATACGACATCTCTTTCAAGAATAATTTCATTTCTCTCAATTGTAACAACTTCTCCTGTGTCTTCATCTACAAAATCTTCTGACCATTTTCTAAGTACTCTTGCTGCAAGTTTACGTCCTACTGCTTTTTGTAAAGAATTAGCGTCATTGGTTATTTCTTCAGCTAAATCAAATAAATTAAGAATATCTCTATCTGAATCAAATCCAATTGCGCGAAGTAAAGTAGTTACTGGAAATTTCTTTTTTCTATCAATATAAGCATACATGACAGAATTGATGTCAGTTGCGAATTCCATCCATGCGCCTTTGAAAGGAATCACACGAGCTGAAAATATTTTAGTTCCGTTGGGGTGGAAAGTTTGGCTAAAGAATACACCAGGAGAACGATGCAATTGAGAAACAACTACTCTTTCTGCACCATTAATCACAAATGTTCCTTTATCCGTCATATAAGGTATATTACCTAAAAAGACGTCTTGAACTATAGTTTGAAAATCTACGTGCTCTTCATCATTACAAGAAAGTCTTAACTTAGCTTTTAATGGTACACTATAAGTCAGTCCTCGTTGTACACATTCATCTATTGAATATCGCGGTGGATCAACAAAATAATCAAGAAACTCTAATACGAATATATTTCTAGTGTCTGTGATAGGAAAATTTTCTTGGAACACTTTGAAAAGTCCCTCATTTCCACGGTTTTCAGGTGTAGTTTCAAGTTGAAAAAACTCCTTGAAAGACTTGATTTGAATTTCAAGTAGATCAGGATACTGATTAGCTAATTTTATTTTCCCGAACTTAATTCTTTTGTTATCGGCAGTATAATTTACGACTCCATTTGATGTCATACTTTTAATTATTTTTTATATTAGCGAAATTCCATTGATGTGGCAATTCTAATTGAAATTACCAAAAATTAATTTTAACGACAATAGGCTTAACCCACCGAAAGTAGGTTAAGCCAGATGTCATTTTTCAGACTTAACTTCTGAAATTAAGTCTTTGAGACTTTATATGTTACTTTAACTCTACAGAAGCACCAGCCGCCTCAAGTGCTGCCTTCATTGCCTCTGCCTCAGCCTTAGGTACACCAGCTTTCAATAATGAAGGAGCCGCGTCAACTAAGTCTTTTGCTTCTTTTAGACCAGTGTTCAACAAAGTTTTAACCTCTTTAACTACAGCTAATTTGCTTGCACCACCAGAAGTGATGTGAACATCGAAGTCAGTTTTTTCAACAACTTCGTCAGCGCCAGCGCCTGAAGCTGCAGGACCAGCTACCATAGCTACAGCAGCAGCTGCAGGCTCGATACCATACTCATCCTTTAATATTTGAGCCAACTCATTGACTTCTTTCACAGTAAGATTAACTAACTGTTCTGCGAATTGTTTTAAATCTGCCATTTTATGGATTTTAAAATTTTAACTAAAATGTTTTAATCGTGGAAGCAATTATGTAACATTTGTATTAATAAAAAAAATTAATTTGTTCCTCTTTCTTCAAGAGCTTTAAGCAATCCAGCTAATTTAGCACCTCCTGAATTCAAGGCACTCATAACATTCTTAGCTGGAGATTGTAACATGAAGATAACATCTCCAATAAGTTCATTTTTAGACTTAAGTTTGATTAATGCTTCCAATTGGTCGTCGCCAAAGAAGACATCACTATCAATATAAGCAGCTTTAAGAGCAGGCTTTAAACCTTTTTTACCTCTAAATTCCTTTAAAACGGTAGCAGGTAATTTGCTATCACTTGAAAACAATATTGTACTCTGACCTTTTAATGCCGGAAATATTGATTCATGTTTTGAAGAATCTTCCAAAGATTCTATCGCTTTGATAGCTAATGTATTTTTAACTGTTTGGATTTCAATGCCCTTTTCAAAACAAGTTCTTCTTAATTTGTTGATTTGTTCAACACTCATAGAAGAAGCGTCAGTGATATAGTAGAAGGCAGAATTTGAAAACTTTTCTTTTAGATCTTCTATTAATAAACCTTTATCTTTACGTGTCATGTTATTATTATTTTATGGTTTATTTAATTTTTTTTGTGTCGATTGAAATACCAGGACTCATAGTAGAAGCAACACTTACTCCTTTCATATAAGTTCCTTTAGCTGTGGAAGGTTTCATTTTTTCTAAAGTAGCGATTAACTCTAAGGCGTTTTCGGCTAACTTTTCAGCACTGAAAGAAACTCTTCCAACAGCTGAGTGGATGATACCATATTTGTCCACTCTAAAAGAGATTTTTCCACCTTTAACATCATTAACAGCTGCGCCAACATTCATTGTTACAGTCCCTGTTTTGGGATTGGGCATCAAACCTCTTGGACCTAAAATTCTACCAATTTGACCAATTTTGGCCATTACACTTGGAATAGCGATGATTACATCAATATCGGTCCAACCATCTTTAATTTTTTGGATGTAATCGTCTAAACCTACATAATCAGCCCCAGCTTCTTTAGCCTCAGCTTCTTTGTCTGGAGTACATAACACCAAAACTCTTTTAACTTTACCAGTTCCGTGAGGAAGTGTTACAGTTCCTCTTAATGCTTGGTCAGCTTTACGAGGATCTACTCCCAATCTTACGTGAATATCGACAGAAGAGTCGAACTTAGTGGTATTCACTTCTTTAACTAATGCCATTGCTTCATTCAAAGAATATAACTTATCCTTATCGATTTTTGCATTGGCCTCTTTTCTTTTTTTGCTTACTTTAGCCATTTAAAAAAAATTTTAAGGTAATAACGTATTTAAAAAATACTCCCTTGGTTACTTAAATAATATATTATGCCCATGGTGCATCACCAGAAACAGTGATACCCATACTTCTTGCCGTACCCGCCACCATTTTCATGGCAGATTCAATAGTGAAAGCATTTAAGTCTGCCATTTTATCCTCAGCGATGACTTTAATCTGATCCCAAGATACAGAACCTACTTTATTTCTATTGGGAACTGCAGAGCCACTCTTTAATTTTACTGTCTCCATAAGTTGTACAGCTGCAGGAGCTGTTTTTATTACGAAGTCAAATGACTTATCCTTATATACCGTAATGACTACAGGTAAAATTTTACCTTGCTTGTCCTGGGTCTCGGCATTAAATCTTTTACAAAACTCCATAATGTTAAGACCTTTAGAACCTAATGCTGGACCTACTGGAGGTGCAGGATTGGCTAGACCGCCTTTAACTTGAAGTTTTACATACGTTAATATTTCCTTTGCCATTTTTAATAATTTATTAATAATAAAAATCTAACAAGACTTTAGGGAAGCAACCCAGAGGTCTAAAGTCTTAACCTATTTAATTTTGTTTTTCTACTTGCATATAGTTAAGTTCTACTTCGGTACCTCGACCAAATATTTTAACTATAACTTTCAACTTCTTTTTGTCCTCATTAACTTCTTTAATGTCCCCAATAAAATCATTGAAAGGTCCATCTATAATTTTGATAGTTTCCCCAATAATGAAAGGCTCTACCATTGATACAGCCTCTTCTTGAGAATCATCTACTTTACCTAACATTCTATTGGCCTCAACTTGACTCATAGGCGTAGGATTGTTTTTACCTAAAAAGTGGATTACATTTGTAATACCGTTAATAGTAGTGATAATCTCACCGGAAAGTTTGGATGAAACAGCTTCAATAAGAATGTAACCGGTGAGCATGTTTCTTTCCATAACTACCTTTTTACCATTTCTTATTTTGTACACTTTTTCAGAAGGCACAATGACTTGAGTAACAATTTCTGACCACCCCGCACGTTCCATATCAAGCAAAATTCTTTCCTTAATACTTTTTTCTTTACCACTTACTACTCTAAGGGAGTACCATTTTTTATCTGAGGACATCCTTAAAAATTTAGTTATTAAAGTTCATAAAGGAACTTCAATAAATTACTAGAAATAAGATCAAAAACAAAAATTATAAGAGCAAATATTACTGATCCTATCACCACCAACCTTGCGCTACTGAAAAGTTCTTCCCAGGTAGGCCAAGTTACGTGATTGATTAACTCTTCATAACTTTCTTTGATATATAATCTCAAATTTTCCATTCAACTTGATATTTAAAATGACAAAATGTCTAAGCAGGGGAGACAGGGCTCGAACCTGCGACCTACGGTTTTGGAGACCGCCACTCTACCAATTGAGCTACTCCCCTGTATAATTTACAAAACAATACTAAATAGAAAAATTAAGTACTTAAAAAAGTACTTAATTTTTACTATTTTATGTTTTAGAAATATAGAAAATTATTCTAATATTTCCGTTACTTGTCCAGCACCTACTGTTCTACCACCCTCTCTGATGGCAAACCTAAGTCCTTTCTCCATTGCTATTGGAGAAATCAATTTTACCTCAAGAGAAACGTTATCACCAGGCATTACCATTTCAATACCAGCTGGCAAAGTAACATCACCTGTTACGTCAGTGGTTCTAAAATAGAACTGTGGTCTATAACCATTGAAGAATGGAGTATGACGTCCACCTTCATCTTTACCTAATACATAAATTTCACATTTGAATTTTGCATGTGGTTTAACAGATGCCGGCTTAATGATAACCATACCTCTTTTGATAGCTTCCTTATCAATACCTCTTAAAAGGATACCAGCATTATCACCTGCTTCTCCTCTTTCAAGAATTTTACGGAACATCTCAACACCTGTTACAGTAGATGTTAAAGGCTTTTCTCCTGGCTTCATCATACCGATAATTTCAACAGGATCACCAGTATTGATTACACCTCTTTCAATTCTACCTGTTGCAACAGTTCCTCTACCAGTGATAGAGAATACGTCTTCGATAGGCATCAAGAAAGGCTTATCAACATCTCTTTCTGGTTCAGGAATTTCAGCGTCAACAGCAGCCATCAATTCCATGATTTTTGCTTTAGCGCCCGCATCTCCTTCCAAAGCTTTCAATGCTGATCCTTGAATAATAGAGGCATTGTCACCATCGAATTTATAAGCGCTTAAAAGCTCTCTCAATTCCATTTCAACAAGCTCTAACATTTCTGGATCATCAACAAGGTCAACTTTATTCATGAAAACAACAACATTAGGAACACCAACTTGTCTAGCAAGAAGGATATGTTCTCTAGTTTGAGGCATAGGACCGTCAGTAGCAGCACAAACTAAGATAGCACCGTCCATTTGAGCAGCACCAGTTACCATGTTTTTCACGTAATCGGCGTGACCAGGACAGTCAACGTGAGCATAGTGTCTGTTTTCAGTCTCATACTCTACGTGCGCTGTGTTGATAGTAATACCTCTTTCTTTTTCTTCCGGTGCAGCATCGATAGAGTCATAATCTTTCTTTTCTGCGAAACCTAATTCCGAAAGGACGAACGTAATAGCGGCAGTAAGAGTCGTCTTACCGTGGTCAACATGA
>CAZBCV010000024.1:0-23056 GCA_964490495.1 uncultured Aureispira sp. | reverse complement strand
ATTATTCCTGCGGCCATGGGCAATATATGGTGGATAGAAATAATCAATGAAAAAAGTTTTAGCTACAATCTCAGAAGAGTGAATACTGATAGGTATTTTAGCGTAAGTTTTGACCTTTCAAAACCCGTAGATAATCCAGGTGCACCATGGGGTTGGGATGAAAATTAAGAATAAATCATAAAAGATGAATTTTAAAAATCCACTTATTGATATAGATCATATACAACCTTTTGAAGAATTGTCATTTAAAAAAATGGACATGCGCTACCGCAAATTAAACTTATGGCAAGCCAGCATTTGGAGTATATTTATTTTAATGGGAACAATAGCTGCATTCGTATTTGTGCCCATTTTATCTTCGCCGCTTTTCGCTTTAGGAGTTATTTTTATTTTTGTTGTTTTTGTATCTATAATTTTTCTTCTGGCCTATAAATCCTATGACTATATGGGATATCTTCTCAGGCAGCAAGACATCATCTACAAGTCAGGTATTATTTTTAGGTCGCAAACCGTTGTTCCATTTTGTCGCATCCAACATTGTGAAACCAACCAAGGCCCCATAGACAGGTGGTTTGGTCTGGCCGAATTAGCTATTTTTACTGCTGGAGGAAGTGGAGGTGACTTAGTGATACCCGGTCTAAAAGCCGAAGATGCAGAAAAACTTAAAGCTTTTATTACCAAAAGCATATCTCATGACGAAGAAGAGTGAAATTGACTTTTCAATACCACATAGACAGTCCTATGCAGCCATTGTAATGATTTTGGGCAAATCGCTCAATATTGTATTGCGGCAATTGTTTCCTATATTTATAGTCGTATTTTTAGGCAGTAGTGAAAATAGAGGATCTTATTTGATCTATGCGGCTCTTACCACAGCTTTTATTACATTGACCCTCTCTATCATTAATTTTTTTGTAACCTATTTTTATATAAAAAATGGCGAATTGATACTCCACACTGGTGTCTTTCAGAAGAAAAAAACAGCTATTCCTTTCGACAGAATTCAAAGCGTCAATTTTGAACAAAACATCTTTCACACCGTATTATCAGTTGTTAAAATAAATATAGATTCCGCAGGCTCAGATAAAGACGAATTTCAATTTCATGCTATCGATAGGTCTGTGGCTTTAGCTTTGCGCGACACCATTATGGAAGGCCAATCCGTAAGAAAAGTGCAAAAAAATGAAGATTATTTAGATACAGAAATTGCGAACGATGAAAAAATATTTACGCTTTCATTAAGAGATTTGCTCAAAGCAGGATTTACAGAAAACCACATAAAATCAGGGGGTGTTATTGTTTTTTTCTTTTTTTGGGTATATAGCAACCTTCAAGAAGCGGGCATTGAAGTGGAGGAATACTCAGACAATATAGAGGTTGGGACTCTAGACAATTCTTTAATAATACTTCTGATTCTTTTATTTTTTGTAGTCTCTATTGGTATTTCACTTTTCAAAACAGTAGTCAAAAACTTTAATCTATCATTGTACAAATCTAATGACAGGTTCAAAATACATCATGGTTTATTCACTCGAAAAGAAACATCTGCAAAGTATCACAAAATTCAATATTTGACGTGGTCAGATAATTTACTTAAAAAACTAATAGGGTTTTATAATCTATATATTCTTCAAGCAGCTTCCAATCAACTCAAACTCAAACAAAATATTTTTGTCCCTGGAGTTCAGACCCACCACATCCACTCTTTGATGAATGAACTCTATGGTCATGAATCACTTAAAAATATTGAATTTAAAAAAATTGACACTCGTTATTTTTATCGATCTGCTATCATTTATACCATTTTGGGCATTATTATTTCTACTACCATCTATTATTTATATGACCCTTTCTTTATAATTTATTCCGTAAGCATCGTGGCATTATTAATTTTTAACAGATTTTTATCCTACCATAAAAAAAAATATGGCTTCAACTCAGAAATGTTGTACCTCAAAGGCGGCACTTATGGAGATAAGAACACAATAATGCCCATGTACAAAATCCAAGCCACAGAAATAACTCAATCACCTTACCAATGGCGAAACAAATTGTGTAATGTAATATTTTACACAGCCTCCGGCAATCTTATACTTCCCTATATATCCATAGATGAAGGGTATCGTATCTTGAATTATGTTAGCTTTAAGATAGAGGCAGACAAAAGACCATGGATGTAAAAAAATATTACCGATATCCTTGAATCAGGACTTTTTTATCACATCATCACTGTACGATATTGAATTTAGTTGTCTGAACTACGCTCCTATTTTTATAAAAACCTTTGTACATAAATTATATGAAGCCTAAAAACAACATGTGATTGAAATAGGAATAATTCTCCTTTATTACTGTCTCACTCCACCGCCATCTTCCCAATGGCTATTTTTCCATTAGGATCGATGAGGCGCAAAATATAGATACCTGAAGGCAGATACCCTACTTCCAGCTGTGTGTCATGATGGGCCTCGAATACGCCATACTCCACACGCTGCCCCGTGGCTATTTGTACCACTTCATATCTGAGTGGATAGGACAGACCTTCCGATAGCGAGAAGTTGACGATGTCTTTTGTGGGGTTGGGGTAAAAACTAATACGACCACTCTTATAATCTAAAGTAGAGGTAGTCATCCAGCATTTTTCAAAATTTGGATTCTGATATATGAGCGTATCATTTTGATAAAAACAACTTAAAGTCTCAAAGAGATCGAAATAACAAGTAAACATAGACCTTGACAAACCCAATACAGAACCCATGCCTTCTATCCACATGGGCCATGAATAATCTATACCATCACAACTGAATCTAAAAACCTGTCTCCGCTCTCCATTGAATAAAGTGATGAATTCCGTAGAATCTGAAATAACTTGCATCAAAGGACTATATCCTATTCTTATGGTGTCGCCATGCTTTAAATTAAAATCATAAATCAATGTTTCTACATCCCCTCTAAGTTCACTTAATCCATAACCATAAACTTTGTTGTCTTCCTCCCGAAAATATTCCTTAGTACCTTTAAAGGTATCGCCTTCAGGATCTTCGCTATACAATAACTCCAAGTAACTCTTTCCATCTATAAGTGTGTCTTTTCCAGAAAAAGTTTGTCTGAGGGGTTTTCTTCCTACAAATATCCAGCTATTATCGCTTCTAACTAATTTAGGTGGACTTTTAGGGGATTCTAATCGGATTATTTCTTCACATGGATAGTCTTCAAGACATCCATTTTCATCTACCATTAACAACCAAATATGAAAGGCTTCGGTCTCATGCTGGTCTATATCTTTGATTTGAAGTGTATTAAAAGTCACCATGCCAGCCGCCATTAATCTACCATCTGGCATTTCTATAATTTTGTTCAAATGGGAAGGTCGAAAACGTCCACCTATATCTTTAGAGTTTAAGTCATTTTCATTTTTGAAAATCCTCAACCACACTATCTCTCCTTCTGAGGTCACTCTAATGATAAAGCCATTCCAAGCAGCATGTTTATCTGCGATCCCTTCCGTCTCTGTGTCAGAATTGTCAAATACTGTTCCACATGCTACTATATCTCCATTTTGTGCCTCAATGATATCGTTTATGCGATACCTTCTAAAATCTATGAGTTGATTATGTGGCAAAATAAGTGTCCATTCAAGACTTTCCATATCCTTATTTAGTTTATTGATTCGCCCACTATTCTCCCACCACTCTTCATCTTGATCTATTGGGTGGTCTAATGAGTTAAAATAATAATCACCAACTTTATCCACTACAACCTTGCGAGATATATTATTAAAATCCTCAAAATCAAAAGAATTTAAAAGTTGACCCGAAGTATCTATCTTCATGATTTGATATCCACGGAAGTTATTGCTGTGTCCAGCACCAGCTTCATGAGTTATAAAAAAAGCCAAATGTCCATCTGGAGTTTTTTGTAAATTATGAACAGTCATTTTTAAATCCTTATCAACATAGTTATTGCGCCATATTTCATTGCCTTGCAAGTCTGTTTTTATTATTTGGATAGTGTCATTTTTACTTTCCTTATTTCTAGCGCTACCAAATATATATAAATAACTATCAAATATAGCTAATCCTCGATTATCTATATTTGTACTTGGATGTACCCCTACAAAACTTTTAATATCCAAAAGATTAAAGTTGTGGTCGAAAAAACGTAAAAAAGTGTGTTGATAATCATCATGAACAGATACTGAAGTATGATATATGATACCATCTCTATGAGCAATATTATTTTTTCCGCCATTTATAACTACTAAACTATCTAATTTTTTCTTGTGAAGTATATTTCCTTCCATTGATACCTTAGACATATAGGTACATTCTCTATATACTGTACCAGCGTTACAGAAATGGCCAGTGTACATAATCAATGTGTCGTTTAACATATTGAAATTAATCATGTAATTGCGGAAAGCCGTCTCCTCTAAGTCAAAAACCTTAGAATAGGTATTTTGGCTATTTAATGACAAAAATCCACTTATCAATAGTAAAGCTACTAAATATCTCATGGTGTGTGTTTTTTTAAAATTTAAAGTATGCCCAAAAATATGTTCCGGGCATAGTTTATAAAATTATTTAATATGATACATTATCTTTGAATAAATCGTTTCACCTTCCTTTAAAATTCTAAATATATACATCCCTTGATTCCAGGAATCCGTAGGAATGCTTATATTTGAACCCTGGGATTTTAAACTATAAATATGATTACCCATCACATCTAGTACTTCTATATCTATTTCACCATGACCCACCACTTCGATATTAACTAAATTATTAAATGGATTTGGAAAAATATTAGTTGTCTTTGTATCATTACTTTTATTAATTGCTCTTGGAATTATTTCTAAATTTTCAATTTCGGGCAAATTAATACCAGATTTTGCCTTAACTATCGCTGTATAGCTAAATCCAGTTGTCAATTCTTGTGCAGAAATAAATTGTGTAGAAAACAAAAAAAATAAGAGTAAAATAAATCTATTCATCATCTGCCTAATACATGTTAAATTATTTTCGTATTTGTTCATACTGATTATAAAGTTTAAGTAACTTTTAGTAAAAAAAATAATGCCATCTACAATTTTTGATGTTATTGCCAAAATCAAAGATGCTTATTCACTGATATCTTAGATTTCTTCTATCACTATCCCCATTTCTTTACATGTAATATTGCATATCTGACATTATTTATTAACACCTTACAAAATTAGGTTATTTTGATGAAAGAAACACCCTACTTCACTGAAAAATTAAGATATTTGTTCATTTTTGTCGCCTCGAAGACAAATTTTCTTTGGGGTTCTATGGGTTTTTCCATGGGTTGTTGAGCAATAAAAAATTTAGTCGTTATTCATAACTCTAATTCAATATTTGCAATTGAGAGATAAATATATTTTCAAAATTAGCTTGAAATGAAAATAAACTCCCTCATCAACACTTGATACATCGCTAATAGCCTTGAGGTGGCTAACCGTTGACGAAGCTGGTCAAAACAATCGTTACTCTTTTGGGTTTTATTCAATTATTATATTTATTCGCTTTCCAAGTCCGTACTCGAAAAGCTTAAAAAGAGAAGATAATTGTATATCAGATTTTCCGTTTTCTACTCGTGAGATATAACTCTTTTTCGCCCCAATTTTCTCAGCCAATTCTTCTTGTGTTAAATTTGCTTCTAATCTTTCTTCTTTTAGAAGTTCACCTATCACATAAGATTTAGCTTTGGCTTCGAATTCAGTCCTTTGTTCTGACCCAATGACACCGTATCTTTGGCTTAAGTGGTCTTCAAATGTTTTAATACTTTTATTCTTTTTCATCGAAATATTCATTTTTTATTTTAATGGCTTTTTCAATTTCCTTTAAGGGTGTTTTTTGAGTCTTCTTTGTAAATCCATTCATAACAATGACAATTTTGTCTCCATCATAACAAAAAAAGACCCTAAAAATATTAGACCCTTGCTTAACTCTCAAATAGAACAAATTCTTTTCCTGTGTTGATCCAATATGTTTATTCGGCAACTGTTTTATGTATTGTAACAAATATAAACCAAAGTCAATCTTTTCTTTTACTTTTTGATCTTGTCTTTCAAAGAAGTCCAAAAAGTAATTTTTATAAAAGATTAATTTCCGAATCTGTTCCATGCCGCAAAGTTAACTAATTGTGGAATAAAAGTATTTGTTTTTTTTAATTAATTTTTAAAAATAGATAACGCTCCTTGATGGCGCTATCGAAAAATAATATTATATTTCCATAAAAATGCATGGCATGATATCGTAAACAGATGTATATCTCTGCCAGTTTATGTATTTCCTGTTATTAATATTTCAGGACTATGTCCCTCAACATTAGGATTGGATTTTATAGGGTTACGAAGTTAACAAAGCTACGCTCCTATTTTTATAAAAACCTTTGTAAAAAAATTATTTTATGCCTAAAAATACCATGTAAAAATCAAGCCGCATCCAACAACCCTCCCACTACTTCCTCTCCTTCGCCTCAGCGATATCCCATGTGAGTAAGTCTCTGTATTTTGTCCTACCCAATATCTTTTTCATTTTATCTATACTGACATCTTCCATGGTTAGGTTAATCTCAGTTGTGGGCAATTTTATGATGGTTTGAGGTAAATGTTCTTCTATGATTTCTATAGGCATAAGGTATTTTTCGGCGATGTAGCTGGGTCTTCCACGAGCTACCATCCACTTGTAGAGGGAATATTTCGCTGGCCGCACGATGTCAGGATATTTATAGACGTGAATATTTTGAAGTTCCTCCTCGGGTATGAGTGTCAAGAAATTTTTGTACATATTGCGACAATACAGCCCCATTCCTTTATCAAAAAAAGCTATGGTGGCCTTGTATCTCATCATTTCGTTGCCACTGTGATGATCTGTAAATACAAAACCACCCAATCCTTTGCTGAAGCCATTGAGGACTTTGTATTCAGGACTTTGTCCCCCACAAATGACATCAATATCTTTGCGGACTTTATATTTGTTGGTGATGAGTAAATCTATGACTTTCAATTTATGGTACTATTTTATTTTTTTCCATTAACTCAATACTTTAAAAACAGTTGCGCGCAATAGCCACCATAATAGAATCAAAAACATCCCTACCACAAGAAACCGCCTAAATTCGTCTTTGTATCTTCGGAATATTTCTACTTCCATTTCTGTTTTTTCCAATTGGTCTATCTCTTGATATATTTTTTCTAAACTTTCATTATCTGTGGCTCTGTAAAATTTTCCACCGGTCATGTCAGATATGTTTTTGAGTAGTTCCACGTCGATTTCTACCCGAGCCATGCCAAATAGGTATTGACCATTCATCATCCTGTTAATAGGAGATAATGCGTTGCCCATGCTCCCTACGGCTACGGTGTAAACTTTGACGCCGAGGGTTGTGGCTATTTCCGCAGCAGTCATCGGAGCGATGTAGCCAGCATTGTTGACACCATCTGTGAGCAAAATTATGATTTTGGACTTAGATTCTGAATCTTTTATTCTATTGACAGCCGTGGCCAACCCCATACCTATGGCGGTACCATCTTCTACCAGTCCTACTTTGAGCTGATCTATAAAATCCATGACCAAATTATGGTCCATTGTGAGAGGACATTGTGTGTAAGCTTCACCAGCAAAGGCCACAAGACCTATCCTATCATACATCCGACGACTCACAAAATCTTGAGCTACTTTTTTAGATACTTCCAGTCTATCCGGATCGAAATCCCGAGAAAGCATACTCGAAGACAAATCCATGACCATCATAATATCAATACCTTCAGCTGTAATCTTTTCTTCAGTCAGAGCCAACTGAGGACGTGCTAAAGCAATAATCAAACAAGTGAGACCTAAAATGGGAAGTATGGGCAAATATTTATAGGCGGTGACTCTCCATGATTTCGGTAGCTCACCATGTGATACATCTGAAAATGTCCATGTGGGTTGTGTTGTATTCTTCTTAAAAAATGATAAATATATCACGTAGGGTATGATACTCAATAAAAGCAACCACCACGGCGAAGCGAAAAAAAACTGGCTTAAATACGTACTCATTCTTTTTCTGGTTTTACGTTTGTTTGACCAAAAGGAGACTGAGTCTGCTCAACGAAGAGCTTCGCTTTGTCCATAAAGAGATCGTGAATATTGCTTTCAGGTTGGGCTTTGGCAAATTTAACTAAGTCTGCCACGTTAAGTATTTGTCGGAGTTCAGACTTATGTTCTTCGGACAAACTTGTAGGCTTGAGCGCAATTACTAGCTCTTCAGTAGTCATTTTTTGGGCTTGGACTTGGTATTGGCTTTCTATATAGGCTCGTATGATAGAGGTCAATTCTGTTTGATATTCTTTGATCAAACCTTGTTGCCACAATTGTTGTATTTCTAAATTTTTGAGGGCTTCTAAGGCGATAATGTGCGCAGGTATGACCACTTCGGGTTCGGGAGTGGCTATCTCCACTTTTTCTTTTTTGTATTTTTTTCTATAATACATATATGCGGCTATGGCCAACAACAATAAAAGTGCCACTAAATACCCCCAATAGTCTGAAAGTTGGGCGGGTTCTTCCATGATACCTTTGATAGGTTCTAAGGCCAATGTGTCAGATTCGTTCATAGTTTTGGGCCATGTGACGGTGATGTATTTCGACTCCGTGGGCACAACTTCAGAATTACTGTCTGACACAATTTCTAGCCCTGAAAGTAAATATCGCCCAGCATTGTAAATGGCCACCGTTAAAGTAAAATCCGCATTGAGCATTCCGTTTTGTTGGGTGAATTGGCTGGCATTGAATGGGATATTTTGGTTCAAATCACTTATATTCCACGGGCCTCCATCTAAAATTTCTATATCGGCGTACGCTTCATATTTGACGGAGTCTTCTGCATAAAGTAGATTGTCCAATGCCGACCATTTTTTTAAAGAAAAGGCATGAGGCACTTCATTATTAGGTATGGATATGCGCACTTGGACAGTGATCGGGTCTCCCATCTCTAGAGTATCTAATGTAGGAATGGCTGTAGATAGAGATTGGCTATGTAGTGTGATTGTACTCATCCACAAAAACAAAGTCACAAACAAAAGATGGAATCCCCACAGAGTCATCAAGGATTTAAATGGTGTCATCATCTCCTACGTGTTCTATTTTTAAAAAATGTGTGCATCGATTGTATATAATCTTCATTGGCCTCAAAGCTGATGATATCCGATTGAGCCGCCGCAAATGTTTCTTTAAAGTACTGTTCAAACTTCAAAAATTGTTTATAGTACGCTTGTTGCACATTCTTATCATTAGTGTCTATCAAGCCCATTTGCCCCGACTCGGCATCTTTGATGTGAACTAAACCTAATGAAGGCAGTTCTCTCTCTCCTTGGTCATAAACCTTGACACCTATGATGTCGTGTTTTTTGCCCGCTACTTTGAGAGCTTGGTCGTAGCCCGTGTTTCTAAAATCGGAAAATAGAAATGATATGCTCCTTTTTTTCTGAATATTATTAAGGTATATCAAAGCTTGGGCTATATCTGTATGTTTGTTTTCAGGCGTAAAATATAACAATTCTCTTATGATGCGCAAGATACTTTGTTTGCCTTTTTTGGGTGGTATGTATTTCTCTATTTTATCAGAAAAAAGAATGGCGCCCACTTTATCATTATTGGATATAGCGGAAAAAGCTATAACAGCTGCCATTTCTGTGATGACATCGTTTTTAAATCTCTCTCCCGTTCCAAACACAGAGGACGCAGATATATCTATGAGCAACATGACGGTCAACTCGCGCTCTTCTTCAAAAACCTTGATATGAGCGTCTCCTGTACGGGCTGTGACATTCCAATCTATATTGCGCACATCATCGCCATAGGCATATTCGCGGACCTCGCTGAATGACATACCTCGTCCTTTGAACGCCGAATGGTATTCGCCACTAAATACGTGAGAAGACAAACCACGTGTCTTTATTTCTACTTTTCGTACTTTTTTAATGAGTTCTGCTGTATCCATTATTTAGCCAATAAAGTTTTGTTTAAAGACTTATTTTTTAGATTCTGTTCTATACTCGCAAAAGGAATTAAAATAGACTTTTCGCCATAGATAGGACAAAAATCAGTCGTATATCTAAACCCTTCATTATTCATTGTGGCATACTTAAAACTTTCAATGTCTAAGTTTTTATATGATTTTTCATTTTCTATATGTTGGTAAATGGTCTTTTCCAACATTAATATTTTGTCTAATTTACTATTAAAAAAGTCTTCAACATTGATGAGTTTAGATAGTTTTAAATCATAAATGAAGGCCCGTTTTTCAACTTCTTTCTGGAGAGATGATTGATAATAAATGGTACCAGAAATCCACTCTTTTGTATATAAATCTATTTCGAACCAACAGTCTGCTTGATGTATCCACTTTTGACTAATGCCTAAATCACCGTATTTTAACTTTTTGTGTTTTTTTAGCGAGTATTCCTTAAAATTATATATTTCCTCTTGCATCCAAACATCAAATTTTTTATGGTCTATTTTAGGTTTTTCGCAGAGGAGCATCGTATGAAAATCAACATATGCATACTCTTCAAAATCCATTTTATAGTAAAGACTAAGACCCAGTGTAGATGAATACCCGTTTTCATCCTTAAACACTATGTCGGCCCGAGAAGGCAAAGAAGATTCTACCATCAATGACTTGCCGCTGAGTAAATTATCTTTAAAATCAATATTAAAAATTTCTACAGACAACCCCTTCCCTTTGAGTAAGTGTGTCTCAAAAATAGAATCTCTAAGATAAGAAATATTGTAGTCATCATTATTTCTTTTAATGGTAAAGTTCACCTCTTTCCCATCAATTTGACCACTAAAGTCTCTGATCCAGTGGTGAGGCAACTCGATGGGCATTTGAAAATCATCAAAACTATTGACAATAGATAAAGAAAGGAGAGCTGTTCGGTTTTTGGCTATATTTTGCCAATGAGCGTCCAATTTTTCGCCATCATAATGGCCCATTATAGTGCCTGTATTTTTATCATCTACGGTAAACTCAGCAAGTTTTAAACTGTGGTCCTTGTCCAAACCTTCAAAAAAGAAAGTATGACCACTCTCTCTCAATGTATAGAGACCTTTGCATTCTTTGCCGTCAGAGCCAATGATCATGTCCACCACATAGCGCCCATCTAAAGTACCACTGAGATAGTTGATCCAAAGATTTTTGGTAGATTTTTTAAATAAGGCACGCACATCTGCTTTGGTATATACTTTTTGGGCGTAAATACCTTGTAGGGTTAAAAAAGTGATAACAATAATACTTGTGAAAATTTTATACAAAATTTCTACATTTTAAATTTTACATGTACAATTATGGTACAGAAATCTTATTAATAATACGTGTGATGATATCTTCTTGAGAGATATTTTCAGCCTCTCCCTCAAAACTTAACCCTATACGGTGGGCCATCACATCATGACAAATACTCCTCACATCATCAGGTATTACATAGCCTCGTCTATTCATAAAGGCATGTGCTCTGGCCGCCAATGCCATATTGATACTCGCCCGTGGTGATGCGCCATAACTTATGAGTGGTTGGATATCAGACAACTGATACTTTTCGGGCTGACGTGTGGCAAAAACGATATCCAAAATATAATTTTCTATCTTCTCATCCATATAGACTTGCTTGACACTCGTACGTGCGCGAAGTATAGTTTCGGGTTTTATGACGGCATTGATATTTTGTGCAATATCGCCATTGATGGTTTTTTGCATAATAAGCCGCTCTTCATCCCGTTGAGGATAACCAATTTTGACCTTGAGCATAAATCTGTCCACTTGTGCTTCTGGCAAAGGATAAGTGCCTTCTTGTTCTATGGGATTTTGAGTGGCCAATACTAAAAACGGTTCTTCAAGTTTGTAGGTATTTTTGCCTATCGTTACTTGTTTTTCTTGCATGGCCTCCAGGAGGGCTGATTGTACTTTGGCAGGCGCTCTATTAATTTCATCAGCCAAAATAAAATTAGCAAAAATAGGGCCTTTTTTGACATTAAATTCACTGCTGCCAGGATTGTATATCATAGTACCCAAAATATCTGAGGGCAATAAATCTGGTGTAAACTGTATTCGATTGAATGAACCATCTATGGCTGAAGCCAAGGTTTTTATAGCTAAGGTCTTGGCCAGTCCTGGTAAACCTTCCAATAATATGTGTCCTTGTGCTAAAAGGCCTAATATCAATCTATCCATCATCTTTCTCTGACCTACGATGACTTTTGATGTCTCAAGATTGAGTGTTTCCATAAACGCACTATCGATGTGTATCTGTTGGTTGAGTGCTTCTATGTCAATGTGAGTCTGTGTCATATTATTAAAGTATTATATTAAATCAACTACTTTTAATTCAGATTAAAAATTCATAAGATTACTTATAAAAAAATCCTTGTTTATTGTTCCATTTGTAAAGTTTAAGCTTACACCTATTTTTAGGTCTCAACTCCTAATTATACAAAAGCACATGTTTTAACTGATGTAAAAATTAATTGTTTAAAAGGCAGGTTTGTATTTAGATTATATTAAGAAATTTGGACGCTAAATTTCTTTGTTAAAAACAATTTTAAGCCCTTAGAATGTTGCTAAAAAATCTAAAGGGATTTTGTTTATATAATTTCATCAGCAGAATAACAGCCAAATCCATAATAAAAAACAACATTTGGCTTTTATTCTTGAACTAAATCAGCCAAATTTCTAAAAATTAGACACATTTGGCTTTTATTTTTAACTATTTTAGCCGAAAGTAAATAAAAAGTATATCTGTCTAACACAAAAGAATTATATTTGCACCAAAAATTTTATCATTATGTTGGTTGGCCGTAAGAAAGAAAGGAGTAAATTATCTCAATTATACAATGAAGATAAGTCGCATTTTGTGGCCTTATATGGACGACGACGAGTTGGAAAAACATACTTGATTAGGCAACACTTCGAAAATGATTTTACATTTTTCTGTTCGGGATTGCTCAATGGAAACAAGAAGCAGCAATTGACAAATTTTTGGGTTTCTATGACTTCTCAACTTTCATATTTAGAAGAGACAAAAATACCCGATACATGGTTTGAGGCTTTTCATACATTGGCTTTGTCCATAGATAAAAAGAAAATAAAAAGCAAAAAGGTAATTTTTTTGGACGAATTGCCATGGATGGATACCAAAGGTTCTGATTTCATTTTGGGCCTTGACTATTTTTGGAATAGTTGGGCTTCTGCTCGTAAAGATATATTACTGATTGTGTGCGGGTCTGCTACTTCGTGGATGGTAACTCATATATTTAATAATGCGGGTGGGCTATATAAGAGAGTGACATCTCGTATCAAGGTAGATCCATTTACACTCAAAGAGGTTTATGATTTTTTTACGTCAAGAAATTTTTTATACAGTCAAGAGCAATGCATACAAGCTTATATGGTTTTTGGAGGGATACCTTATTATCTTGAGCAGTTTTCTCGAGACTTATCACCCATACAAAATGTGGACAATTTGTTATTTGGCCAAAATGCTTTACTAGACAATGAGTTTGAATTGCTCTTCAAGAGTTTGTTTACGCGTCATGATACTTACATAGAAGTAGTTCGTGCCATTGCCCAAAAAAACAAAGGCGTCACAAGAGATGAAATAATGCAACACACAGGCATGGCCTCCGGTGGAACATTGACTAAAATATTGGCGAATTTGGAAAATTGTAATTTTATTCGCCGCTATCAGTCAATATATAAAAAATCTAAAGAAAGCCTTTATCAAGTGATAGATCCCTACTGTCTTTTTGTAAAAAACATGGAAATAAATTTTTCCAATCAGGGTTTTTGGATCTCTAATTTTAATTCACCGAAGTATCACAATTGGTCAGGTTATGCTTTTGAAATTGTCTGTCTCAATCATGTAGAAGATATTAAAAAAGCATTAGGTATTAATGGCATCATTACACACACATATTCTTGGAGTCATCCCAATGCACAAATAGATTTAATCATAGATAGAAATGATCAAGTGATGAATTTGTGTGAAATAAAGTACAGTCAGGCCCCATATATCATTTCAAAAAAATATGATATGGAACTGAGAAATAAAATTGCGCAGTTTCGACAAAATTATCAAGTCAAAAAAGCTCTATGGCCAGTTTTTATAGCACCCTACGGATTGGCAAAAGGACCTTACAACGATTTGTTTTTGAATGCATTAGATAACAAAATATTTTTCGATTGATTATTCAATAGACTAACGTTAAACGATTTTTAAAATCAACAATACCAGCCAAATCTTCAATAAATTACAACATTTGGCTTTTATTAATGAACTAAACCAGCCAAATCTATAAAAATTAGACACATTTGGCTTTTATAAGTAATTTTTAAGACTTTATTTTGTCTTTATGCCGGGTATCTTACATAATTTCGGGGCGTCTCCCAAAGAGTAATATGCAAGTCAAACTGAGGGTCTAATTTGGCTTTGATAAGATTGTAAATGACATAAGCTATATGCTCTGCAGAAGGTATCAATTCTTTAAAAAAATCTGTATCTAAATTAAGGTTTTTGTGATCAAATCTGTCTTCCACCTCTTCCTTTATGATGTCGGCCAGTACCTTCATGTCTATTACATATCCTGTTTGGGGATCAACATCTCCTGTGACCATGACTTCTAGCTCATAATTGTGGCCATGGTAGTGGTAATTATTGCACTTACCAAAAACATCTGCGTTTTTGTCGTCTGACCATGAGGGATTGTGCAATCTATGTGCAGCATTGAAGTGACCTTTTCTAAAAACAGATACGCGCATTTTAATATTTTTGGCCTTAACAAAAGTGATTCAAATTTGTTGTGGATATTGTCCTTTAGAAAATCAACTGTTGATACAAGTATAATAGACAAATAACCTTATACAATAATTTATATGTTTTTTAGTGAAATACCAGGAAAATCTGCTTTAAAAGCGCAACTTATACAGAATGTAGATAAAAACCAAATACCTCATGCTCAGATATTTTTGGGGGCTGAAGGCTATGGGGGTTTACCCATGGCATTGGCATTTGTCTCTTATATTATGTGCGAAAACAAAACAAATGGTGACAGTTGTGGTGCATGCAGTCAATGTCAAAAAACACATAAATATATACACCCTGACGTTCATTTTTCTTTTCCCGCTGTAAATATTAAAGGAGGTACTGTGAGAAAAGATATTACGAGCAATAATTTTTTGCCTGAATGGCGCAAGATACTAAATGAACAACCTTACATGGGCATTAGCGAATGGTTGGAAATGGTAAGTACAGACACATCACTTCCTAATATCAATGTCAAAGAGTGTAATGAAATCCTGCAAAAACTCAGTATGATGACCTATGAGTCACCTTACAAAATACTCATCATGTGGCTGCCAGAATATTTGGGCAATGAAGGCAATAGATTGCTAAAAATCATTGAAGAACCTACCGACAATACATTTATAATATTAGTGGCCGAAAACCAAGAACGCATCTTGCAGACCATCTTGAGTAGGTGTAGAATCACTAAAATACCTGCTTTTGAACCATCTGAAATAAAAAACCACCTTACAGAAGTGGTGAATCTGGATGAAAACTCAGCTTCTGAATGGGCCAATTTGGCGGAAGGAAGTATGAATAAAGCCTTGAAATACGCTAAAAATACAGACATCGGCTTTTCCAATTTGCTCATAGAATGGCTGCGCACTTCCTATAAGTCCAATATCACAGAAGTTAACGAAACGGTAGCAAAAATAGCTGGTCTTTCCAAAGATGAACAACGAAATTTTTATACTTACGGACTTCATTTTTTGAGGCAGGTGATGTATATGCAATTGACCCAATCACAAAATGTTCAGTTGACACCTGATGAAATAACTATAGCCCAAAAGATGAATAGCATTTTGGATCCTGACAAAATAGAAGCCATATCGGACCTACTCAATGAGTCTATAGAAAATGTGGCGAGGAGTGTAAATATGAAGATAGCACTTTTTAGTGACTCCCTTGAGATAGGGCAGATACTCAAAGGTCAAGGAAAAAAAGTAGTTGTGTATTAATCAAAAGTTTATGAAAACTATATATACCCTACTTTTCTTATTAATCTGTTTGAGTATCCAAGGGCAAGATGAAAACTATTTATATTGGTCGGTAAATAATAAGAAAATATATCATACTTTTAGTGTAGGCATCTCATTGGGTGGTGAACATTCATTGGGATTACCAAAAATATCTTACGGACTTCAAGGCGGTTTAAATTCTGGTGTTTATTTGCAGTTAAATTTTGCCACAGCTTTAGGTTTCACACTTTCTCCAGGTATTGAACTTGGTTATAGATATAAAAACATAGGACTTGGTTATTCACTAGCCTATTTAGGAATTCCCCATAATGAAAGATTCTACAAGTGGACCCATAATTTAAATTTTCACATAAGGTGGGGTAACTTCATGGGTAAAATCGGTACTCCATTTTTCTATTCACACAAAGGAGATGAATTTGAGGAATACAAGTATAATTTTTTAGAAATGGGTCCTCTCCCTATTAATTTAGAATTACTTTATCATCAATTTGAAAAAAATAAAAAATAAGATAAGGCTACCTTGATAGTCTGTCAAGCTCAAAGGACTATTTGGTTGAATTTGTAGAATATTATTCTTCGAAATATTTAACCCTATTTCACTTCTTCTTTTCTTTTGTCATGCTTACTTTGAAATCCTCTGGAGTGCCCTCAATTTTGAGATTTATATATCGGGTGCGTTTTTTAGGGTCTAAACTTTCTATTTCGTCCTCTTGTTCTGGGTCTATTTCTTTCGATTTATTAGAGCTAAATACATGCCTCCAAGCTGTTTTTGTGGCTATTTTCAAAGGGACTCGCAAGAAATATTCCATAGCTAAGTCCACTTTTTGTTTACCCGATATTTGGATATGACCCAAAGAAGAATTAATGACCATATTGGGAATTTTGAGAGAACCATTTTCCAGCTCAAAAACATTAGTCAATGTGTCGAAACGTATCTTATTCAGATTTTTATCCTTGAAGTATTTGCTCATAGCTTGCATAGGTGCAAAATTGACCAAACTACCGTCAAGAATTGTCAAATCCATGGAAGCTGTGCTTTTTTCGATAATAGGTGTAAGGTCAGGATGCATTTTGAAAGTACTCTTTATTGTTCCTGATATTTTCCCATGCAGATTTTCGTTGATGAGTTGGTCTTGTCCAAAATTATCAAACTTCAAAAGCAACTTATCAATATCCAATTTCTGGGCGTAAAGCGTGCTCGTATAATAAATATTAGACGGATCAGAACCATTAAAATAGCCTTTCATTTGCAGGCCGCCATCAGCCACTTTCATTGCCAAAGTATCTATATAAATATAATGATTCTCCTTGATGCGCATTTCAGATCTAAAATCTTGAAGCCAGTATTTGTGGTAGTTGAGCTTTCCTATTGTAGCCTTTACTTTTATGTCAGCAAAGGGCTGAGCAAAAATATTATAAGCTTCCTTATGATTGGTGTTTTCTATAGTTTCTTTATAGCCCATAAGTGCATCCAAATCCAATGCATTGGAGCGTAAGACTAAATAATTATCACGTTTTTTCTGTGCCTTCACAATGCCAAAATGATAAGACATATCTATCTCAAAATCACTTCTACCCATTTTTCCTCCAAATTTTTCAAGTAAAAGATGATTATTTTCGTAATGCGCCCGGCCATTGAATTTTTCTAACTTTAGCGGGTGCATCTTCATTTTTGAAGTCAATTGATCAAGATATAAATCCACTGATTTAAAGCCATCGTCATAATGCATATCTACTCTTCCATGCAATTTTGTATTACTAAATTCCTCATTCCTGTAAGATTCGGGAACAAAATTAGAACCCTTATAAGAAAGGATATCTTTGAGTTTTAGGAATTCTGAGGTGAGATCAAACTCCAATTGGCTGTCACCTTTTGGGTGGTCTTGAAACCACTTAGTATAATTGCTGAGCCTGCCCGAAAAATAAAAATCAGAAACGTCTATCTTACCACTAAAGTCTATGAGTTCAAAATCATGATCAGAGATGATGACGTCTGCATGAAAATGATTTAATTTGTGAGGATAGTGAGTTAACTGAGCATTCAAATCATCAATAAAAAACTCACCCTTAGGCAAATATTTGAAATCAAAAAGCTCTTTAGCCTTTGTGTTAAAAGACAATTTCATATCTAAGTCTTTGATTTTTTCATCCCATTTCTGTGCCAAATCAGAGTTAAAAACCAACAGTTCACGAAGGTCTAAGGTATTTGACTTAGCATGAAGTTTCATACTTATAGGGGTATCGTATCTATGGAATATTGCGGGAAAGTCTGACAGAGACCCTGAGAGCCAAAAATCATTTTTGTTAATATGGGCCGTAATGGAATCCAATATAATAGCCCCTTCCTTCATTTCTGCATGAGCATTGGCATTAGTGATTTTGAAACCATATTCAGGCATATTAAAATCGAGTCCTTTTATAGTAAGTTCAGAATCAATACCTTTTTTAAGCTGAGCCAATGATGCAGCACCAAAATTAAGATCTACGAGCTCGTCGAAATTCATGTCTAAAAGCACATGGCCTTTTATACCTTGAAAATTTTTTATCTTAAAAAACTTCCCTAAAAAGTCGAGGTCGAGGTCAGCATGAACATCCAGTTTTATAAAAGGGTCTTTGAAATTTTTAATAAATAAATGGCCAACAAAAAGTCCTTCTTCAGGTCTGGAATGAAAGTTTCTAATCTCTAATATTGAGCTCTGAAGTGTCCGTAGTTCTCCATTGGTAAAACGACCCGTAAAACTCAATTCGTCTAATTTTTTGCGCGCCGAAGCGTTGAGAAAGTAACCTTTTTCGCATCTAAACTCCACTGTTACAAGAGGTATGTGGCCATTGATGCTCTTTCCTTTTATAGTACCATCAAAAAATATATTACCTTCGTTTTTGTAGGATAAAAGTTCTTTTTCTATATCATTGGGCAAAAATGCAGCAAGAATACCAAAATCAGGCTTTTCACTCTTTAATCTAAAGGACATGTCCATATCATTGAGCACATCTACTTCACCTTCTGCTTTAAAAATGGCTTCATTGAGACTCAACACGCTAGGTAATAGCGTCATTTTGTGACAAGCTTTGTCATAATCCATTTCAAAATCTAAATGGACTTGTTTATTGACAAAAAAAGTGGGTTTGTTGTATTCTAATATATCCAATTGAGCATCTGTTACCATGTCAATGTAGAAATGTTCGTTTTTCAACTTGATTTTAGCGTCCAGTTTTGAAATGATTATATCAGTTTCTCTTTGTGAAATTCTGTCATTATAAGCAAAGTCTATATTTTCACATTGGATTTTACGTATATCAAAATTGATATCTGTAGATGTGCTATCATTGTCTTTGCCCATATCTTTGGCTTTTAAGATATTGTAACTTCCATCTTCGAAATGAGTGATATCCAAATGGCCATCTACTATCTTTAAGCTTTTTATTTTATAATCTTTTTTGATGATATCCCAAATATCAAACCCCACATAGACATCTTCAAAGGCATAAATAGGTTGACACGTTGTATCTATGGATTCGTAAAACCTTACTTGCTCAAGATCTATAGAAACATAAGGAAAATTGGCAAATGGGGCCACATGAATACCGTTGATAGCCATAGTGCCACTAAAAGAATCATTTACATCATCAAGCATCCGCTGCAAAAGTGTATTTTGATTAAAATAAAGAGCCGCGGATACTCCAAAAAAAAGTATGATAGGCAAAATAATCAGTAGCCCTCCAATTTTCCAGACATGCTTTTTTATCATATATTTCCCTTGAGATTAATTAATTGATAGAACGCCAAGAAGATGCCATTTGTTTTTTAAGCACCTCAACTTTAAATTATTTTTAAAACTCTTGAAAGATAGTAATTATGAATTGACAGTTTTTTTTTAAAAAAATTATTTCCGGTATTAACAAAAAAACATCATCCTTCCAATTTTATTACAAATCGTGTCCATCCATCTTCATATGTTTTGAGACCGAAAAAAGCATCATGCTTCGAAAGTATCTCGCGAATGAGCATCATCCCTATACCTTGACCACGTGGTTTGGTTGAAAAAAATGCTTCTGAGTGAAGACACTCTAAGTCTTCAACAGATATGCCTGGACCATTATCAGCAATTGCAATTTTTCTTCCATTTTCCATTATTTCGATGCAGATTTCTCCATTTTGTTCGATAGATTCTATTGCATTTTTAATGATATTGTTGAATACTTGCTCCATCTGAACAGGGTCGATATAAACAATATTGCATTGCTCTGTCTCACTTTTTAGGCACAGATTTATATTCCTTTTTTTTACTTCATGTTCCCATATTTTTACAGTGTTTTTGACTAAGTTATTAATATTAACCTCTTGTTTATTCGGCTCATATACCCTTATGACTGAAGCAAAATTCTTAACAAATGTGGCTACATTGAGATTCCTGTGTATGGCTACTTGTATAATGTCTTGCCATTCATGACCATCAGGTTTTTCATGAAAGTATTCAGAAATAGAATGTAATATAGAATTGATAGCACCCGTAGAATTATTTACTTCGTGGGACATCATGCGTATTACTCGACCATAGGCCTCCTTTTCTGTTTTCAAAATTTCAGAAGTTATATCTTCCAATATTAGACAATTGCGATAAAACCCCTTGTGTCTTACCTTAGTTTGGATGGCTTTAAACTTTTTGGTACCGATGTGCATGATGTTTGTCTCATTATTTGATACTTCTCTTATGTCAATATTGAGCCTATTCAGTGGTTGACCAATGATTTGCATATTCTCCAAATTCAAATAAAACAAAGCACTTGGATTGACCTCGGTAATTATATCATCAAAATCTGTAATGATGATGCCCAATGGAGATGAAGACACCAATTCTTGCAAAAATTGGCCTTGTCCTTCAAGTTTAACGCGCTCGGCACGAATAGAGGACATAATGACATTGTATTTATCTGTTAATTTATCTACTATGCTATCTCCTGAAGGAAGAATTGAAGAGCTAAAATCTTGTTTTTCCAACCCTTCGATGCTATCTCTTAAATGCTTATATGGTTTGTGCATTAAATAAAAAAAACGAATGCCTACATACAATGAAAGAACAACAAATAACTGCATTCCGATCCAGATCCATTTGTTTTCAATAAACCAATAAACCAATACTCCCAAGATCAAGTGAAGGATTATGAGATAAATGGTGTATTTATATAGAACCTTCATACGAAATGTTGAATTTTTCGAGCCTACGATAGAGAGCGCTTCGAGTTAAACCCAGTGAACGGGCCGATTGACTAATAGAGTTTTGGTGGTGCTGTAGTGTTTTTATAATCATTTGACGCTCCATTTCTTCGAGTGATATCTTACCCACATCAGGTAATACTATGTCTGATGGTGAACTTTCACTACAGGAAAAATATGCTTTAAAGGCAGTTTCTTCAACTTTACTTTGCCCGATGTTCATCAGTAATGTACGCTCTACCACATTGCTCAGTTGTCGGATATTTCCAGGATAGCTTTGACTCTGCAACCACTTTAGTGCGTTAGGTGTAATATGAATATTTTCCAAACCATAATTAGTACATACACGATTTTTGAAATGCTCTACTAACAAGGGTATGTCTTCTCGCCTTTCGTCCAATGAAGGAAGATGGAGATGTATAAGATTCACACGATAATATAAATCTTCTCTAAACGCGCCATCCAAAATCATACTTTTTAAATCGCGATTGGTGGCGCTTATGACTCTAATATCTGCAGAGACAGTTTGGCTGCTGCCCAATACTTCGTATGTTTTTTCTTGCAAAACACGTAGGAGTTTCACTTGACTTGGCAAATCCAACTCGCCTATTTCATCCAGAAAGATAGTACCTCTGTGAGCTTTTTGAAACCGTCCCACACGATCGGAATGCGCCCCTGTAAAAGCCCCTTTTTTATGCCCAAACATCTCGCTTTCAAATAGACTTTGAGATATTCCACCGAGATTGACTTTGACAAATGGGTGGTCGGCTCTTTTACTATTTTGGTGGATGAGTTCTGCTAAAAGTTCCTTTCCTGTACCACTTTCACCCGTTATGAGTACGGAGGCATCCGTTTGAGCTATTCTAAGAGCCTGCTGTACCACGGTTTGTAAAACCATACTTCCTCCTATGATGTCATGAGCAGAGAAGTGCGATTGATCCTTTTCAACAATTTTCCCATCTTCCAACTCAAAGATAGTTAGTATCGATAACATCAACGAAGTATTATCCCAAGGTTTGGCAATAAAATCCCTGGCACCTTTTTTCATACCTTCTACTGCTAGTTGCACAGTAGCCCAACCTGTCATCAATAAAATGTGGGTATCAGGCTTTAATACCATGATGAGGTCCATCGCTTTAAGTCCTTGTCGTCCACTCGTATCCACACTAAAATTCATATCCAAAAGTACCAAATCGGGGCAAAAATCAGCCATGGTTTCCTCTATCATGGCTGGATAGTGTATAGCACGAGCCGAAAAACCCCGTTTGGACATAAGGAGTTTTAAGCTACTGCACACGGCACGGTCATCGTCTATGATTAGGATTTTTTTGTTCAAACTATATTATATTATTCTCTTAAACTTGTTTTAGAGGGCACTTGTTTTAAAAAAAAAATTGATTCTATATTTATAGAACACTTATAACTTTTACTGTCACGTTTTATACTGACTTCTTTCAATTTCAAACTTGCTTACCAAACAAAGTGAAGGTAAGTTTCTAACTTCAGTTGGAGAAACGTTTACCAATCCTTTAAGGCTTAGTAAACGAGCGGTTTCAACATTTCTAATTCGCCTGTCTCCTACTCCTCTTTCAGGCCCTCTGCTGGATGCATCTTAGCTGCTCGCCATGCGGGATACAGCGCACATATCGTGACCAAGACAAGGATAAAGATCAAAGACAATATCCACCCTTTATACAACATGGCTTGCTCAAAATATTCTATCAAATTGAAATA
>CAZBCV010000023.1:0-23128 GCA_964490495.1 uncultured Aureispira sp. | reverse complement strand
GCCTACTCCAGTAGCAAAATTTATTAAAGATGCAGATGGAAACAATATACATAACAAAATTTGGGGTTGTGATACGTGTACAGTGGCAGATTACAGAGAAAAACCTTTGTTTCAAGGTATATTAGGATCTTTTGGTGACGCTCAAGGCGGTCTAAGAGAAGAACTTAAAGAAATAGCTTGGAGTTTGGGTTTTGAATATTGGTATGACAAGCAGTTCGCATTGAGGGGTGGTTATTATCATGAAAGTGTGGAAAAAGGCAATAGAAGATATTTTACAATAGGTGCGGGTGTTAAATATAATGTTTTTGGTTTGGATTTTTCTTATTTGATACCTAGTTCCGCCATACCCAATCCATTGGACAATACATTAAGATTTTCGCTTTTATTTGATTTTTCAGTCTTTCAAGCCGATTAGGTAAAAACAAAATAATTAAAAATAAGGTAGCCCATTTCAATTTTTGATATGGGCTTTTTTGAAAAGGAGAACCCCAATTTATCATTTTTTTTCACATCAAAGCGAACAAAAACACATAAACAATGGTTTGTGACGGTGTAGTAGTAAAATAAAATAAAATAACAGAATGAGTGCAGAGTATAGAACAGACGTGGAGGCGGTAGATGCAATGGCACAGTCTTACAAAAGCTTAAGTGCAGAAATAGGAAAAGTCATTATTGGTCAAGAAGATGTGGTGAAAGCCGTCATTATTTCTTTGTTTAGCAATGGACATAGTTTATTGGTGGGTGTGCCAGGATTGGCCAAAACACTTTTGGTAAGTACAATTGCGGATGTACTTGATCTCGGATTCAAAAGAATTCAGTTTACACCAGACTTGATGCCTTCAGATATCACAGGGTCGGAAATATTGGACGAAAACAGACATTTTAAATTCAATCCAGGTCCTCTATTTACAAATATATTGTTGGCTGATGAAATCAATAGAACACCTCCGAAAACACAAGCTGCCCTTTTGGAAGCAATGCAAGAGCGTTCAGTTACTGTGGCAGGTGTTAAACATACCTTAGCCAAACCCTTTTTTGTATTAGCAACGCAAAACCCAATTGAGCAAGAAGGAACTTATCCTTTGCCAGAAGCTCAGCTAGATAGATTTATGTTTAATATTTCGTTAGACTATCCCTCATATCAAGAAGAAGTGGAAGTAGTAAAATCAACAACTTCTAACAAACAATATACTTTAAAAAATATCCTGACAGGGGAGCAAATATTAGCATATCAATCATTAGTAAGAAAAATTCCTATCAATGATAATGTGTTAGAATATGCAGTGGCTTTGGCTTCCAAAACAAGACCAAATACTCCAATGGCAACATCAGAAGTCAATAATTACATTTCATGGGGTGCTGGACCACGTGCTTCACAATATCTAGTACTGGGTGCTAAATGCCATGCGGCTATTCAAGGAAAATATTCGCCAGATAAAGAAGACGTTCAAGCCATTGCCAATTTAGTTCTTCGCCACAGAATAGTAAGAAATTATAAGGCCGAAGCGGAAGGAGTCACAGAGGAGCAGATAATAAAAACATTGTTTTAATAAATTTAATCGGTTTATTGTCCAATTGCTGAATTGAGACTCATTGTATAAATTAATGATTGAGACCGTAAGTATTTAGAGGATTAAAGTTGAGTTATTGCCATCAAAAAATACATTAACTCGATGAAATTGTAGGTTATTTTAAATAAAACTGTAACCCTTCGCTTTTGGATACGTCTAATAGTACATGATTTTATGTACAAAATTATCATATAGTTTTTAACACACACAATTTATGAAATATTATGAAGTATTTTAGTATTCTACTTTTAACATTAACTTTGGTTTCTTGTGATCCAAAAGATTTTCAAAAAGTTTTAGATGGATTAGGAAACGTGCCATTGAGTAATTCTGATGTGGCGTCAGGACTTAAACAAGCATTGGATTTGGGTGTAGATCAAAGTGTCAGGACGCTTTCAGCCAATAATGGCTACTATGAGTCGATATATAAAATACTCTTGCCCGAAGAGGCTGCAGTAGTGATAGACAAATTGAAATTTATACCTGGTTTTAGCAATCTTGAGCAAGAAGCCATAAAAAGAATAAATCAAGCAGCAGAAGATGCGGCCAAAAAAGCAGGTCCAATATTTGTAAGCGCTATCAAACAAATGACAATAGATGATGCCATGACTATTTTGATGGGCAATAAAAATGCGGCTACCCAATATCTTCACAATAAAACTTATAGCTCTCTGTACAGTGAATTTAATCCTGTAATGGTGTCATCACTTAATAAATTTGGAGCTTTAGACCTATGGGCGGATGCCATCAAAAGTTACAATAGCATACCATTCATCAAAAAAGTAAATCCCGACTTGGCCGATCACGTTAGCCAAAAAGCATTGGTAGGCTTGTTTGCGTTGATAGAGAAGAAAGAAGCTGGAATAAGAACGGATATTTCACAACGAACAACAGATTTGTTGCAAAGAGTTTTTGCTAAACAAGACAGACAATAGAAAAAACCATATTTTGTTGCAAATTAGGTATTAATGCAATATTATTACCTACTTTTGTGCATTAATTTATTCTTCAGACGCACTTTATGAAAAATTGGGGAGAATGTATCTCACACAGAAGATTTGGATATCAGAGTACATCAGATACGGGTATGAGGTCCGAATTTACGCGAGATTACGACCGAATTATATTTTTGTCTGCATTTAGGAGATTACAAAACAAAACCCAAGTTTTTCCTCTTCCAGGTAATGTCTTTGTGCACAATAGATTGACTCATTCCCTCGAGGTGGCTTCTGTTGGTAGATCTTTAGGGAGCATCATAGGAAAAGAATTGGCTAATATTTATAAAGAAGTTTTAACAGATGATGATAAAATATTCTATAAGTATGAACTTTCAGGAGTAATATCTTCGGCATGTTTGGCTCATGATGTAGGCAATCCCGCATTCGGGCATTCTGGCGAAAAGGCCATTTCTCACTATTTTGTGGCGCATCAAGACAAATTGATAAATGGAAAAAGACTCAAAGAACATTTTGAAAATAGGGAATGGTCAGATTTAATAAATTTTGAAGGCAATGCCAATGCATTAAGATTATTGACAAAACAGTTTAAAGGAAGGCTAGAAGGAGGTCAAAGATTAATGTATGTGACATTGGCATCTATCATTAAGTATCCATGTAGTTCTGTTCAAATAGATAAAAACAAAGCGCATCTCAAAAAATATGGTTATTTTCAGTCTGATAAAGCGGCCTTTCATGCTTTAATGGAAGAGTTTAATTTGTTACAAAATGATGGCACGGCAAGCAGGCATCCATTTGTATATATTGTAGAAGCTGCAGACGATATCTGCTATCGCATTATAGATATGGAAGACGCCCATAGAATTGGTATATTGTCTAAAGATTTTGTTGAGCACAATTTTATTTCTTTGCTCAAAGATATGGGTGATAATGTGGTTAGGACTAAAGAAATATTATTAAAATTGCAAGATGATAATGAAGCCATAGCGTTTTTGAGGGCGAAATGCATTAATAGTTTGGTACATCAATGTGCAGAGGTATTCATTAAAAATAAAATAAAAATACTTGAAGGAAGTTTTGATTCAACGCTCATAACAGAAGTAGAGAATTCCTGTCCATATCTAGATGAAATACAAAACATATCTATCCAAAAGATTTATAATCATCCTTCAGTGATAGAAGTGGAAATGGCAGGATATAATGTTATGTCCGAATTATTGACTACATTTATGGATGCGGTGTTGGCCGAGCAGAAAACAGGACTACAAAAAAAGAGTATTCAGCTCATATCAAAACAATACAATTTGGCTGATGATAACGTAAGCCCATATGAAAAAGCTATGGGTGTATTAGATTTTGTTTCAGGAATGACAGATGGTTATGCCACGGAGCTATATAGAAAAATAAAGGGAATTGATATACCCACTCATAAGTAAAAACATAAAATTTAGTTAATTTTGCTTTTTATTTAACAAATGTAGATGTTTTGTGGTTTAAAGAAAGATTATTTTAATCAAGAATGAAAATTAAATATTTTTTTGTATTTTTTGCGGTACTGATACAATTTACTTCCTTTAGTCAGGAAGACAATGTCTTTATGATAAACCCGTCTTTTGAGGACATACCTCACATGGGTACGCCTGATACATATATTAAGGATTGGACAGATTGTGGATTGTATAAGTTTGTTAAAGAATCTCCACCTGATATTCATCCTGCTAAAGATGGAAAAGGATTTTGGGAAAACAATTTGCCCGCTGCTGATGGTGCCACTTATTTAGGGATGGTCGTGAGAGACAATAATACTTACGAATCTGTGGGACAAAAGTTGTCTTCACCATTGATAAAGAATCAATGTTATAGTTTTACTATTTATTTGGCTAGAGCAGCACGATATGTCAGTCTCACTCATATGACTCAGGCCCCTGGAAATTATACTACACCTATTGTTTTGAGGATATGGGGCGGAAGACATTCTTGCGAAGAATTTGAGTTGTTGGCAGAATCTGATGCTGTTGATAACTCAAGCTGGCAAATCAATAACTTTACCATAAAGCCGAAAAGAGATATTCAATACATAACATTTTCGGCTTTTTATAAGACACCTACTCTTTTTCCTTACAATGGTAACATACTTGTAGATGGGGCTTCTTCCTTCAAAAGAATACCTTGTCCTGGTGAAGAGATAGTTGCAGCTAACGTGTCTAAAAATGCTGCTACTAACACGAGTACAAATAAGCCAAATGTGAAGACTACCAAAAAGGATACTAATGCTACACAGCCACAAACCACAGTGACTAAAACATTTGTGCCTAAGATTTTAATTGAACTAGATACAAAAAAAATTAAAAAAGATCAGATTATTGAATTGAAAGATCTTTATTTTTTACCAGATTCTTCGAATATAACCAAAAAGTCAAAACCTATACTTGACGAGTTGGCTGAGTTTTTAAAATATACTAAAAATGTCAAAGTTGAGATAGGTGGTCATACAAATAGTACACCCTCGGATGAATATTGTGACAAACTCTCTACAGCAAGGGCTAAATCAGTAGCGGAGTATCTTATTGCCCATGGCGTCGATCAGTCTAAAGTTCAGTTTAAAGGCTATGGTAAACGTATGCCGCTCATGAGTAATAAGACTCAAGTAGGCAGGGCGAGAAACCAAAGAGTAGAGTTAAAAATTTTAAGCGCTGAATAGTTGATTATATTTTGGTAGCTTTTATATTTTTTACAGCAAGTCCTACATCTACAAATTGGAATTTATAACCACTATTTTCAATTTTTGTAGTATCTATTCTATTGGAATTAAGCACAACAGCAGACATTTCGCCCAATACAATTTTCAAAACAAATGCAGGTGCGGAGAATAAAAGACCTTTGATGTTGTTAGATTTTATTATGTTTTTCATCATCTCCTTGTTAGTGATTTGTTGAGGAGCGACTGTATTGAAAATACCATCAATGTGTTTATTTTGTAAGGAGAAAATGATAAAACCCGTCAAGTCTTTGATATGAATCCACGGATAATATTGATGACCATTACCAAAATAATTGAAAATCCGAAGACCTTCTGTCATGAGCATTTTGGGTAGCGCCCCATCTTGAGAAGAGAGCACTATACCTATCCTGAAAATGCACAATTTTTCCGAATAGTTTTTTAGTTTCATTGAAGCTTCTTCCCATAGAGCACAACACTCGGACATAAATTCGGTGCCTGGGTGCGAAATTTCGGTCAGCACTTCATTATGTCTATGTCCATAATAGCCAACAGCTGAAGCCGCCAAATAGGATTTTAACTTATGGTTTTTGGACATTAGGTATTTCAAAATAGTTTCAGCACTTAAAGTACGAGAGTCCACAAGTTCCTTTTTTCTACTCGATGTCCACCTTTGGTCTGCTATGCCAGCACCGGCGAGATTTATGATGTAGTCGGGTAATATGTCAGTACTTATTGTCATATTTTGTGTATTCCAGTGAATCTCATTGGCTTTTTGATTTGAATTAAGTTTTTTCCTTGTGAGAATATAGACATCATATTTATGGTTGTCCAACTCTTTTAATAATTGTTGACCTACAAGTCCTGTACCTCCTGCAATCCATATTACTTCCTTCTTCATCTGTTTTTAAATTTTGTGGGCTTAACAATGAACTTGTAAATTAGTTTCGAGCTCTCTTGGTATTACAGTTAACTAAAATTTTTCTTATTGTTGTAGAATCTGTTTTTCTATCGCCTCCCAATATTTGTTTGTATAGTAATCACTATTTGTAAATATAAGTGCAATTGTGTATTTATAAAAAAAGCCTCACTAAAACTTAGAGAGGCTTTTTTGTTTTTTTATAAGGTTAAATTACGACTTGAATGGATCGCTCCATCTTGGGTCAGTAATCAACTGTTCGTCCGTCAGAGTTTTCAAAAAGGCTACTAATGCTCTTTTTTCGATTTCAGATAAATTGAGTCTTTTGACACTTCCATTAGGGTTGAGGAATTTGCTGTCAAGGCTACTATGAGGCTTCACTCCAGAATTGTAATGTTCTACAACTTCCTCAAGTGTATTGAATCTACCATCATGCATGTAAGGGTGGGTCAAAGCTATATTTCTTAAACCCGGAATTTTGAATCTTCCATTTCCTATTCCTTGGTCTTTATAGACTAAGTCAAGACCAATGTTAGTGGCACCTCTTAAATCTTGGCCATTGTTTGGACCAAAACTTCCACCTCCATAGGGTTGACCAGGACCGTCTAAAGCACTAAAATTGGTTCCACCATGGCAAGATGAACACTGAGTTTTCTCACTGTGGAAAAGGTTATGACCCATTTTTTCTAACTCATTATAATTCTCAAAATTATTTATCATACCTTGATCAAATCTTGATCTATTGGACGTGATAGAAGATACAAATTGAGTTAAGGCTTTGGATACTTTTTCTGGAGTGATTTCATTATTACCAAAAGCTTCAACAAAAAGAGGAGAATAATAATCCGTTTCTTTTAATTTGGCAACAAGTCTATCCATGTTTTCCATACCCATTTCAATGTGGTCTCTTACGGGCTGTAGCGACAAATCGTGCAGGGATTGTGATCTAGAATCCCAAAATAGATTGTTTTGAGCTATAGGATTAACTATAGCCATACTGTTTCTTGATGTTACTCGACCTTCAAAACCTTTACTTACTTTAAGTCCATCTGCAAAAGCTTTGTCTTGATGATGACAAGTACCACATGAAACGGTATTGTTTAAAGATAACTTTTTGTCATAAAACAATACTCTTCCCAATGTAGCGCCTTCTGGAGTGATTTCAACTTGGCTAGAGTTGTTAGAAAAAACAGGCACACCATTGACAATAGTGAATTCTCTATTGATATTTCCAGCTGGTGCAGTTCCAAAAGGTAATCTTAAATTTTGATAATCGTAAGGTTTGGCCGGTAGAGTAGGAGTTTCAGAGATTTCTAAGCTTTGTGTATTATCAGTACAAGACAATAAAAAAAGGAAAAATCCCAATAATAAAAATAGATTCTTGTTCATTTGATTAAATTTTAAAAAGTTTATAACGCAAAGATATTTGTTTTATTCGGTTAAAGACAAGTTTTTATATGAATTTAACATATTTTATTGATATATTTATTTAGCCAGCCACATTTATAAACAATAAATTAGTAAAGTCTTACATTTACAAAAATGGAAGTGGGTGGACTAAAGCGAAAAGCCGGGCCACCAAAATCTAAATCTAAACCAAAATGAAGAAAGGCTTCGGTGGATAAAAATAATCTTTTGCTAAAATGATATTCAATTCCATATATTTTGGACATACCCAAAGTTGCACCTTCATTTCTGCCCATAAATGCGGCTTCCCACCCACTCGTGTAAGTTACCTTTTTATCTTTTGTAATAGGGTATCGTCTTTCAAGCCCAACACTCAAATGTAAAAAAATATCATCGCCAAATATAGATTGCTCTGAGAGGTTGGCTCCAAAAGCCACGCGGAAGGCTCTTTTTGAATAATAGCGTTTGTATGTCAAGCCTACCATGCCTTCAGGTCTTTCTATGAAATTGAACGGAACTAGTTTTGATATTAAGGGCATAAAGTTAATACCAACTTCTTTGCTGTTGGACCAAAAATACGGGTCATCTTCGTACCAATCTTCTTCTGCATAAACAGAAAAAGAATCTCTTTTTATATTATTTTGGGATTGTGCAATGCCGCTCAAAAAAACCATCAAGATGGCCATCCAAAGTATTTTTGTATTCATCTGTTTTGTATTCATCTGTTTTTTAAAGGTCAGTTGGAGTTTGCATGAAAATAATCAATGTGGTTTGTGTCCGCCTATCGGTGAGGCAAGTTTTACAAAGTGGCTTCATGTTCATACCATCAATAATTTTTTTTAGAATGCTACATTAAAGAATAAAGATTGTGGCAATGAAAGTTCGAGGTTGAAATTTGATTTAGCAGGCTCTTTATCTTCAAAACCATTAATTTCTAAGGATTGTGTTTGTTGGGAGAAAAAGCCATAAAACGAACTTTCTACACTGAGAAACATCCTTTCAGATATCTTGAATTCAAATCTCATTACTGGACCAAAACCTCCACCAAATATATCAGTTTTGCTTTTGAAATTGTTGAAATTTGACCCAAAAAAATCACGGGCTGTTGACCTTTCTCTTTCATAACGGCCTAAAATATCCACGCCGTAAGAAAACAAAAATTTTCTGCTTAGGGGCAATTTTCTTTCAAAACCTAGTCGGATGTCAGTGCGAAAAGTATTGCTTTGTCTATCAAAACCGTCTTCAAAATCAGTAAAGTCATTGATTCTAAGATTATATCCTGAACGAAATGCTACATTTGAATTGATGTGTTTTCGGTAGGTGAGAAGGTAGGGATAAGGGTCTGCGTCGGCATTAAGGCTAAAAAGATTGGCCAAAACATTTGTGACATTAATACCCAATTCGTGTTTGTGTATGTGATATGTTTCACTGATATTATTAGAGTTTTTATTTTGCGATTGGAGTGAATTCACGACTCCAAATAAAAAAACACCGTAAATAAAAATCTGCTTCATGTCGAAAAGTTGACTTTTTTAAAAGATAAATATTAAGAATAAAAACCAATGT
Organism: uncultured Aureispira sp.; assembly: GCA_964490495.1. Taxonomy (GTDB): domain Bacteria; phylum Bacteroidota; class Bacteroidia; order Chitinophagales; family Saprospiraceae; genus OLB9. The sequence continues at coordinate 13,990 of CAZBCV010000023.1, read as the reverse complement.
TGTTTAGTAAAGGAATTTTTGTTTGTTTTCATCCATTGATAAACAGCGGCCACAAGTTGTCCTGTTGTAAATTGACCACAGGATAAAATAGTTTGTGGTTTCTTCATTATCGAATGAAATCGCCTGTCAAGTAAATTTATCATCGTGATTCATTCGATTTTCGTTTTTCAAACGAGACCACTCAGTCATCCTACAAAGAGAAAGACTTCTTGAAGCAGTCTTAACTCAACGACAATGGAATAAAAACTGAAAAACAATAAGACCATACAAGCCAAAACGTATTTTTTTAGCAGTATGTTGTAAAAGATTGAAAATTCTAAAAAAATAACAAATTTTAATTAAAACTATTGATTCATCGAAAGTCATAAAATGATAAATGTCATGTCTCAATATTTTAGAGCTTCTACTTATTGTCTTAATTTTTCAATAAAATCTCTTACAGCTGCAAAAGAAATGGTTTTATTATTAAATTCATCCAATGTTTGAGCTATTTCGATATCATTGGCACTGAGATGATTGAGTATGTTCATGATATGCATTTTCATGTGACCCTGTTGTATTCCGGTAGTAACCAGAGAGCGAACCGCTGCAAAATTTTGAGCTAAGCCAACAGAAGCGATGATACGCATCAATTGTTCAGCTGAGGGTTGACCCAGAATGTCTAAACTGAGCTTGGAAAGAGGGTGAAGTGACGTAAGACCTCCGACAGTACCGATAGCCAAAGGTACATCCAACCAAAATTTAAATATGCCATCATTGATTTCACAGAAACTGAGACTTCTATATTGCCCTGTTCTAGCTGCGTAGGTATGTCCTGCTGCTTCAATGGCTCTAAAATCGTTACCAGTGGCGATGATAACTGCATCGATACCATTAAAGATACCTTTGTTGTGGGTGGTGGCTCTATGTGGATCGAATCCTGCGATTTTTACTGCCAACCTAAATTTTTCAGCAAGTCTTTCAGCCATCATACCATTGGCAAAAGTGCCTAAATCTTCGACAGGACATGAGACTTCTGCGCGCACTACACACTCGGGAGTATGATTAGAAAGGATGGACATCACGATATCTATATCTCGGTGATCATCTGAAATATCATTGCTATCAATAATATATTTTTCAAGGGTGTTAGCAAAGTTTTCTAATACGGAATTAATAAAATTAGCCCCCATAGAGTTACACGTTTCGAAATGGGCCTTTATCTGATAAAGATTTTTTTCTTCTTGATTAAAGTCTAAGAGTTCAATTTTGGTAATACCGCCACCTCTTTGGACCATGTTTTTTGTCAGAGGTTCAGACTCGCGACGAAGGGCCATTTCGATGACAGGAAATAATTCTTTGATTTGGTCGGCTGGTCCATACCATTTGAAGTGAACTTGACCCACTTTTTGAGTGCCTAAAATAGTAGTTTTGAAGCCACCTCTATCCATCCAATATTTTGCAGCTGCTGAAGCGGCAGCCACTACAGAACTTTCTTCTATAACCATAGGAACACAAAATACCTGACCATCTATCAAGAAATTTGGTGATAAACCATAAGGTAAAATAAAATTAGAAATAGTATTTTCACTGAAACCATTTATAATTTTTTGTTTTTCAAAGTCTAGTAATAATGATTCATTGAGTGTTTTTTTATATTCTATATTGTTGTCTAAAAAACGAGATATTAGCCAATTAATTTTGGCGTCTTTATCCATTTTTGAAAACCCTAAAACTGTTTTTTCCATCATTAATTCTTAATTTTTAAAAAAGCCTGAGCTATGGAAAGGCCTTGTAATTGAAGTTGAATAAAGTTTTGTAAGGATTCGTAAGACACTTGAGCATGTTTGAGCATGGCCGAAGCTTGTCCATAGACAGCATTTAAAGAACACTTTTGTGTCAGATAATATCCATCCAAAAAAGATTTTATCCCACCAGATATGATAATTTGTTTACATTTGATATCGTTAGGGTATTGCTCGATTATTGTGTTGAGATAGCCTACCATAGAAGGAGCATCATGCCCAATGTGTGCTAAGCATTCATAAGTTTCGGCCTGCATTTTTTGTGCTCTCAAAAGTTCTAACAAAGCAAAATTGGTGCCACCAGCAGCAGCAAAATCAAGAGCTTGAATGGGTAGTTTAAGAAGTTCCAGCATACTATTGGGGCCCATACCTTGACCTACTTCTTTCACTATGATATTGTAGTCGGCGCTTTCAATTACAATTTTTATGATTTCCAATGAGGATAAATTAAATCGATCTCCTTCGGGTTGAAGCCATTCTTGCATGGGATTGACATGGATGATAAGGCCATCCGCTTCTAGCTTTTCTATGAGGTTTTTAACAAGAAAAAGCTTTTTGTTATGTATAAGTTGTTCTAATTGTGCAACGCCTAAATTGGCATACAATGGCTGATGAGGCATCCACCGACGTACACTGAAGTCTTTTAGATATGTATCATCTTCCAAAAGTTGACGACATGACCCTAAGCCCATACCTAAATTAAATTCGCCACAAGCTCTAGCCAGATTTTCATTTATAATTGTGGCTTTTTGTGTGCCGCCTGTCATACTCGAAATCCATAATGGTGCGCCAAAATTTTTATCTAAAAAATTCAATTTTAGGTTTTCTAGATTTTTTGGGTGTCCGCTCAGAAGCGGTTCGTAATAGAATCTTTTGTCTAACTCGTCAGATTCAACTATTGCTTTCATTGCCAGCTCGATATGGTCTTTCTTACGGCTATCTGCGGTAGGGTCTGGACTTAGGAAAAGATTGCTTTTGTCTTGAGACATTTAATTTTTTTTAAAAATTTGAGCGTAAAATTAGTAAAACTTGTAAATATTTATCACTTTTGTACCAAATTCCATGAAAATTTGATTTTGCACAACAAGGCATCTATCAAATGGTTTGTTAAAAATGCCCCCCATTTTTGAAAAAGTTATAGGACTTTTTGATGTCGTCATCCAAATAATAAATGGAATATTTCCTTTGTAGATGTGGCTTCAAGAGGTTTTATACAGTTATTTTATTTGAAAGTATAAACCAATAAAATGAAGGGTATTGTTATTTTAGTCATTTCATTATTGTGTTGTCTTTATCAAAATGCGGCGACACAAAGTAATTTAGAATGGGTAAATGCCTACAACACTGCGACAAAACATTACAATTCCAAGGAATATTCTTTGGCAGTATCTCATTATGGTCATGCTATAGAGATAGAGCCTGATACTTCACGATCTTATTTTTTTAGAGGACAATGTTGGCTTCAACTCAAGCAATATGATAAGGCTGTAGAAGATTTTGAAAAAACGATTGAATTAAACCAAAATTTTTCAAAAGCCTATTATTATTTGGGGTATTCTTATTTATTGCTGAATAATTTTCAAGAAGCTGAAATTAAACTGGCCAAAGCCATTGAGCAAGATGATAATAATGCAATGGCTTTGTATTATAGAGGCACTTCACTTTTTAAACAAAGCAAATATGAATTAGCCATTTTAGACTTCAACAAAAGCATTTTAAAGGGTCAGATAACATACGCAAATTTTGTAAATAGAGCATATTGTTTTACAAAAGTGGATAAATATCAAGAAGCATTGCAAGATTTTGAATCTGCTTCAAATCTTCAGCCAGCTGAATTTGCACCCATTTATGAAAAAACCAAAATTTATGTGAAGTTATCAGAATGGCATAAGGCTATAGTTCAGGCAAGTTTGGCACTGCAAAAAAAACCTAACGAGTCGGAATTGTATTTTTTGAGAGGGTACTCAAAGCTTATGACAGATGATAAGAATTCAGCTTTGAGTGATTTTACGATGTGTTTGGAGTTGGCACCTGATTACTCACCAGCATTGAAGAATAAAGTTCAAATTCAGTATAGTATGGGAAAATTTGATGATGCTGAAAAAGGGTATTCAATTTTATTGAAAAGCGATAGTAAAAACCCTGAGCTATACGTACTGCGTGGAACTTGTTATTTAGAAAATAAAAAGTACGATGACGCTTTGTCAGATTTTAATCAAGCCATAAATATAAAAAAAGACCTGGCTGAAGCTTATTTTAATAGGGCCAATACCCATACAAAATTATTTGATTATAAGAGTGCATGTTCTGATATTAAAAAATGTATAAAATTGGGATACGAACCAGCATTAGCTTACGAAAAAGATCTTTGTGAATAAATATTCTAGCTCTATTTGTCATCATTGAGCCAGGAATAATAGTTTTTATCTTGGATAATACAAGATTCGGATCTGCCCCAAAGTCTATATCTGTTTGAGGCTATTTTTTCATAAATAAAGTCTCGAAAACCTTTTGGGAATATTGATATGAAGATGCTTAAAAATTTATACCAACCTCCCATAAGTTTTGTGATTTTAAGCACAGCTTCGCTTTTATAATAAAGTTGTCTGTTAGAAATAAGAATTATTGAATTGGGATCTATTGAAGAAACATATTGTTGGGGTAGATATTTGAAAATCTCTTGATAATCGTTTTTGACTATCCATTGAATGGATTTGTTACAAAGATGACAAAATCCATCGTATATAATGATAGGGTGGGCGACAGAAATTTTGAGTAATTTTTCTAAATCAATTTTTTCATTCATAAAAACACATATTTCTTAAAAAGGGAATACAATAGAAAGTTATAATTGTTTTTTACATTAAAAAGCCTGACCAAAATGAATTGGCCAGGCTTTCGAACTATTTTTTAACTTTTAAATTAAAATCTATTTGTTTAAGAAGATCATTTTCTTGATGGCTTTGTGTCCTAAAGCTTCAAGCTCGTAGAACAATACGCCTTGAGCATTGAAATCTTCAGAAGAAAGAGCGATTTCATTATTACCTTTTGGATATGTTCCAGTTACAGTTTTGATAACTTTTCCTGTCACATCAAAAATGGTCATTTTGATATCTCCCGCTTCTGGAAGAGTGAATGCTATTGTAGTATTGGCAGAGAATGGGTTTGGATTGTTTTGCTCCAATGCAAATTCCAATTCTGAGCTGTTTCTGTATGATAATCCTAAGTTGATAACATTCAAGTCGTTTGTGTAAGCTTCGGCTTTAGTGATATCAGATGATAATGAAAGTGTGTTTGAAATTGTATTATTCGTAATTGCCTCGAACTCTATGGAGAAAAGGACTTCGCTAGATTTTACATTTACTCCGTTGAATTCGTTCCAGCTGAATGCTAGTTTACCTTCGTTAGATAAAGCTGCATTAACATTGTCCATTGATAGATTAAGCGCACCTGATTTTACAGAGGCAAACTTCATAGATTGACTATCAAAATTGAATGTCCATTGAGCTCCAGCGATATTGTTAAAGTTTTCAGAAGTTACATCAACTTTTACAGTTTCACCAGACAAATATGATTTTTCATTTACATTCAATGTAAGAGACTTAGAAGTTCTAGATTCAATATTGCTGCCATTAGCATTGACAGATGCAGAAGCATTCACATCACCCACTTTTACAGCTACAAAGTTATTTGTAAGTGCGCCATTGGTCATGTCATCTACATAAATCATTTCTCCTAAGGTCCACACTCTATTGACATCGTTGACTATCGTTGACTTATCAAAAAATCTCCACGAAGTATTGTCAGGGAATTTAGCATAAATACCTAAGATCAATTTTCTCAATTCTACAAGGTCAGACGCTGTCACTCTCTTATCTTTGTTGATGTCTGCAGCTACATGATAGTAAGGATTAGACAATGGCTGAAGACCTAAGATATGTCTTTGAATCAATACTAAGTCCAAAGTTGAAACTCCATTCAAATGGTCATCATCTTTCTCTGGTAACAACATGTAATCTGCATCGTTTGTAACATTATAGAAATCATATTGCCCATCTTTGTTAGTCATTGCTACTCTTGTTTCACTGCTTACAGTATTTTCCAGGACAACGGTAACATTTTCTACCATTTCATTATTGATAGTACCAATTTCTCCTGCTAATCTAGAACCACCACAAGCATCATTGGCTTGAACATTCAGAGTTACTGTACAGAAGTCTGTATTTCCTGATGCATCCCATACACTCATGTTTTCAGTGTTTGGACCAACATCATCACATGAATAAGCTTTAGCAGATGAACACATTGTAGGTAACCATCTTTGCAATTCTCCACTCGCATATCTTGCCAATAAATTTACATTGGTTGTTGGCCATGATCCCACTACTGTTCCAGCCATATTAAATAGTACTTCGCTATTAGAATTAGGTGGTGTAAAATTGTTGAATGTAAATCTCAATCCACAGCCAGTGACTGGACAATTGTCAGTAGAACCATGATCAAAATCTTTGGCCCATATCTCTACCATTCCCGATGAAGGCATTACTACTGTTGTCAACTGTGAAATACAGTATGGTGTTGGTTTTTTCTTATCCAATACTCTGAAAGTATAATTTAAAGTGGATTCATTGCCACAATTATCTTCTACTCTCCAAGTGATTCTGTGAGTTCCTACTGGATAGGTTCCTGATGCTGAATTAGTATTGCCAGTAATAAAAGGACCTACACCATCGTTATTTGGATCTATAGTATAGCTCCATCTCAATTGATTTGCTGGAGTACAATCAGTAGCAGAATTTGTCAATTCCACAAAACCATTACAGTTTTCGCCGAAGGCATCAGTGTCTGCTTTTGATCTGTTGGCTATTACAGGGGCTTCGGTGTCATCTACCTTAATAGTTTGAACAAAAGTCCACATGTTGACACCTTCTACAGGTGCTGAAGGATAAACACCACCATTTGGATTGGTGTTAGGCCCAAATTTACACCAATCTATAACGGTCCATCTTCTCAATATTTTGAAACAAACATTGTCAACAAATGGGAACACTTGGTCTTCGTAGGTATAAGCTACTTGACTACAAGCACCAGACCCAATAGTTGGAATACCTGTTTTAGAAGGTTCAGTATCTGCGTTCATACAGCCAGTTACAGTCACTGGAGAATTGGGCCATCTTGAAGGTCCTGCATATGGAGTACTGTTTCTTACTGTGATAGTTTGTGAGCAAGTCGCTGTTCTGCCACCATTGTCAGTGACAGTAAACGTTCTTGTGATAACACCTTGTCCACAATCGCTGATAGTGCCACTGTTTCTCCAAGACAATCTTGGATTTGGACAATTGTCTGAGAAATATGGTGTACTGATAGGTGTAGCTGAGAAAACTGGTCTTCCTAATGCTACGGCCGATGTATCTGCACCACAATTGATAGTTACGCTAGCTGGACAAGTGATGACTGGTGGTACTTTATCGTCAGTACGGACTGTCACCATACATACATTGCTATTGCCAAATGCGTCTGTAACTCTTAACTCTACCATTACATCACGTGGTACATCATCACAACATAATTCTACGAATGGACCCCATGTAGTTGTACTCTGACCACAACCAGGTGTCATTCTTCTTACGTCGAAAGTCACTTCTGAACAATTGTCATGTGAGCCATCATCAAATGATTCTGCAAAAACTATAGCACGACCATTAGTAGATAAAGTCACTCTTGTGAATTCATCACACACAGGTATAGGTGGTGTTCTATCTATTACGTCTATTTCTGTATTGCAGAAACCTACATTACCACAAGCATCTGTAACTACGTATCTCACCCATGTTCTTCCTGCAGGAAGGTTCATGATTCTAAAGTTAGGGAAAGAACCCGTAACCCTTGTGTCACCATCTACGCTTACCCAAGGAACATCATCTCCAGGCACTACACCTACTGTCGCCTCTTTTTTGAATAAAACAGTCCATGTTGTTTCATTACAGTCACTAATTGTTATAGGTGCTCTTACAGTCCATGATGCAGAACATGTATAAGGGTCTGTAGAGATAACGCCTGCAACGCCTTGACCTGTAGGGTCGTTATAAACAGTTGCCAAAGGAGAACCCGTAATGTCTTGAGGACATGTTACTACTGGACCTTCTTCATCTACTACTTTTATAACCTGATGTCTTGTCAAAATAGCACCACTACACCAATCTAATACTGTCCAAGCTCTTAAAACTTTGAAGCTCTTAGGGCAAATATCTATTTTTGTATCTGAAAAAGTAGTATTTAATTTACATGTGTTGTTGCCACCTATAATAGGGTTGTAGAAAGTATCAATTCTATAAGAACTGAGACCACAACCTAACATGGCAAACTGTGATTGTTGTGATGGGGTGACAAGTGTACCAATAACACATCCAGCTGGTGTACTAGTGGTTACTATAAAACCATTAATATAGCCAGATATATTGTTATTTTCTCTTATAAAAGGTGCTCCAGTTTCTGTGGGATCTGGATAGCCATTTCCATTTACATCCCAATTATTGGTAGGGAATGGAACATTAGCCATTGTTTTGTTGGCGTTCCAAGCCCAACCGCCATCACATTCGAGAGCAGGTCTTTGTCCCACTGCACCATCATAATTTTTAGGAAAGCCTATGGCTGATGGAAAATTTGCAGCTTGGTACATAATGACTCTTTCGCAAACTGTAGAAAGATTGCCACTCGCATCTTGCGCTTGGTATCTTATCACTCTTCGTGCTCTAAAATCACCACAACCTTCATCTGTAGTGACGTCAGATAATACTCTTACTACGGGGTTTCCACCACAGTTGTCATTGGCAGTTGGCAATCCAAAAGTTGGATTTTCCCAACAACCCACAGTAATTGGGTCAGGGCAGTTTATGGTAGGAGCTAATTTGTCTTCGATTCTGATCGAACCCCAACAAGAATTATTTCCCAACCATACTCTTACGGTTAGTGTTTGGCCGATATTGGCCGATGTAATATTAGGGCTAGAAGCTAATGGTTGTCCATTTGTGCCTAATACTTGAATTGTGTAATCACATTCTTCAATTGTTTCTTGACCTTCCAACATCATGTCAGGTGTAATTTCGACCACACAAGTCTCATTCATAGATACCTGAACCAGATTGTTACATGCCAAAGGGCATTGAGCCTGAAGTCCAGAGTACCACAATGTCAGCAATGCTGACAGCATACTCATTTTGATAAACCTACCAAAAACTATGCGTTTTGTAAGTGTCAAATTCTCTGTTTTCATGAGATAATTTAGATTTAATTATAAATAAAAAATGATTCCTAATTTACCTCAGATTTACGTGGGGAAGACTAATGTTACAATTTGTTGTGAGCAAGGGGATGCCCGATTTGGATTATTTATTCTTTATGATATACCAAAAACTATACCAATTGATGATCCATCGAAAATTTGATAAGATTCACCGTACTATTGACACCAAACTTTTTCATTATCCGCTTTCGGTGTACTGATACTGTTTGGTCGCTTATAAACAAGTCTTTGGCTATGGTTTTATTGTCTTTAAACTGAACTATGAGAGATAAAATCTCTTTTTCTCTTTTGGTTAATTTTTGTTTGAGTAAGTATCTATCTTCTATAGATGTCTTTTTTACTGTTGGAGATGTCTTTTTGTTTTTGTCATATGTTGGACTCAACCTTAGACCATCACCGATGTATGTTTTACCTTCAGCCACAAAGTCAATACACTGTATAAGTTCAAGAATATTATTTGATTTTGACACATATCCATCTGCTCCTTTTATAAATGCCTCACGCACTATGTGGGATTCACTATAGCTACTTAAAATGATAACTTTCATTTCTGGATGTTTCTCTTTTAGTTCAGAAAGTAGAGAAGTATCCAAAGTACCACCAAATGTAAGTTCAACTATTAGTATGTCTATGGGATATTTTGTCATATCAAATAATTCCTCTTGGGAATGTACAGTACCCACTATCTTTATAGTGGTGCATTTCATCTCTTTGAGCAGGGCTTTTACACCTTCAGTAAACATCTTTTGATGGTCAGCCAATACAGCTCTTAATGCCATTTTATTTATGTTTTGAAAGTTAAATAATTGTAAAAACACTCTTTATTTTTTACCAACATAAATGCTGCAAAAAATAATTTGCCTTAATAGGGCGTATGAAATTTTTTACAAATTCCATATTTAATATTAAGGTTAATTTAAATAATCCATTGAGTGTATTCCAATAAATATGCCAAATTTTTTAAAACACCTGTAATCTCAGGAGTCTTTATTCTTTATTACAGGGTTCAATATTTCTCAAATTGATTCTAAATACTTTTAGTTAAGTAGTATATAAATAAGATATAATCATAATATGAATGTCGATAATTTTTAATAAAAAAATACCACTTTTGTGGTAAAACAGGAGACTGAATTTATTATTGTTGGAGGTGTTAGATATTCTGAAGATATTTTTGGCATATCGATATGTGTAAAATGAGAAGTAAAGCTCCTGTTTTGTTCACTATAAATTTTGGTCTTAGCTGTGAATATAGGCATAAAAAAAAGCTGTTAGTTTTGGTGACTAACAGCTTTTTTTATTGTGTTGAAAATTGGCGTTTAATAAATCATAAATGAGTTTTCACCAAATTTTTTAACTTCTCTGTACTATGCCCGCCACCTAATAGTCTTTCAACTTCTTTGTTGTCCTTAAAAATTACAATTACAGGAAAACCATTGATTTTATGAGCAGCGGTGATCTCTTTGTGCTTATTGACATCTACTAAATAGAACTGAGCTGCTTTAAGTTCCTCATCGTTGGCTGTTGCATCCACTAAAGGTTTTTGGGCATTACAAATAGAGCAGCTGGGCGAATGAAACATCATTAATGAAACTCCATTTGAAATAATGTTATCAAATTGCGATTTGGATTCGATTTCTTGAAATCTCTCAGTAGTCTCAACAGGAGTTTTATCACAAGAGGCTATTAAAAGTACAGAAAAAATGAAAAAGAATAATTTTTGCATGTTAAATTTATTTTTATTTGAGAAAATAACGACTTAAATAGAAAATTGTTGAAATATTTAGTTCCTATTTTTGAAACCAAAAGCACTTCCACATATTCCACCAATGATGTGAGCTGTTTCTGAAATATTATTGACATCAAGTGATTTTAATACTTCTTTTCCTAAAAATAAGATAGCTACTAAAATAAAAGTCATGGGAATTTCTCTCCCACTCACATTGGTGAAAGAGACCAACAAAATCAACATAAATACTATGCCACTAGCACCCATCAAGCCTACATTCATAAATAAGACAGTAATGAGTCCTGTAATTAGCGAAGTTACGAAGATCATATATAATAAAGATGAGGAGCCATATTTTTCTTCCACGATAGGTCCTATGAGTAATATAAAAGTGAGATTGCTTAGCAAATGTTCCATGCTGCTATGTCCTAAGCTGTGGGTTACAAGCGTGATGACTGAAAAAGGATTGAGCCATTGAATATTTGGAAATACAGTAAAAAAGCTCATAATTGACCCCATAAGAAATCTATCTAATACAAAAATGATTGTACATAAAAGAGCAAAGCTTAATGTAACGGGGGCATTCCATTTTATTCTCATTCTTGCAGTTTTTTGCCATAAGCTAAATCACCTGCATCACCCAATCCAGGCACAATATAAGATTTGGCCGTAAGCTCTTCATCTTCGGCTGCTACCCAGATATGAGCATGAGGATAGAGTCTTTTTATATAATTGATACCATCAGTGGAAGCAATGACAGAAACAATGTGAAGTTCTTTATAGCTACCATACTCTTCGAGAGCCTCTAATGTTTTATGTATGGACGCACCTGTGGCCAACATAGGGTCTGTGAGTATGAGTACAGAATCTGTTAAATCTGGGCATGTTACATATTCCATATTGATTTCGAATGTGCCATCTTTATGATTTTTTCTAAAAGCAGCCACAAAACCATTATCGGCCTCGTCCAGAAAGTCCAATAGCCCTTGATGCAGGGGTAGTCCAGCTCTTAATATTGTGCATAAAACAATGCGCGACTCACTCATTTGGGCTTGTGCGGTGCCTAGTGGAGTTTCTATTTCTTTATCGACATAGCTAAAATATTGACTAATTTCATAAGCAAAGATATGGCCAAGCCTTTCGATATTTTTACGAAAAAGTAGCCTATTATTTTGGATATTAACATCTCTTAACTGTGCAAGATAATGATTGGCTATCGAACTTTTTTTTGATAAATTGTGTACCATTAACTGAGTTTAGTGTTATTAACTAGTACCTAAAAATCTAAAATGATAATCTATTACGACCTCCAATTACTTCAAAATCAGTCGCAAAGCTTACTTTTGACTTCGCACCATAGGGGTGTCTATGCTTAGTTATCAAAAGTACTGATTTTTTTGTACTTGAAGGTCTCATGACGAATCTCATTTTAGATATTTAGGTAGTAAAAGAAATAACTTACAAATTAATATAATTGTTTTAATTGACCTGCGGAATATATTCATAAGTTGAATCGAACCCTAAAGGAATTCCAAATGCCCAGAATAATAGTAAAAATATAGACCAAAGTATCAATAATGCTACTGAATAGGGCAACATTAACGATATCAAGGTGCCAATTCCACTGCTTTTCACATATTTTTGACAAAAGACTACTATAAGAGGAAAATAGGGGAGTAAAGGTGTGATAATATTTGTGGAAGAATCACCTACTCTGTAAGCCGCTTGTGTGAGGTCTGGAGACAAACCCAGTTCCATTAACATAGGGACCATAACAGCTCCTATGAGGGCCCATTTTGCAGATGCAGAACCTACTAATAAATTGACAAAGCCTGATAAAAATACAACTCCTACTAAAGTTACTCCCATAGGCATAGACATGGCTTTGAGCAAATTTGCGCCTTTAACGGCTATGAGTGCACCCATATTGGATTGTCCAAACGCATAGATGAATTGTGCGCAGAAAAACGCCATAACTATATAATAGCCCATACCACTCATAGATTTGGACATGGCCTGCACTATATCTCTATGATTTTTTACATTGCCCGAAACATATCCATAAATGATACCAGGAATCAAAAAGAAGATAAAAATAATGGCTACAATGGACTTCATTAAAGGAGCAGTGGAATGAAGGAGCTGTCCCAAAAACTTTTCGTCCATACTTCTCCATGCGCTATCTTGCGGAAGCGCTGTGATAATCAAACCAGCTAAGACTAATAACATAGATAACGTGGCCCATTTTAAACCTGCTCTTTCTTTTTTACCTAAATCTTCCATTTTAGGTAAGTCCGAGGCATCGGCATCAATAGGTGTATTTTTAAGTCTAGGCTCTATAAAGTAGTCTGTCAATATCCATCCTATGACCACTACTAAAAGGACAGATGCTGTCGTAAAGTAATAATTGTTTAATGGATTAATGACTATGTTTGCTGCACCAGGAGATGAAGATAATCTCGCTGCTTCCTCCGTCAACCCAGCTAACAATGGATCCAAACTCGAAGGAACAAAAAGGGTACAAGAAAAACCTCCTGAAACACCAGCAAATGCGGCAGCTATACCGGCCAAAGGGTGTCTGCCCGCTGCATAAAATATAATACCTCCTAGGGGTATAACCAAAACATATCCAGCATCTACTGCTACATGGCTTAATATTCCTACAGCTACTAATACTGGAGTTAATAGTGCTTTTGGTGTAATGCTGAGAATAGAGCGCAATCCGGCGTTGATAAAACCAGTATGCTCTGCTACACCCAAACCCAACATGGCTACCAAAACAACGCCTAAAGGTGCAAAACTAGTAAAGGTAGTGACCAATTTTGACATAAATTCTGTTAAGGATTGGCCCGCTAACAAATTGCTGACTTGCATGGCTGTACCTGTTCGAGGGTCGATTTCTGAAAAGGTCATATTTGAAAATATAGCTGACAATATCCAGACAATTACCATTAATACTAGAAAAAGAACTGCGGGATCGGGCAGCTTATTTCCTACTCTTTCAATCAGGTCTAATGATTTGCCTAAAAAGCCTTTGGTTTGGGTTGTTTGTTCGCTCATTTTTATTTAATTATTGTTTTGAGCCACTAAAGTAACAAGATTTTTAAATATAGGACACAATTTGAAAGTAATTTTTCAAAATTTTAAAAAAATTGATCTTTTGAGATATGGATA
>CAZBCV010000022.1:0-23646 GCA_964490495.1 uncultured Aureispira sp. | reverse complement strand
CAGGGTCGGAAGAGCCAGAGATGAAGGCATCTATGGTACTGAAAAGTTGTTGCTCTTTGTATAAATATTTGTAAAAACGAGAAGACCTACCTGTGGCCAAAATATCCGACAATAAATCACATGCATAATATTCCCTTGTCATTCGATGATCCATAGGATAGGCTCGATAAATGGCTTCATGGGGCACGTCTTGATAAATCACTTTTTGTCGAAATTGGGTTTGAATAGGTTCTTGAGGCAAAGCCGGGTGGGCTACATATCCTTTAGGAATGTCTCCAAACCATTTTTTTACTAAGTCTAAAGTCGAAGAAATATTGATGTTGCCTGCTATGACAATGACAGCATTATCTGGACGGTAATGACCATAGAAAAATTCTTTGACTTGTTCTAAAGTAGCTTGAGCTATGTGGTCTATTTCTTTGCCAATAGTTGGCCATTGATAGGGATGAGTTGTGTAAGCCAATTCACTAAGGTGATGCCACATGTCGCCATAGGGTTCATTGAGGCATGTTTCTTTAAATTCTTCGATGACAACCTTTTTTTGGGTATTGAGCGATTTTTTACTAAAGGCCAGTTCATTCATTCTGTCAGACTCAAGCCAAAGCGCCGTTTCTAAATTTTGGGGTGGCAATACGACATAAAAATTAGTCATATCCGAATTGGTAAAAGCATTGTTTTCGCCTCCAGCATCTTGAATAGGTCCATCGAAATCAGCTATGTTTTTGGAACCACCAAACATCAAATGTTCGAACAAGTGAGCAAAGCCTGTGCGATTGGGATCTTCGTGCTTAGATCCTACATTATATATCACACTTACGGCAGCCATAGGTGTGGATTTGTCTTGATGAAGAATGACTCTCAGGCCATTGTCCAATACAAATTTTTCAAAATGAATCATAGAAATTATTTACTTTTTAGCTTCAATGACGACAACGATTTCGCCTTTGGCTGGAGTATTAGAAAAATGAGAAATGGCCTCAATGACGGGCAGTACCAAAAACTCTTCATAGACTTTACTTATTTCACGGGCCACGCACACACGCCTATCTTCGCCGAGAAAATCACGAATTTCTTCAAGGCATTTGATCAATCTATGTGGAGATTCGTAGAGCAATATCGTTACATCCAATTGGGCCAAATATTTCAAACGTGTTTGGCGGCCTTTTTTATGTGGTAAAAACCCTTCGAAAAAAAATTTGTCAGCTGGAAAACCTGATGATACCAAGGCGGGAACAAAGGCTGTAGCCCCCGGAAGGCAACTCACTTTTATGCCTTCCTCTACGCATGCCCGCACCAAAAGAAAGCCAGGGTCCGAAATTCCTGGAGTGCCTGCATCGGATATTAAAGCTATATTCTTACCTTGTTGTAGGTGGTCAATGATACTTTTTAAAGCCCTGTGTTCGTTGAAGGCATGAAAAGACCACAATGGTTTTTGAATATCAAAATGTTTGAGTAATTTGCCGCTAGTTCTCGTATCTTCAGACAATATCACATCGCACAAATTGAGAGTATCTATGGCCCTAAAAGTAATGTCGTCCAAATTCCCAATAGGTGTAGGAACAATATATAACATAAAATAATATTAAAATTGAGGACAAAGCTAAACAATAAGTTGAATGTAATGGATAGAACTGTGACAAAATTGTAGGTATTGGGTCAGATAAACAAAGAAATATATATTTTAACAAGTATTTAGTATAAAATGGTGAACACCTCAAATTTTTTTTTGTTAATATTGATGATTTTTTCAAAATTTGATAAATTATGAAACAAAGCCTTATTAAATATACCAGCAGTAGATGGATTTATATCCTATTTACATGTATTGTTTTATTTGCCAATACCACGCTTCAAGCCCAAATATTAAATGATGAGTGCCGATTTGCGACACCCTTACCGGCGGTTGAAGAATATTGCTCAGATGATGGGGCGTTTACTAATATTGGAGCCACTCCCGATCCTCAATTCCCCAATTCATGTGTATCGTTGCGATGGCAAAATGGTGTTTGGTTTAGTTTTACACCAAGAAGACCAGGGGCTTTAATTAGGGCATTTGGTGCTGGACAAGGAGGCACTATGCGTAGTCCTAAGATTGTCGTTTTTTCAAGATGTGGTGAATATTTACAATGCTCTCCTGGAAAGGGCGTTGGCAATGATGAACTCTTGTTAGACAATCTTGTGGTAGGTCAATTGTATTATATTATGATCGAATCAGCTGTAGATGGCGCGGGAACATTCAAATTGTGTGTCAGTGATTTTGCGCCAGTACCTTCACCAGAATCTGACTGTAGAGATGGCGTTGTGCTCTGTGACAAGTCCACTTTTATAGTTCAGAGCCTCACTGGTCTAGGACAAGATAGAAATGAGATTGAACGTGGTAATTGTATGCAAGAAGAGTTTCAATCTGCATGGTATAAATGGACATGTGATGAAGCGGGCAGTCTAACCTTTGTTTTGACCCCTAATGATTTTGTAGATAGAAATACCATTTCAGACGATTTAGATTTTGCGGTTTATGAATTGCCCAATGGATTGGATGATTGTGGGAACAAAAGACTCATTAGATGTATGGCATCAGGGGCCAATGGAGATGGTAATGGAAACGCCTTGCCTCTTGCTCAATGGATTGGATGTAACGGCCCTACAGGACTATTAGAGGGCGATGTTGATATTGTTGAAAATCCTGGATGTCAGCCTGGAAATAACAATTTTTTAGCGCCCATTGATATGGTGGCTGGAAGGTCTTATGTATTGATAGTTAATAATTTTACTCGTTCTGGTCTCGGGTTTCAGGTGGAATTTGGTGGCACGGGTACATTTTTAGGCCCAAAGCCCGACTTTGAACTCAATGCCAACAATGCTTTTGAATGTGATAAATCCGTAGTCATTACCAATTTGTCAGAGTCTCTTACAGACCCCATAGTGAGATATAATTGGAATTTTGGAGATAGAGCCACACCAGATAGAAGCAATGGCGAAGGCCCGTTTGATGTGACATATGGCTCTTTTGGAAATAAGATAGCGGCTTTGACAGTTGAGAGTTCAAGGGGATGCTTAGTGACAAAAATTGTAGAATTTTTTGTAGAACCCTGCTGTAAAGATACCTCAACATTAAATGTAGATGCTGATTTGACCAACTTGAGATGCTTCAATGTGCCTGAAGGTATCATATTAGGTATAGGTGTAGGAGGTGCACCAGAATATCAATTTAGTCTCAATGGAGGCTCTTTTAGATCCAATCCTAGATATGGTAATCTTCCCGAAGGACTATATACACTTGCTATTCAAGATTCAAAAGGTTGTATGACAGAAATAGAAATCAACCTTGTGCAGCCGCCTCAACTCATAGTGAATGCAGGTATAGACCAAGAAATTGAACTTTGTGACCCTGCTCAGCTTATGGGTTCTTATACGCCTGTCAATCCTTTGGGCGATTCTATAACATGGACACCCTCGCAAGATTTTGAAAACAATTCTATTTTAGATCCAGTGGTTTTTCCTCGTGACAATACAACTTATACACTTACTGTAGTGGACCAAAACGGATGCTCAGCATCTGACCAAGTCACAGTGAGTGTAGATCCCATGCCCAATGTGATAGATGCGGGACCTGATCAAGTGATTGACTTGGGCGAAACGGCTCAACTTTTAGGCTCCTATACTAGATTAAATTCAAGTTCTGTTTCTATAAGGTGGGTGCCCACATCTGATTTTGAAAACGATTCTATACTGAACCCAGTGGTATTTCCTAAAGATAATACAACATACACATTCATTGTAACGGATGAAAGAGGATGCGAGGTAATGGACCAGGTCACTATTCGTGTCAATAAAGATTATCAAGTGCATTTACCTAACGTTATCAAACCTAGTAGCCAACTCGGAAATGCCTTTTTTAATATTTGGCACAATAGATCGGTGAAATATGTAGAACTGTTGGAGGTCTATGATAGATGGGGCAACTTAGTCTATCGTGGTAAAGATTGTGAAATCAATGCCTTTGAAGGTTGTTTGACGACCAATGATAATAACAATGGATGGAATGGAGTATTCAGGGGTAGAAGTGTCAATCCTGGTGTATTTGCATGGAGAGCTCAGGTGCGATTTATAGATGAAACAGTACACAATTTTGCGGGTGACCTGACCGTATTAGATGCCAGAAATGATTAAAGATATAATTAAGAATTTTGTAGCGATTTTCCTAATGGTAGGGGTAATCTCTTGCACCACAAAAGTTGAAGATATTGATGCTTTGTTGGCAGAAGGAATAGATGCCCAGTTAGAAGTAGGCAAAAATGTAAGAATATTATACAGTGATTCTGCCTTTGTCAAAGTCATCCTCAATGCTCCAGTGATGGAGAGACATCTGCATTCCTACAAAGGAAAAGATATATTTCCAAAAGGTATAATGTTGGAATTTTTGGATGCCAATCAGACGGTGACGAGCTGGCTAAAAGCCGAAACAGCTGTAAGAGATTATGAAACACAGCGCATAACAGCAAAAGGTAATGTGATAGTTTATAATGAAAAAAACGAAAAGTTAGAGACTTCTGAGTTGATATTTGATGAATTGAAACGCGAAGCTTTCACTGAAAAATTAGTCAGACTGTCGCAGGCAGAAAAAGGAGATACCACTTATGGCTTTGGTTTTAGGGCCACTAATAACTTTACAAGATTTGAAATTAAGAAAAAAGTACAAGGTAAAGTCAATGTTTCAGATATTATCACAAATTTTTAATTAACTTTGCGTTTTTAATTTTTAAAAATCCATGCTCACTACTATACTTATAGTTGTTGTTACCTTGTTGTTATCAGCTTTTTTTTCAGGAAGCGAAATAGCTTATCTTACTGCCAACCGACTTAATATTGAAGTTTACAAAAACAAAGGAGACAACAAAGCACGCATACTAACTGACTTATACTCAGACCCTAAAAGATTTTTGAGTACAATGTTGGTGGGTAATAATGTCGTTTTGGTGGTTTACTCAATGTTTTTTAGTGCCATCGTTACGCCTTTTTTTAATGAATTTCTACCTTTGCAATCTTGGGCAACTGCTGTGCTAACAACTTTTGTTTTAACTTTGGTTTTGCTTGTTTTTGGTGAGTATTTGCCTAAAACCATTTTTAGAATTTATGCCAATGATATCGTTTATAAGTTTTCGCCACTACTGTCCTTTTTCAAAAAAACTCTATCCATACCAGCTATCATCCTTACCAAAATTTCCAATAGAATAATAAGAATGTTTTTTGGCCCAACAGAGATTGAGGAAAACTATAGTATAACACCTTTGGATTTAGAGCATTTTATTCATCAACACTCACACGAAGACGAAATGGTGGATAGAGAAATATTGACTAATGCTTTGAACCTTAACCAGGTCAAGATACAAGATTGTATGATTCCTCGAAATGAAATTGTATTTGTTGATAAAAATGATGATCTTGTACAAGTAAAAAACATTTTCCAAGAGTCGAAGCATTCAAGACTCATTGTCATTGATGATGACATTGAAAATGTGGTGGGATATATTCACCATCAGACTCTATTCAAAAATATTACTTCTATTAAAAGACACATAAGGGAAATTGAGTTTTTTCCAGAGGTGATGAATATTCAAGATTTGCTACATCATTTTATAAAAAGCCGGACGAACATATCAATAGTGGTGGATGAATACGGAAGTGTGGCGGGAATAATCACTTTAGAAGATATACTTGAAGAAATTTTTGGAGAAATAGAGGACGAATACGATGTAGAAGATTATACTGAAAAAGTTATAAGTGAAAAAGAATTTATTTTTTCAGGAAGATTGGAACTTGACTACCTCAATGATAAATATGAAAACCTCCACCTGCCTGACGAAGAGTACAATACACTTTCTGGATATATCGTGATGACACATGGATCAATACCTGAAGAAGGCGAGGAAATATTTTTGGACAATTTTAAATTTATTATTTTGTCCAAGTCTGAAACTAAAATCAATGAGGTAAAGGTCATTTTGCTCGAAGAATCGCATAGTAATACTCTTGGGGAACCAAGTAATTAATTTATGATACAAAGACAAACTAACAAAAGTCTTAAAATTCTACGGTATCAATATTTTTTTTAAACCAACTGCATTTTAGCGACCTTAGGATCTACAATAGCTTTGTCATGTTCGAAGTCTAACTTTATACGCCATTTTTGCATGGTTGCAGCACCTATGATTGCTTCTTCGCTTAGTCCAGGAATGACAAGAAACTCATCAGACAACAAAATGTCATCCATATAAAAATCTAAAATAACTCTTTCAGTTGCTTCAATAAAATGGCCTTCTGATGCAGTTCCTACCATGCGTGTACGGCCCAAAGAAATGGGATCTTCCAAATCCTCTAATACATCTGGATGAATACAAGATAAATTGGCACCAGAATCGTACAATGCATTAAGGTGTTTTTCTCCCTTTGACCCAACAAATAATAACGGTGTTTTGATGATGGACATACTACAAAATATTTTGGTGTAGTCAACGTAAAATTATTACCAAAAGTTCTTTATGAATAATAAATTTACTTAAGTGACAATTTAAGGAGGTTCTGTTTTTTTTGTAAAAAGGAAAAGTTTTTTACTCTTGTTGTGTTTACATAACTTGGTGGCATTTTTTTCTAAATCACATTATAGAATAAAATAATTTATATGCCGTTCATTATATGTTATATTACAAATAATTTTTGTAATTTTGCGGTTTATTTTAGTACTTTCAATCATTCGATTATGAATTTTATAGTTAGATTTTTCATTATTCTTTTGGTCATTTCGGTCAATGACCTTCACTCACAAGAAAATGCAATTTCCATTGATAGGAATATGAAATGGAATTTAGGACAAGAGCTTTTTGATAAAAGTGCTTATAGTCCTTCTCGTTATATGTTGAATCAGTTTATTAATTTGGAACATCCCGCAACAGAAGATGATTTTTCAAATATTAAAAATGAGGCAGAAGCTATGTATGTGGTAGGAGGATTAAGATTGGACCTTTTGAATGGCGAAAAAGAAGTGGTCCGTTTTATCAATAACAAATATCCTGACCCTTCTTCTAATCCAGCTATATTAGAATTAGGGAGTTATTATTACAACAAAAAATGGTATAAAAAATCTATTGATACCTATGCTATGGCTACTCTGGATAATATTTCAGAAGAAGAAAGAGTAGATGCAAGATTCAAAAAAGGTTATTCACACTTTGTGTTAAAGGAGTTTAATGAGGCTAAAAAAACCTTTGAGCCTATAAAAAACAACAATAGTTCATATTATTTTCCAGTGAATTACTATTATGCTATGAGTGAGTATTTTCAAAAAAATTATCAAGGGGCTATCATTCACTTTGAAAAGGTCAAAAACAGTGATATGTACCGTTCTTTTGCACCTTACTACCTCACGCAGATATATTTTGTACAGGAACAATATGACAAGGTGATTGACCAAGGAGAGGCTTCTCTCGGGGATAAAGATTTGAGACATCGCAAGGAAATAAGACAACTTTTAGGACAAGCATATTACAAAAGAGAAGACTATTCAAAGGCGCTGCCTCATTTAGAATATTACGAAGCTAATACTGAAAAATTGACAGTGGAGGAGTTTTATCAACTGGCATTTACACAATATCGATTAGGGAAATGTCCTGAAGCCATTAAAAATTTTAGTGAAATAGCATTAATAGATGGCAAATTGGGCCAATTGGTCAATTATTATTTGGCGGATTGTTACTACAAAACAGGTGATAAATTGTCAGCGCGTGCAGCTTTTAAAAAAGTCAGTCAAATGAACTTTGAAAAAAAGATGCAAGAAGAAGCTTTGTTCAACTATGGAAAGCTGTCTGCTGAAACAGGTTCGGAACGTGAAGCCATCAATACCCTTATGAAGGTAGAAGAAAACTCAAAATATTTTGATGAGGCACAAAAAATTGTTATCGCTCTTTTAGAAAATATGTCAGATTATGCAGCGGCATTGGATATCATGGAAAACATGAAAAATTCTAGTAACAATCTTAAATCAACCTATCAAAATGTGGCCCTTAAATATGGCATACATCAATATCTGAATGGTTGGAAAGATGATGCACTTTTAAGTTTCCAAAAAGCTGAAAAATATCAGGCGATGCGTATCTCTTCTGCTCAAGGGGCTTTTTGGTCAGCTCAGATTCTTCATGAAAAAGCAAAATATCAAGAATCACGCACAGCATTGGAAAGATATTTTAAACAAGCTGAAGGTATCAGTTGGATGCCTGAAGAGTCAGCATCTTACAGTGCCAACTATCTCATGGGCTACAATTACTTTATGGAGAAAAATTATCTGCAAGCTGAAAAATATTTTAGACAAGCAGTGACAGGATTTAGTGCTAATGCCACAAAAATCAAAAACAAAGACTTATTGGAGAATGTATGGCCAGATGCACTGCTCCGAACTGGCGATTGTCTTTTCAAATACAATAAATATAATGAAGCGATGACTTTCTACCAGCAAGCTATAAAGCGCAACCAAGGTGGAGTGGATTACGCGATGTATCAAAAGGCCATGATAGAGGGCCTTTTAAACGAACCATTTGAAAAAATATTGACCCTGAAAGATATGACAGAGCAATATCCAAAATCTGTTTATGCTGATAATGCTTGGATGCAATTGGGCGATACATATCAAGAAGTAGATAATGTCAACAATGCTTATCAATGTTATAACGTATTAGTGACTCAATATCCCAATAGCCCACTGCTCAATAGTGCCTGGCTAAAAATGGGGTTATTAGCTTACAATCGTGGAGATTTGCAGACAGCTATCAAAAATTATAAAATTGTGTTTCAGAACAATCCATCGGCCAAGGAGCAAGAAAGTGCTTTGTATGGTCTTCAAGAAATCTATATCAACGATTTAGGACAATCAGATGAGTATATAAAATTTGTATCATCATTGCCGGGCTACAAAATCACTGAGACAGCGGCGGATTCATTGGCTTATATGGTAGGTGTCGCAAAATACAATGAAGGAGATTATGAGCGAGCTATTGTAGGTTTTAACAATTATTTGGACAAATATCCTCAAGGTCTCAATCGTATTAAAGCCATTTATTATAGAGCTGAATCCTATACATTGACAAAAAACTATGAAATGGCTTTGAAAAGTTATGAAACATTGGTGGATGCGGGAAGGTCTGAATTCTTTATACAATCTTTAAGAAAATCGGCATTGATTGCCTATAATCACACTCAAGATTTTGGAAAAGCTTACAAATATTACGACCTTTATCATGATGCCCTTCAAGATGAGGAAGAAAAATACAAAGCTGCTTTAGGTGCTCTCAGAAGCGCTTTCCGAACCAGCCAGAGTGTGCCCATCAAAAAATATGGACTTATTGTGAGTCAATCTCAAAGTGCATCTATGGACGATCAAGCAACAGCATTTTATTATTTAGCCAAAACATACCAAAAAGAAAAAAGTATGGAAGAAGCAATGAAGGCTTACCAAAAAGTTAGTGAACTCTCTCAAAATAATCAAGCAGCAGAATCCAGATTTAGAAGGGCAGAAATTCTCTACAGCCAAGGGAAAATAAATGAAGCTGAAGAGGAATGTAATACTGCCAACGAAGCCAATGCTGCCTACCCTTATTGGATTGCTAAAAGTTTATTGCTATTGTCAAATATCTATTTGGAAAGAGGAGACACTTTTAATGCCAGAGCAGCTACGGAAGCTGTTATTGAAAATTTTTCTGATGATGTGGATTTGATCAATGAAGCCAACGCACAATTGAAAAAAGTAGAGGAAAAAGAAAAAGAGAAAAACCGTATAAAACCCGGAAGTGATAATTCAGGCGTACTTGAACTATTGCCTTCAGGAGGGAAGCCCTAAGGATTGAATTGGATTTTATAATTTTTTTATTTAATGATAAGCTAATATTTCAAATGAAAACACAGAATATAAAAAATATAATTTTGCTTCATGTTTTGCTTTATGGATCTTTTGTGGCTTCAAGCCAGAAAGACTCTACGCTCAATATCAAGCAAGTAGAAGTCGTAAAAACCTTTGAAGCACAACTCGAAGAGGCCCAAAAGGTATCATGGAATCCAGTCATGCCCGCTCAAAAAGAATTTAATCCTAAATATAATTATGACATTTCTATTGTTCCAATGGAGTTGACATATCCAGACCCTACTATACGTCCATTGGCTATGGATCAGGATGAACCATTTATCATAAAAAATGGATTTGTGCATTTAGGATATGGCTTGCGCAATAATCCTTATGTGTTGGGAGGGTACAGCTTACAGCGCAAAGACAAATTTGATGCTGGTGTCATAGTGGGTTACGAGTCACTGGACAATTCTAATCGGCTGATACATCAGAAATATAGAGATCTAAATATTGGCTTACATGGTTCGTATTTACTCAAAGAAAATCTAAAACTTTATGGTACGGTACGTACAGATTTTAGAAAAAGACATTTTCACAATACTGAAGTTATTTGGGATACTCTTAGCCCGGTGAGGACATTAAATGCTTATGATATCAATGTAGGAATTTCCAATCCTGAAATGACTAAATACAAACTCAACTATGATGTTAACCTTACTCTTAGAAACATGGCTATAACAGAAGGCAAAGGCAGAGATAATGGAATGAAAGTAAATGCTTTTGGTGAAAAAATTATGGGTAAAAGCACAGTGTTAAGAATCGAGGGTATGTGGGATTACCATACTTTTTCTACTGAAAATAAAAGTCAATTGACAGTGGCCTCTATTACACCTACTCTAAAGACCCATTTAGGGCCAGTGATATTTTTGGGAGGATTGGATGTCTTATATGGAAGTGATGGAAGTAGTGCCCTTTTTCCCAAAATAATGATTTCTTACGGCATTGCTGGCCAAAAACTACAAGTATTTGCTGATGTCCAACAAGATCATTATGTCAATAATTTTGCACAAGTATCACGTTGGAATCCATGGCTCAATACGCAAATAGATTCAATTGTAAATACAGTGTTTCAAGAGTACAGCGCTGGTATTAGGGGGAGATTTTCTTTCTTGAATTATCAAGCTAAAGGTGGATATAAAAATGTTAAAAATCAAATGTTTTTATTAAACAATATTGATAATTTAAGTCTCTTTGATATGTCATATGACGATATGGGAATTGTATTTGTAAGTGGTAATGCCGAATTTTTTGTAACGCCGACTGTATCAATAGGTGGCTCATTGACATATAATGTTCTAGACCCAAAAACCTTTGAAAAAGCATGGCATTTACCCGCTTTAGAAAGCTATCTTTTTGGGAGGGTAACTCTTTTGGAAGACAAATTGTTAGTTTCAGGGGATTTATATACAGGAAGTGCTGTTCATTTCATAGAAAGGGCAGGAGAAACCGCTACTTCCAATGCACTTTTCGACTTAAATTTTGGTGCAGAATATTCTATTTCTGACTATTTTAAGGTTTTTGGTCGAGCCATCAATGTACTAAATAATAGATTTGAGAGGTTTTATGGCAATCCAAGTATTGGGTTCAATGCTATGATAGGTATTAAATGGGTCTTTTGATCACTAAAAAGTGATTTGAAAAAAAAATGTCAATTTTTTTCCTATTCAAGAAATACTAATATCTCAAAAGTTGTATCTTTGCCAAATGAAGGATATAGCCGAACTTTTAGCACGTATTTTAATCTCATTTGTATTTATATACGAAGCATTAGATAAATTGGTTTTTTATAGTAAAACTAAAGCAACAATGACCGTATATGGGATTTTGTGGAAGCAAGATTTTTTGCTTAAAACATTGATTGTTTTCCTTATATTGGGGAGTATAATGGTATTGGTAGGCTACCTTGCCAGATTGGGCTCTTTTTTATTGCTTCTCTATTGGGTTCCGTTTACTTTGATAGTTTATTCATTTTGGAACGACCCGCCAGAATTTAAACAAATTCATTCATTATACTTTATGAGAAATTTGGCATTATGTGGAGGATTGTTACTCATACTTGCCAATGGTGCAGGAAAGTACAGTGTGAAAAGACTTATTTATTTTATGCGCCTTCCTAAATAAATCAATTTTTATATGAGTTTCAAATTGCGATTACTTTCTTTATTTGCCAAATATACGGCTAGTAATATTAATAAATGGAGCCAAACAGCCATTTCTGATCAAAAAAAAATCTTGCAACATCTTGTCACCAAAGCAAAAGATACTGATTTTGGAAAGGATCATCAATTTGATAGTATAGCCACATACGAAGATTATAAAAGACAAGTGCCGCTTCGAGATTATGAAGGTTTGAGGCCTTACGTTGATAAAATCATAAAAGGTGAAAGAAATGTGCTTTGGCCAGGAAAACCCAAGTATTTTGCAAAAACATCCGGGACAACGAGTGGTGTAAAATATATACCCATTACAAAAGAAAGCATGCCCAATCATCTTAATTCGGCCCGAAATGCTATGTTTAATTATTTTCATCAAAAAGGCGATGTCGATGTATTCAAGGGTAAGTTGATTTTTTTGAGTGGATCACCTACTTTAGATATAAAAGGTGGTGTCCCCACGGGCCGGCTTTCCGGAATAGTGAATCACGAAGTGCCATCATGGATTCGTACCAATCAATTGCCTTCTTTTGAAACCAACTGCATAGAAGACTGGGAAGAAAAATTGGAAAAAATTGTTGAAGAGACTGTCCATCAAGATATGAGACTGATCAGTGGTATTCCACCATGGGTACAAATGTATTACGAACGCGTATTGGAAGTGACAGGTAAAAAAAATATAAAAGAGGTTTTCCCAAATTATAGTTTGTTTATGTACGGGGGTGTCAACTTCGAACCTTACCGGGCTAAACTTGAAGAACTGATAGGAGAACCTATAGATAGTATAGAGACTTTTCCAGCATCTGAGGGTTTTATAGCTTTTCAAAATGATTTGAATGACAATGGTTTATTGCTCAATACCCGTTCAGGAATATTTTTTGAATTTGTGCCATTAGATGAAGTAGGAAAAGAAAATCCTGCAAGAATCATGTTAGATGAAGTACAATTGAATAAAGATTATGCGCTCATCATAAATAATAATGCTGGACTATGGGGCTATGATATCGGTGATTGTGTTCGTTTTATCAGCCTTAATCCATACAAGCTTCTCGTGACGGGGCGAGTAAAACATTATATTTCTGCATTTGGTGAGCATGTTATAGGCAAAGAAGTAGAAGAAGCCCTACTCAGTGTAGCCCAAAAATACGGTATGAACATTGTGGAATTTACTGTTGCGCCACAAGTCAACCCACCTGAGGGAGGACTGCCCTATCACGAATGGTTTATAGAGTTTGATGATTTGAGTAGCGACTTACACAAGTTTGAAAGAGAGGTGGATGAGGCGATGTGTTTGCAAAATATCTATTATGATGATCTGATTAAAGGCAATATATTACAGCCTCTGAAAGTGAGAGTATTGCGAAAAGATAGTTTTAGAAATTATATGAAAAACGAAGGAAAGCTTGGGGGACAAAACAAAGTTCCCCGCTTAAGCAATGATAGAAAAATAGCAGACAAGTTACAAGTTTTTATTTTTTGATAATGCGATTTCAATGAGCAAACCTTTTGAGTGAATAGAAACTGATAGGTTTTATGAATCCTCTTGTAGTAAGGGCTACTCAATTTGGGCGGAGAATGTATTTTGAATAAAACTCCTATTGCCAATGGAGACTAGCTATTGACCTTCAAAAAGGGTTTTTTAAAGAATTAAAATTGAACAAGTAAAGGAAGAATTACTTTTTTTTTTTAAGTCTTACAAGATATCCTATTGCTTTTTTATTGCCCATTTCTGAGGCTTCCTTTATATCTTTTTTCCCTCCAGTTTTGCCAGCTTTTTCTTTGGCCATTCCTCGATAATACAATATTTCCGAAACCTTTATACCGTCTTTTGTCTCAGCACCTTGAAGTGCTTTATCATAAGCCTTGATAGCCTCAAGGTAATCTTCTAACTCTGACAGCACCCACCCATAATTGAAATGTGCCCATCGGCTCCAAATAAAATTAGGATCGTCTTTATCAAACTTTCTGTTGGAAAACAACTTGAGGTCAAAAGCTGCTTTTGTCCACTCTTTTACTTTTAAATGGCATTCAGCCTTGAGTTTTCTAGATTTCCAGTACAATGTTTGAAGAGCTATAGATTTTTTTATGGATTCTTCAAGGTTTTCAATAGCGTCTGTCCACTCTTCTCTAAAAATATGTACTTTGGCTTTACCATAATAGGCTGTAGGAATACTGGGGTCTATGGCAATACATTTATTATAATCTCTGAGGGCATCATGAAAATTTCTCATCAAAAAGTTCACTTTGGCCCTTCTTTCATATGCTTGTGCGTGGCGATCATATTTTTCAATCGCATTGCTCAGCGCATCCAATGCCTCTATCTCTTTGCCCGCGACTTTGACCAGTTGGCGGCCTTTCATAAATGACTGAACAGCACCTTTGTCACTATCTGGTTCTAATGTTACAAAATTGACAACTTTACCTTCATCAATCAGCCAACCTCTTATGGAGCCTGCAATAGCAAATTGTGTACAATAGCCCAATAATCCTGTGGTGACTCGAAAGGCTTTGTCTGATACTTGTCCAACAAATCTAGGTATTTCTAATGAAAGAGAATCGTCTTTGAAAACATCTTCATATTTGAAAAATACGTCAGTTTTATAATAGGTTTCAAGTCTTTGCAAAAACATCTTTGTGACCTTTTCATAACTCTTTTCAGTTCCAAATTCCAGCCTGCCTTGTATTATCGTTTTGAGGTACATAAAATCACTTTAATAATGCCTTTATCTATATAGAAAAAATCGTTCCAAAAACATTGGTAGAGGTCAATATTTTGCTAAAAAACAATACCTGAGAATTTTTATGTTTTCTACCTTTCTGATATTGTGTGACTTATATAATAATTGTCGGTATTTTTATTTTAAAGTATTTTAAAAAATATAGCACTCCAATTATTTTTTAAGTTATTGGTAAACAACTTTAATAACTAAAGTGCTATCTTTTTATAATCTTAACACTAATTAAAAAACGATTATTATATATTTTTATATTACTAATGTATTATCTGAAGTATTCGTCCTTTAGACCTATGTCTTCTATTTCTGATGATTCTTCACTTTCCAATCCTACAACATCTGAAAAGCCATAATAATCAGCTATTAGCATGACAGGCCATGCCGCTAATAAACCTACAACGAGTGCCAAAAATCCCAAAATACCCACACCCAACATAATCAGCATCAAAATAAAATGTCCACCAAAGTTTTTATTGACTAACTGGAAAGATGTTTTTAGTGCATCTATTGGGCTGTATTGTTTAAAAACTACCAAAAATGGGGCCCATCTCAATGAAATACCTAAATAAATGGTAATAATACTAAGCACAAATAATAACCATACACTGCTAGAAATTTCCTCAAAAACAACTAACATATTTTCAGGAGAAGAATCAGTCACTAGTTCCATAAATGATTCATAATACATATAAATAAGAGGACTGAAAAGTAGAATAAAAAGTAAACCTTGAAGAAAAGCTGTGATAGCAATAGGAACTATGTATTTGAATCCGCCAAAAAAACTTTCGAATCTTTCGTCTTTTTGTGTATTGACCATATAGGTAAAAATGGCCGCTCCTAAACCTAAAGCTGCACCTGCCGTCATAGAATAAATTTGGCTTAAAATCGGTATGGCGCCGGCAATTGAACCCAATATTATTATAATAATTACATATCCAATGTAATGACCTGCATAGTCTTTGAATGTATTCCATGCTTTAGATACATAGTCCGAGGCTTTAAAGTCATAGCCATTGGCTAAAGCTTTTTCTAATTGATTGTTTGCATTCATGATGTTGTTGTTTTGAAGTGATTAAATAAAAATTATGATCCTTTATATCCAAAGAGTTTGTTTGATATAATTAATTTTGCTAAGTTTTCAGGAACTTTATTAGTCCATCCGTCAATGTTGTTTCTTATTTCATAGAGTACATCGTGCGGATAGATATGCAGAAGCCCTTTGTCGAAAACTTTTATAGGAACAACTTGTGCACTATCTAATAAATATTGATATAAAAATTTAATGCCGTCAGGTACTTTGATATTTTCAGCATTTATCAACGTTTTACTATCGTCATTGAGTGCGGGATAGACATAAATTTTGATATTTTTGCTGAATAATTCTCCGAAAGCAGATAAGAGCCTTCCATCTTGATTATTCTCGAATTTATCAGAAATAATCTCTTCTAAAGCGCGTGCACCAATGACCAATCCCAAATGACTAATTTTGTAGTCGCTCAAGTAATTGATGAGCATTTCGTGGTTGGAGCAATCAGAAAGCAAAACCTTATGACCTAAACAAGAAAGCATGTCTGCTCTGTCTA
The DNA here is from genome assembly GCA_964490495.1 of uncultured Aureispira sp. Classification (GTDB taxonomy): domain Bacteria; phylum Bacteroidota; class Bacteroidia; order Chitinophagales; family Saprospiraceae; genus OLB9. The sequence goes on along the minus strand of CAZBCV010000022.1, from coordinate 7,229 downwards.
AAAAATCTTGTTCGTTGATTTCTCCAGTTTCTGTTTTGAGGTAATCCATGGTCAATTCCATCATGAGTGTAAGTTTGCTATCAGGAGCTTCCGTTTCTTCTTTAAATTGTTTGAAACTTGAATTTATTACATCTAATGTCACTAATGTTGGAGGTCTAAAATTGCCTCTTATGACCATAAGTGAGTGTCTGTACAAAAATTCTGAAGCATGAATACTACTTTTGTTCACATCAAACATGGCAACGGATGACAATTTATGTTTAATAAGGTACAAAGAAAGTAATCTTCTATCAAAATAATCAAAATCTTCACCATAAATTCTTAATAAATCTATCGATACCCTGTCCTTGATATTATCGACCAAAGAGCGGACCATTTTTTCAGGATCATGATTGTTGTAGAAGCAAGCATATATCATATTCACACCCAAAACACCTATGGCTTCTTGTTGAAGTCGATTGTTAGTGTCTAACATTTTTACATGGAGAACTAAGTCATTGACGGGACCATCTGGTTTTAGCTTAAATCTGAGTCCCATCCAGCCATTTCCTTTGATAGTCCGTGTATAATTGATGGCTTGTACAGTATCAGCAAAAACAAAAAAAGTGGCATCAGGTCGGCTTTGACTAAGTCTCTCTTCCATCAAGTTCCACTCATGATCCAGCATTTTATACAATCTTGACTCTGAGACATATCGCCCAGACTCTTCTATACCATAGATGGCATCAGAATATGTTTTGTCATAGGCGGACATGGTTTTGGCTATAGTACCAGCTGCTGCACCAGCTTGAAAAAAATTTCTTGCTACTTCTTGTCCAGCTCCTATTTCAGCAAATGTTCCATATATCGGATCATTTAAATTGATATCTAAAGCTTTCTGCTCGGTTTTTACCATTTGATAATCCATCAACCTCTTTTCAATTTAATTTTTGCAAAGATAAAAATAACTTTTTTAATATTTTCAAATTAGTTATATTTTATTTTGTGTGCCCATTGGTGGCCAATGAAAACCATGGGAAAATAAACACATAAATCTGAAATAGTAAACCATATAGGGTGTGGAACATAAAGAATATTTATCATGCCGATGAACATCCAAATAAGAGCCGCAACTTTATACAAAAATAGACTATTGTTGGCCAAAAATCTACCTAAAAGCCAACCCGTGGTCAAAGCCCCTAATGAATGACTTAATAAAACCCATGCTAACAAACCATTGGGGGCATTTTGAATATATTGAGTTATAAGTTCTTTTGAAGAACCTTCAGGCGGTGGATATTTGAAGTGGCCCACCTGTTGCATCATATAGACCACCAATCCGCCTAAAGCTATTGAAATAATAAACGTGGCAGTGTTTTTTAATGTAGAGGACAACATAAATCTATAAATTTGTTACAGTACAAAAGTATAACAATTTTTGATTATTAAGGTAGGATAAATTATTAATATTTAAAAATATTCGTTATTAAATGGATTTATTCACTACTTTTGCAGACGTTTTTAAAATTTAACTTCACAATAAAGTATGAAAATAGGAATAAGTATAGGAGATATTAATGGAATAGGACCAGAAGTCATTATAAAAGCATTGGAAGATAATAGGATTTTGAAATCAATTACACCTATAGTTTATGGGACCTACAAAGTATTGTCATATCATAAAAATATTATAAATTCTAATGTTAATTTTCATTCAGTTACTTCAGCAAAAATGGCTCAAGCCAACAAAAACAATATAGTAACGAGTTGGGAACAAAATGTCAACATTACATTAGGTACTGCCAGTGAAGAAGGAGGAAAATATGCTAAGTTGTCATTAGAAAAAGCCATTCAAGATTTGAAATCAGGCGATATAGATGCTTTAGTGACAGCCCCCATCAATAAATTTGCAATGAAGAAGGCACAATTCAATTATGGGGGTCATACAGAATACTTGACCGAAATGGATGGCAAAAAAGAAAGCCTTATGTTGATGGTGAGTGATGATGTCAAAGTAGCTTTAGTTACCAATCATTTGCCTATTTCAAAAGTGGCTTCGGCTCTATCCAAAGAGCTGATTATCGAAAAAATTAAAATTTTGAATAAGGCGCTTATTGAAGATTTTGGTTATGAGAGACCCATCATAAGTGTTTTAGGACTCAATCCACATGCCTCTGATGATTCAGTGATAGGAGACGAGGAAGAAAAAATAATAAGACCTGCGATAGTAGAAGCCAAAAAACAAGGAATATTGGTGGCTGGACCTTATGCAGCCGATGGATTTTTTGGAGGAAATGGTTGGAAAAAAACAGATGCAATATTGGCCATGTATCACGACCAAGGGTTGATTCCATTCAAAGCTTTATCTTTTGGTTCAGGTAGCAATGTCACATGTGGCTTGTCATTCATTCGCACGTCACCTGATCATGGCACAGCTTATGATATTGCTGGTCAAAATTTAGCAGATGGCACTTCTCTAAGGAACGCTATATTCCGCGCGGCTGAATTGGTCAAAAATAGAAAAGAATATTTTGATTCAAGGCAAAATGCATTAGTGATCAGAGAAAAAAGATCAGCAGATATCAACGAATAATTAAAATCAATGCAATTTGTTACTGATGGGTTTCTTTTGGGCCTGACGTTAAGTATTTTGTTGGGACCTCTTTTCCTAGCATTAACACAGACAGGATTGAAACAAGGTTTTCGGGCAGGATTTTCAGTGGCTTTGGGCATTTGGATAAGCGATTTTATCATTATATTTTTATCTTGGTACTTTGTCCATCAAATTGGGCAATGGCTCAATAATCCAAAATTTTATAATTATTTAGGCTTTGCTGGCGTTATAATATTATTGGGTATGGGGATGATTTCCCTGACTAAAAAGCCTACTCTTTTGACCGAAAGAAAACCCATTACATCTAAATCTATTATAAAAAATATTTCTAAAGGTTTTAGTGTCAATACATTTAATCCTTTTACTTTTGTGTTTTGGTTTGGTATTATGACTACTTACATGCTTACAAAAAATACAAAAAATCATGAATTATTTCTACTTTGCAGTGCTATCATGGTGACTATCATGACTACAGATTTGCTAAAAGTGGGATTGGCAAAATATATTAGTCAAAAACTCAATTCCACTATCTTAGATAAAATCAACAAAACATCGGGTGTGCTTTTTATTATTTTTGCAATAGTATTGTTTTTTAGGACATATTATTGGGCATTATAATGCTATTTTAATGTCATTGAATTGTAAAAAAGAGATTAAATATTTATTTTTAACTTAGGGTTTATTAGGAAAAGCTTAAATTTGTGATTTATTACAATTATGACTATCCAAAATAAAATATTGATTACTTGTTTTTGGGCTTTTTGCTTTATTATTGTTTTTTGTAATGAACTGAGAAGCCAAAACAAAAAATTGAGAGATGCAGAGCTCATTGTTTTTAGACAATATGGAGTGGCGTTGGGCAACAATGTGTATAATAATTATCATTCCGATTTTTGGAAGGGTTTTGGAGTTTCAACTGGTTGCTATATTCAAAAAAAGATCTATTTAGGGTTTGAATTGTCACGCATGCAATCAGAGGTTACTGATAAAAATATAATTTATAATGACAATACAAAAATTAATTATAGAGTACTAAATTTAGGGTATAGATTTACTACATTCAACCATTTTGACCTCACTTCATATTTTCGCCTTGGAAGTAATAAAGGGAAAAATCAGGGAGAGTTCAGGGGAAACTCATATGGAATAGGAACTAAAATAGTCAGACAAATATTTAATAATGGTATGATATTTTTGTCAATGGAATGGGATACGCATCGTTTTAATATACAATCAAATCCCAAATGGGAAGAAAAATTTAATAATACCTCGATGTTAAGAGGAGCATTGGGTGGTGGTTTGGCGTTCTAATAAATTAATGTAAAATGAAAAATTTATTTTTTTTCGGTTTCCTACTAACTATTTGGGCATTTTCATGTCCTTCCTTTACAGTAGATGGTACTCAGAGGTTTCAGGTATCTGGAGTTATTGAGGACATAAACGGAAATCCCATTGAAGGTATTACTGTAGGTCTAAAAGGCTTTGACGATGATTTTGATTCTCAAGTATTGCAAAAGGTAACTACAGATAAAAATGGCAATTATAATTTTATTCATTCTGGAAGTAATGCGTCAAGTTATATTTTAACAATAAATCCTCAAACTTTGCATGATTATCATGAGTCTATTTTCAATACAGAGTACGCAAGCAAAAGTATCGTTTTCTCACCGTCTCAATATGATAATTTCTACTTTAATTTGGATAGATGGGGTCAAATTGATAAAGCGGTGTCTGTTAATTTTATCTGTCAATCCATAAATAACGAGCTCAATACAGTGTTTTTAACAACATCAAAGGGAACAATAATTATAGATAGCATTCAAGAATTTGCTAACCCTAAATACACCAATTTTAATTGTAACAATAACAAGACTTTTTATTTTCCTGTTTTTGATACGTTATATATAAATCATAAGGGGAAAATGGATACGCTTATACTCGAAAATAAAAATATAGAATATAAGTTAAAATAACTTCAAAACAATTTTAACTGCATTTCTTCGGGCAATAGTTTAAAAGTTTTGCGGTGATAGGGTGTTATTCCATACTCAGCGATAGCTTTTCTATGAATGGAAGTGGGATAGCCTTTGTTTTGTTGCCATTGGTAGGGTGGATATTCTTGGGCTATTTTTTCCATATATTCATCTCTATAAGTTTTGGCCAAAATTGAAGCAGCGGCAATGGACATAAATCTCGCGTCTCCTTTTATCATACATTCATGTGTTATTTCTTTGTAGGGTAAAAATTTATGACCATCTACTAAAATATGTTCAATGGGTGCGTTAAGATTGTCCAAAGCCAAATGCATAGTTCGGACCGAGGCCCATAATATATTGTATTTATCTATTTCTGGAGCGTCCATTTGGGCAACAGCAAAAGCGGTCGCCTCTTTTTCTATAATATTTTTGAGTTCTTCTCTTTGTTTTTCATTGAGTACTTTAGAGTCATTGAGTAAATCGTTTTTGAAATCTATGGGCAATATGACAGCTGCGGCAAATACAGGTCCTGCTAAACATCCACGACCCGCTTCATCGCAGCCTGCTTCATATTTATGTCCTGAATGATTAGGTATTAAAGACATTTATTCCAATATTGTTGACTTTAAAAAATTCACATCCGTCCATGCGCCTCCATTGACACAAGAGAGACCTTCTTTCTTTAAAAATTCAAGGGCTTGACCACTTCTATTGCCTGTTCTGCATACCAATATGAGTGGTGGCTTGATACTTCTTAGTTCATCCAATTTTCTCTCTAATTCATTTAAGGGAACTAGGATAGAGCCAACCACATGGCCACCCAAATATTCTTGATACGTACGCACATCTACAACTGTACCTTTTTTTTGTGCAATTAATTCTTGCAAAGTTAAGTCTTCGGTTTCTGCCATATCTCGGATAACGCCTTCCTTAAGTGCAAAAGGAGATACTTGAATCAGTGGTATGGACATTTCATCGCAGATAGTTTTCATCAAGGTCATGCCCGTCATGGCTAATTTTGCTCTATCTCGCGGCAAGCCTGGAAGATTGAACAATTCTTCCAAGTTTTTTCCACTCATAAGATTATAAATATTTTCTAAATCAGATATATCGATAGGGTCTAAATCAGTGTTGCTGGGTTCACGACCCAACATAGATTGAAGTATTTCGAACGATCCAGAGGCCCCCACTAATGATTGGATATTGTGTTGTGTAATTTCATTTTTCAACTCCAGGGTTGACTGTATGATGTATTCTTTTAGGCCATCGAGTTGTGTAGAAGAAAGAGGGTAATCATCATGAAACTTTGAATGAAGAAACCCAATACCAAGGTGAAAACTTTTAGACCACATTTTTTGTCCATCATTTACTATAATAAACTCAGTGCTTCCACCACCAATGTCCATGATAAGATGTTGGCCTTTTTGTACATTTTTGAGCAAGGTCACGCCTTTGAATATAAAATCCGCCTCTAAGTCGCCATCAATAATTTCAATAGTGGCATTCAATATTCTTTCAGCTTCATATATAAAGTCATGTCTGTTTTGTGCTTGCCGCAACACTGCTGTTCCTATGACCCTAAGTTGGGGTTGATGGTAAGTTTCCAAAATGGTAGAAAACTCATGTAAAGCAGAAAGTCCTTGTTGGTATCTTTCAGGTTTTATAAAATCAACGCCGCCATCAGATAGTTTAGTGAAAAATCTTTTTTTGAAGATAGGTAATAGCACACCCTCTTTATATTTGGCAATGAGCAAATGAAAAGTATTTGACCCTAAATCAATAACAGCATAGGTATCCATTTATGACTAAATTTAGGTTGTAATTACTGCGTCTGAACGGCTCCTCTGACTTGTGCGAATATATTTTGGTAAAAATTTATACCTGCTTGCGTCATATAATTGGCATAAAGAGGTTTGTTTTGTTTATCTCTAAATACATAAAAGTTGCAATTATTACCAAAATAAAAATCTACCATATAGGATTCTTCCGAGCCCATTTTCAAAAATTTTCTACCTTCTTTTTTACAATGAGGTGGAATATGACCAACGGGTTTAAAGTAGTCAATGAATACTATATTTTGATCAATACTCGGATCTTCGTCCTGACTCATACTTACAGGCCATGTATCAAATATGTAATCAATGCCTGTACAGTGATCAAGAAGTTTTTCTATCAGTTCTTGAGGGACTCCAGGTATTTCTGGTCCTTGTTCTACGGCTACTACTGGCTTTTTTTCTACTGTTTTGGGTTTTTCATTGCACGAAATATAAAACATTAAAAGCAATGCACTGAAGATAGCTGTTAGATTTGTGATACGCATTTTATTAAAAATTTATTTCTGTGCGCAAGGTAAGAAAATAACTTTTTAGAAAGATGTTTGAAGCTTCATTTTTATATAAATTAACAAATGAAGAAGTATATCTAAGGGACATACCCATGGTTTTAGTAAAATTGATACCGGCACCAATGAGCCAACTGATATCAAAGTTTCTGAAATTTTCAGTGTCAAATATTTCTGTATTCGGATTGAATAATACTCCATAGGTCAAACCCGTTTCAGCTCTTACCTTATAGTATTTTTGGTCTTCTTTATACCAATCTCTAACACTGAACACTATGGGTATTTCTAAATAACTTAAATGAATATCTTTGCCTCTATT
>CAZBCV010000021.1:0-24623 GCA_964490495.1 uncultured Aureispira sp. | reverse complement strand
CGAACCTGCGGCCTTCGGGTTATGAGCCCGACGAGCTACCAACTGCTCCACCTCGCGATTTTGACAATTCTAAAAGTATTTTTTTGAATTGGACTGCAAAGGTACTACAAACTTTTCAGTTAGCCAAATATTTTTACTTTTATTTAAAATATATTTTTAGTATTGAGCTTAATATACAGATTTTAAGGGTTTTATGTGGAAAGTTGTTTTTCGTATTTACATTTCCACAGCTTATTGAAACATCATTACTTGTAATTGGATGTCGGTATATGGACACTTATGAAAGTTTTGAGTGATATAATACAAGGGTATTTAAAATTTTTAATTCTCATTAAATGTTCAGGTAGGTTTAATCATTGTCATCTGATTTTGAACGAATTAATGATAATATAATAGGAGTTCGTTTAATTTATCCAATAATTTTATATGAGATTTGGTTTTTTATGGTAATTTTGCGCTCATGATTACAGAAAATTTAACCAAAACATATTATCCAAGGATTGAGATATTGGATGAATCTTACGAAATTCCACAACTCAATAGACATAGAAGGATTGCGGTATTGTTGCCACACGACTATTACAATACAGACAAACACTATCCTGTATTATATCTACATGACGGCCAAAATCTATTTGATGAATATGCACCCTACGGAAATTGGGGTGTTGACAAGTCATTGGAACGGCTGGCTGCTCAAGATATGGGAGATGTTATTATTGTCTCTATTGACCACGGTGGTACATTGCGCATTCAAGAATATTTGCCATATTCTACGCCGCGATACACTCAATCTGAGGGCAATCTCTACATCAGGTTTATGTTAGAAGATCTAAAACCTATGATAGACCAAAGGTTTAGGGTATTGCCTGAGAGAGAAAATACAGGTATTGGTGGGAGCAGTTTGGGGGGATTAATCAGTCTCTACGCTGGATTCAAATACACCCATGTTTTTGGAAAGATGATGATTTTTTCTCCAAGTTTATGGATTTCTGAAGAGATTTATTCAAAAGCTAAGGATTTTATTCCTTTTGGGCCAACGGATATTTATTTATATGCTGGAGGTATGGAAAGCGCCAACCACTATGGTGAAGTTTTGAGGATGGAAAATATTTTACAAGAAAAACGAAGGTATGATGATTTTAACCTTATTTTTGCTCACAATCCTTCTGGTCAACACAAAGAAGTCCATTGGGGAGAACAATTTCCTATGGCTTATAAATGGCTTTTCCATTCAAAATATTAATGATTTATGCCGATAAATTTTACAAAAATATTAGTGGGTGATTTTGATACCTTGATTTTGCCTGTTTTTCCCAACTTCGATTACAAATCAAAGGTGAAAGAATTGACCGCTCAAGAGTGGGTGAGTGATATCAGTGATAAGAGTAAAAGCATAACTACTTTTTTTCACACTACTAAAAAATTAAAAGTTGTAGTTCTCCAGCTAGGTCCTGCCAATGAAATAAGTAAATCTTTTCTTTACTTTCGGAGCGTTTTGCATCATCTCAAAACAAAAAATCTTGAAAAAATAGCACTATTATGCAGTGGACTCAGTGACCAATATTTGGCCAATGCAGTTATCGGTAGTTTCCATTCATCTATGGAATATGGTGTTTTCAAGTCTGACATTGCGCAAAAAATGTCTGAATTAGATATTACTATTGTGGATGAAAATGACCGTAAAGATGTTTTTGAAAATTATCAGCACATTGCACAGGCACAACTTATGGCCATGAGAATGGTAGATTATCCTTCCAATCTCAAAACACCGGAATATATAGCTCAACAAGCTTTAAGTTCTGGAAATGAGCATGGAATAAATGTACAAATCTTTGACACAGAGACACTTGAAATAATGGGTATGCATGCTTTACTAGCTGTGGGTAGAGCTGCTGAACATCCACCGAGATGTATAGTGATGGAATATGGCTCAAAAATAGAAAGTAAAAATAATATTACGATTGGCTTAGTAGGTAAAGGTATAAGTTACGATACAGGTGGGTTATCCATAAAAACTTCAGCTGGAATGGTGCATATGAAATGCGATATGGCCGGAGCAGCCACTGTAATAGGCGTTATGGAAGCTTTGGCCCGCTTGAAATGGAATGTACATGTTGTGGCTGTTGCCCCTGTGGCTGAAAATAGTGTGGATGCACTAAGTTATAGGCCGGGCGATGTGATTAATTCTTTCAGTGGCAAGTCCATAGAAGTGATAGATACAGATGCGGAGGGCCGATTGGTACTTGTTGATGGTATTTCTTACGTCTTAAAAAACCATAAGCCAGATATTTTAATTGATTTGGCTACTTTGACAGGAAGTTGTGTAGCCACTCTTGGTAATGAAGCAGCAGGATTGTTTACTCAAAATGATGATCTTGCAGCAGATTTATCATTAGCTGGAGAATCTGTTAACGAAAAGGTATGGAGATTACCTCTATGGAATGAATATGATTCTTATTTGCACTCAGATATAGCAGATATTAGAAATTTAGGCAATAAACCTGTTGCTGGAGCTATTACTGCAGCTAAGTTTTTGGAATTTTTTACTGAAAAGCATCCTAAGTGGGCACATTTGGATATTGCAGGCGTCGCATTCAAAGACAGTGAGTTTGCAAAATCAAAAACAGCTACAGCCTTTGGAGTAAGATTGTTGTTGGAATATATTCAAAAACAGATAGGCGTTTAATCATAATATATTCTGCGAAACTATTTAATTGCTTATAAAAATTCAGTGGTTATTGCCTACTATTTAACCAATGTGAAGATAGGTTTACAAAATTTTAACTGTTCTATTTAGAAAATTATTTTGTATTTTTTATGTAAAATATCTGAGTTATACTTCTCTTGATCATTGGTTTTATATTGATTTTGAGCTATTTCAAAGGGATTTGTTATTCAAGTTTAGTTATTGTAAAAATTAATAGAAACTCATAAAGTACAAATTTTATATACGTTAAGATTAGTTATTCTATATTTGCAACAATGTTGCATAAAATGCGTTATATTAAAAATCTTATGGATGAACAGTATTAAAAAGTTGCCAGTTACAGTATTAAGTGGCTTTTTGGGAGCGGGAAAAACTACCTTACTTAATCATGTATTACACAATAAAAGTGGCCTCAAAGTAGCGGTCATAGTCAATGATATGAGCGAAGTCAATGTCGATGCTCGATTAATAGAGAATGAAAATACATTGTCTCGAACAGAAGAAAAACTTGTAGAGATGAGCAATGGTTGCATTTGCTGCACTTTGCGTGAAGACTTGATGATAGAAGTTGAAAAGCTAGCTAAAGAGGGTCGTTTTGACTACCTACTGATTGAAAGCACTGGTATTAGCGAACCCGTGCCTGTAGCCCAAACTTTTAGTTTTGTGGACAAGGATAACAATATAGATTTATCGAAGTTCAGTTATGTCGATACTATGGTCACTGTGGTGGATTGTTTCAATTTTTTCAAAGATTTTGGCACTAATGAACTCCTAGTGGATAGGGCGTTGACTGACATCAATGGAGACGAAAGAACCATAGTTAATCTCCTGACTGATCAAATTGAGTTTGCCAATGTCATTATCTTAAACAAAACCGATTTGGTAGATGAAAATACTGTTGGACTGCTCAAAGCATGTCTTCACAAACTCAATCCCTTGGCCAAAATTATTACTTCAGAAATGGGTAGGGTAGCACCTGCTGAAATTATAAATACAGGACTATTTAATTTTGATGAAGCGCAAGAATCTGCTGGTTGGAAGCAAGAGTTGGAACTGGATCATCATATGCCTGAAACAGAAGAATATGGTATTTCCTCATTTGTGTTCAGAGACAAACGGCCATTTCATCCTGGAAGATTTTGGACCTATTTGACAGAAAGATATCCTACTATGGTTATAAGAGCCAAGGGATTGTTTTGGTTGTCATCTCGACCTGATGATGCTATCAATTTTAGCCAAGCAGGTGGATCTTCTCGACTGGAGAAAGCAGGTGTTTGGTGGGTGAGTATGCCTTATCAAGAGCGTATCAATTACCCTTCTTTCGTAGAAAATAAAGAATCCATTGAAGGGAGATGGGACAAACAATGGGGTGATAGAAAAAATGAAATAGTCTTTATTGGCCAAGACATGGACATAGAAAAAATCACTTTAGACTTAAAAAATTGTCTTTTAAATGAACAAGATAAGGAAGAGCTTCAATCGCGAGGTTACTTTGACGATCCGTTTCCTGAGGATATGTGATAGATTGACTACAAATATAGCTGGCTTATGTTGGAATAGGTTTAATCTAAACAAATCACTAATTTTGAATATTTATTTAAATACTCCATATGATTTTCTTTGCAAAAAAAGTCCAGTCTCGTTTTATAATTAGAATTAACACAAGTAATGATTGAATTTACAATTATTAAATCATTATTTTGATGAGAACAATATTTTATAAGTTTATTCCCCATTTCAATCTCCAATGCTTTTGTGATGTTATGACCTTGACATGAGAAATAGCTATTTTCATCAAAAGATTCGTTCATTTTGAAATTTTCTAATGTAATTAAATTTTTGTTTTTATCCATTAAATTAATAGCAAGGGCCTCTTCATGTAGATATAATTCTTTCAATCCCATTTGTATAATTAATTCTATGTCTAAATGTTTTTTTGTCTCATTTCGTGACGAAAGCACCTCATCTTCTATGTAAATGTCATCAATTTCTTCTGATAATTTCCAGTTAACTTCTCTATCAGACATGACTGAACCTTGTTGGATTTGATTACAAGAAAAAAGGAAAATCAAAGTGTATATTACTAGAAAATGCTTCATATTAATTATTTTTTATTAGGATATTATTTCTTCCCTTTGTTATAAACAGTAAAAAATGGGATGTCTACCAAGACTGAGAAATTGGCCCTGGTAACACTTTGATTGGTCTCAGTTATTATTGCATTGCCACTTTCATATGTAATGGTTCTAAAGTTTGGAATGTAATTGAAATGAATACCCATTGAAATTGGTAATTTAGGTAAGTTTAGATATAAGCCTAGACCTGGTATAAAAAAATGTTCAAACTTAAAATTGGTATAGGTTGTTCTATCGTTATTCAATCTTTGATTTACAATCGAACCTAAATCTAAAAAACTAACAAAAGATGTTAGATAGCCTTTACAAAATGTTGCCGATAGGCCTATAGGTGCTGATAATCCTATATTTCCTTTGGTTTGATTTTTGGGACTAATATAGGCTGTTTCTAGACCACCAGTCAGGCCCACATAGCCATTGACTGACAAATTAAAGCTACTGCGTCTTTTGATAGAAGAACTGCCTATTGGCAACGCAAATGACCTCAATAAAGCTTCCATGTCATCAGCATTTTGGGTAGTCGCTAGTTGCGATACAAAAGCAATTGTTCTTGAAGACTTAACATTTCCATCCATCATATACTCTCCAAATTCTATTATTAAAAGAGGAATAACTTTTTGATAGTCTTTTTGCACAGACGCTTCTACTATTGCAATGAATCTGGAAGAAACATCAAGTATATTATCATTTATCTTGTAATATTTATTGGTTTCTGGGATTTTTTTCAGAGTCGAAGTAAAAAAAAGAAGTGTTTGATTGATGTCTTTGATGTAAGTAAATATCTCTTCGGTTGATTTTAAATTGAAATCTTTGGACTTGATGTAATTATAGGTATTGTTTAATTTAGTGACAAACATGACCAAATCTTGAATTTTTGCTGCAGTAGAAGCTAAGTCATTAGAATCCTCAATTTCTAAATACTCTTCTAATTCTGGAATTTGATTTAATTGATGATACAACAAACCGTAAAAATATCTGATTTCAAGATTTTTCATGGAGGTGGCCGTTGTTGGTAATATCTGGGTAGGATTTACCCATATCTCATTGCTGCCTTCTTTGTTCAAAAGTGCTTGAGAAAGCAAGTCTGCAAGATTGAGTATATTAGAAACCGTAGCGTCTGATGAATAAGTTTCATTGGCTAAACCAGAAAGTAAACGGTCTAAAGATTGTCCTTGTTGGCTATGTTCAACTACATAATTTCCAAATACCAACATATCTTTTATTTCGGGCTCAGTATTTAATTTAGGGAAAATTGTGTTTAGATTATTAATGATATTCCTTGGTAATTTTTCAATATCAATTTGAGCGGTTTGCCTTAACAATAGTAAATCTCCCGTGAAATAGGAAGATGCCCCCGAACCATACAAATCTCCTATTTGTTTAAAGGTTTTAGGAAAAAGTGACTTTACTAAAATCGAATCTTCCTTGGTTTTTATTTGTTTAAATACTTGGTCAATAGCCACCTGCAATACTTCTTGTTTAAATCGTCCTACCATAAAGTTAGCTATCCCGTTAATTGCAGAAGCTTGCCAATTTAAAGGATTTGCAGAAATTGCCTCCAATTTAGGTCTTGAATCTGATAGTGTTATTGTATTTGTAGCACCCCAGCCTTCCCTCTCATTTACATTTCTCTTTAAAGTGGAATCTCTAAGAAAAATATTAGAATTTATATTTCCTTGATTTATTCCATATTTATTCAGGATTTCATGGTAATCGTCATAGAGTTGATTATTTTCTACATTTACATAGAGCCGATTCTGGTCAAATATTTTTTTTAATTCTAATGCATCTACATAAGTGTTTTGTTTATTAAATTCTTGTGCCACCATGTTAACACTAAAAACTAATATCATTGGAATGAATAGAATACTTTTTAGGGGTATCATCTTATGTTTAAATTAATTGGTTTGTGTTTCTGCTGGACGGTTTATAACTTTATTATAACATGGGTTATAATGTAAGTTCTTAGAAACCATCATTTACAGGTCAAAAGTAAGCAAAGTTATCGCATTTTTATGCTTTTTAAGCAAATTTTATTTCGGAATGAGTAGGAAGGAGGTTTATTTATGTGGATTTAATGAGTAGGTTTTTATATTTTTTACTGATGAATATAAAAAGAGAAGGGTTTTTCTTTTGATGGATACAGTGAGGTCTTGCATCTAATATCATTCTTTGTGAAAGGTTGATTAATGAAAAGTGGTTTTCATAAGTTTAAAATAATTGATAGTTATTTTTTTTATATCAACCCTACCTCTTCTCAAATCTCAAGCCACTGGGCCACTGAACTTTTTATTTTTTCGTCCACTATCAATTCTGGTGCATGGTGGGGCTTTTTTCGTGCATCTATGATGAGACTACCCCTACAGCCCCAATGTTTGAAAGAGGTGAAAGAGTCAATCCCATAGATATCGTGCGACGGATTGGAACGTGTGAACGTGACCCACACAAAGTTATTAATATTTTGTGCCGTAAATTGACTGTCATCAGACAATACAATCAAAGGGTAGCCCTTGAGGTCAAACTTTTTGAGATGGTCTATCAATGTATCCACTTCTTTTTGCGCATGAGTGTAATCACTGAAAGGCGTTATTGTAATGCCCAAAATCCCTTTTCTCAAGACTTGTACATCTAATATTTCAGAATGATTGTCTATGTGAGGTGGCTCGTGCTCCAATTGTCTTATGGCTTCTCCTCTACATGCAATGATGACTTTTGACCCCCCATTCCACGACTCTCCACTATAATCCAACGTGTCAATAGTGGTTTGGGTATGAAAATGCAAATCTCTCCGCCAATCTACTCTTTCTAAAACATGAGTAAAAAATTCAGGAATATTGTGTGTATGCAAATGGGGCACATCTCCATAAGTGGCAATAATTAAAAATTTGGCCAATGAGGTTTGTCCTGAACCAATTATTCTATTGGCAATAGTAAGGATTTCTTCTGGTTTTGGATCTCTAAAGGGCATATATCTTTCTTGTCCAATAGCCAAAAGTAAGGGGTGAACACCTGCCGCATCTACAGCATGAATTTCTTTAACTCCAGGAAATTCTTGCTCGGTGAGATCTTCGACCAATTTATGTATTAAGTAACCAAAACTACTGTCTTCTTGGGGAGGACGACCTACTACAGAAAAATGCCAAATTGGATTTTTTTTGTGATATACTCTATCTACTTTCATGACAGGAAAATCATGCGTTAAACTATAATATCCTAAATGATCACCAAATGGTCCTTCGGGTTTTTTTATGTTTTTCAATATGGTTCCTGTGATGACAAAATCAGCATCAGAAGATATGAAGTGGCCTTGGTCATCCCAGTCATATCTAAACCGCTTGCCTCCTAACATTCCCGCAAATGTCAATTCACTGATGCCTTCTGGCATAGGCATAATGGCCGAAAAAGCGTGTGATGGCAATCCACCCACAAAAACGGAACATTTGAAAGGTAGGTCGCTGCGGTTGTAGGCTTCGTGGTGGACACCTATGCCTCTGTGCAATTGGTAATGCAGCCCAATCTCTTCATTCAAGACGTAATCATTGCCCGATAGTTGGATTCTGTACATTCCTATATTGGTTTCCATCGGGTTTTTGCTTCCTGGAGGCAGTGTACATACTTGCGGCAATGTGACAAAAGCCCCCCCATCCATAGGCCATGATTTTATAAGTGGTAACTTATCTATGGTGGTTTGTGCATACATCGATGGGCTTTTACCCCATTTTTTCATGGGTAAAGCTTGCAATGCTGTAAGAGGTGTTGTCAGATAGCGCAGCGGATTTTTAAGCAAATGAGCCGGGTTAGCTTTGAGTTCAATGACTTTTTTTATTTTAGGTAATGTTTTTCTAAAAAGAAATTCTGTTCTTTCAGGTGTACCATAAATATTAGATAGGGCAGGGAAGGGTGAGCCTTTGATTTTTTCAAAAAAAATGGCCGGACCTTCCTTATCATATACTTGTCTATGTATTTCTGCTACTTCCAAATCTGGATCTACCTCACGCGATATTCTCAGCAACATCTTGTTTTTCTCTAAATCCTTGACGACCTCGTGCATGTTGTTATACATATTCTTATCTTTTTTTATTGGTCAAACCATCTGTAAGTACTGATATCAAATCCTGCTAAGTCCAAAACCCTATCTACGACGGTATCGACCACCTTTTCCACAGTGTCGGGTTGGCTATAAAAAGAAGGTGTGGCTGGACATATTATGGCGCCTGCTTCTGTCAATTGTGTCATATTCCTAAGGTGAATGAGATTGTAGGGCGTTTCTCTGACGACTACTATTAATTTGCGGCGTTCTTTTAGTATGACATCTGCCGATCTTGTGATTAAGTCATCGGATATACCTTGAGATATTCTTCCCAACAAACCCATAGAACAAGGACATATAATCATTGTATCGTATCTGGCCGACCCGGATGCAAAAGGCGCATTAAAATCTTTTTTGTCATAGAAGTCGAATGGAAATTCTGATTGAGAAAATGTTCCTATTTCTAGTTCCCAATTCAGTACTGCATTTTCAGTCATTACAACTCCTACTTTGCAGTCTTGTGACATGCTCTTCAATTTGGTCAATAATCTTTGTGCGTATATTGATCCACTCGAACCACCAATAGCTACTACAATTTTACGTGCTTTCAATACTTTTTTTGTCCCAAACGATTAAAGAATTAAAAGGTTTATATTCAATGTCGTTTAGTTTAGGAATTTTACCTTTTGATGATCAACAGCCAGAATCCTTCCCGAAGTTATTTTATAGGAGAAAGAATAGTAGGTGGTACTTTCATTATCGAATGAAATCGCATGTCACGTAGATTTATAATCGTGATTCATTCGATTCCCATTTTTCAAACCAGACCACCTAACCCTCCTAATGCGAGGTAAGACTTCATTAAGTAGGCTTAACTGAGCGACATTGCGTTTATATTTCTCTATTATTTTGCTTCGATGGCCTTTTCAAATCTCTGTAATTGTTTTTTGACTACGGGATAAAGAAATAATAGACCTATCATATTGGGAAACACCATGGCTAAAATCATAGCATCTGAAAAACCCCAAACAGAAGACATATTGGCTGATGCACCTATGATGATAAAGAGCAAAAATATAAACTTATAGACCATTTCTGTCAATTTTGATTTGCCAAATAAATACATCCATGCTTGCATCCCATAGTAAGACCAAGATATCATTGTGGACACAGCAAATAAAAATATGGCCACTGTCAAAACTTTTGGAAACCACGAAATAGATTGACCAAAAGCATATGATGTTAAAGTGGCTCCTTCATATTGTTGTCCATTGATGGTAACAACTTGAGATCCGTATTCAAATGATCCTGTATTATTGAATATGATAATGACTAATGCTGTCATAGTACAAATAATGACTGTATCTATGAAAGGTTCCATCAACGCCACAAGACCTTCGGATGCTGAATATCTTGTCCGCACTGCTGAGTGAGCTATAGAAGCAGAACCTGCACCGGCTTCGTTGGAGAATGCGGCTCTTCTAAACCCTAATACAATCACACCAATAAGCCCGCCTAATCCTGCTTGTGGATTGAATGCCTCTGAGATGATTTGGCTAATTGCGGGCCCTATAAATTGATAATTGGAACCTATTATAAATAAACAAGCCAATATATAAATACCTGCCATTATTGGAACTAGAATTCCTGTTACGGTAGCAATTCTTTTAATACCTCCTATGATGACGATACCTACTAACACAGCCAATAGGATACCAATGTAGAAACCTGAAGAACCACCTGTCAATCCCATGAGGGAAATGAGTTGGGCCGCAGCTTGATTCGCTTGGGCTGCATTCCCACCTCCAAACGAACCTCCTATACATAGAATGGCAAAAAATACAGCCAAAAATTTTCCTAGATTTACATAGCCCATGTCTTTGAGACCTTTGGATAGGTAATACATAGGACCTCCAAATACTACGCCTTTATCATTGATGTCTCTATATTGTACTCCTAATGTACATTCCACAAATTTGAGGGACATACCTAGAAGTCCACTGACTATCATCCAAAATGTAGCTCCTGGCCCGCCTATTGATATGGCAATGGTCACACCTGCTATATTCCCTAAGCCCACAGTTCCAGATACAGCTGTGGCCAATGCTTGAAAATGACTGACTTCACCTATTTTGTTTTCGTCTCTTATGGTTTGTGGGATGTCCCCGTCTATCGTATTTAGGTTTTCTTCGGGATGAAGCTCTTGCACATCTTTGATTTCTATTTGTTCATACTTGCCTCGAACTATTTTGATAGCCGTTCCAAATTTTCGAACATTCGCAAACTTAAAATATAAAGTAAAGAATAATCCTCCCAAACTTAAAATAAGTACTATAACGGGTAATTCCGTATCGCCAATAGGAATACCAAAAAATACAACATTGGAAATGGCTTCGGAAATGGGTGTGAACCATTCGTTAATTCTATCATCCAACCCTAATTCGCCTTCACTTTCTTGAGCGTGACCGGCTGAAAAGCTAAATAATGCAATAAAAAATGTCCCCAAATACTTTAAAATTGATGAATTCATTAGAGTGATTGTTTTGAAATAGTGTCAAAAGTATAAAGATAATGTCAAATAAAAAAAAAAACTTGCTTTTTTTTGTAATTAAGTTCAATTTCTTCTATTAATCTTACTCATTTGAGGTCGCCCAAATCACTTGTATAGGATAGATTATAAAAGTTCTTGAAGATTAGAATTTTTGTTTTATTGACCTACACTAATGAGTTGTATTTCAGTTATTTTTAATACTTTTAGCGAAGTTTTTTTAATACTGTATTTTTCGCTTATACCATACATCAATACAGCACAAATAGCCTCTGGGCAGGTTAATAATGGAATACACTCTTTTAAAGCTTGTGGTATTTTTTTATTTATGAAATAATCTTTCAGTTTTTGACTTTGACCTTTCATGCCCAAGGGATGGAACCTATCACCTTCTTTTCTATATCGAATTGTGAGTTCTTTGGGTAACATGTCTGCTTCAAGATAAAGAGTATCCTTTTCAAAAATTAATGAGTTGGAGTAGTCCACCAACTCAAATTCATAGTGTTTTTCACCAATATTAATATATAGAGGACAGTTGTCCAAATTTATTTTTATGTTGTCCAAATACGTAATGTTGTTTAATGAGCTGAGCCATAAACTTTGTCTATCAAGGAAGGCTCTATAATTATCACTAATGAATTCTGAGCCTATTGACGTGTCATTTTTTATGATGGTTGAGCATTGTGCGTAATTGAATCCATACTGAGATAGTATTTCGAATAAAAGTAAATTAGAATTATCATATTTTTTTATATATTCTAAATCAATAATGATAGTCTTATTGTTTTTGAAAACTATATCTTTTCTCAAATTATTTAACATTTCTTCATAAAGTTGTTGAGTATGATACAGATTCTCCAGCGTCATCTTCAAACCCACTTCCGATCTTTCGTCAGCATTGTATAATATAGGAAGTATTTCATTCCGGACTTTATTTCTCTTATATTTATTGGACATATTGGAAGAATCTTCTCTAAAAGGTACAGCATTATCTTGGGCGTATTGCCTTATTTGTTGACTATTAAAGGGAAGTAATGGTCTAATAATGTTTTTATTTTTTGCTTTTATCCCCACCAAACCTTCTAAACCTGTGCCGCGCATCATATTCATGAGCATATTTTCAACGCTGTCATCTTTATGATGTGCTGTGGCTATCCAATCATAATCATTACCCGCAGCAACTTGCTGTAAAAAATCATACCTTATTTGTCGGGCTTCATTCTGTAAGTTTCCGTTAGCAAGAGCGCCTCCTTCTATTGTATGATTAAAGTAAGGTATAGATGACGATTTGCAAAAATCTGAAACAAGTTTTTCGTCCAAATCCGATTCATCGCCTCTCAAACCATGATTAATATGTGCTACTCCAATATTCATTTTTTGTGACAAAAACATATGAAGCATCACCATAGAATCTACACCTCCCGACACCGCCAAAAGTACTTTGTCCGAAAAAGATATTAAATTTTTGTTAGATAATTGCTGTAAAAAGGTTTCAATCATTATTTTTGTGCTTTCAAAAGAACTTAATGTCATTTTGACAATATTTTTTTTGCTTTTAAATTTTTCGAAATGTATAGTGTAAGTAAGTTAATTTTTAGTGTTTTGTTTATTTTTATTGTATTTTTAGGCTGTAAGGACATGGGACAAAAAACTCCAACAACTTCTTCTTTGCCCATCTCAGAAGCTAATGTTCTCCACAATCAAGAGGGTTCCAGCAATGCAGATATTGAAAACTCAAGAAAAGAAGCGGCAGATATATTAAGCCATCGGATAAAAAATTCTGACGCCAGTCGAGCTCATACTTTATTAAATGACATGTGGCACGTTGAAGCTGTTTTGAGAAGTTCAGACATTGTGTTTGGTAATAACCTCAACGGAGCTTGGTTTAAATTTAATGACGATACTACTTATGAAACAGGTTCCTACGACAAGAAGTTAGGTGGAGGAAGATATCATTTTGATAGCGAAAAAACTATTTTGCTGTTTTTGGATAATGATCCTCGAATGAAGCCCCAAGAATTCAATGTGATGACCAATAATAATGGTGTGTTGGTTTGGGTAGGCGAACCTACCTATAAAGATAATAATATGCAAATTAAACTCAATAGGTATCCTGAATTTCCCAAAAAAGTAGAATCTAAAATTGAGTAACTAAAACTTTAATAAGATAATGAGGTATAATTTATTAACAATCATTTTTTCGTTTTTTATAGTATTAACTTTTTTTAGCTGCAAACCCAAAACAGAAGTCCAAAGTATGAATCAAGAAAATAAAAACATGTTGGTTTGGCCGGAATGGGCGAAGAGCGCCAATATTTATGAAGTCAACATTAGACAATACACTGTTGAGGGGACTTTCAATGCCTTTGCTGAGCACTTGCCGCGGCTCAAAGATATGGGTGTAGATATTCTTTGGTTTATGCCTGTGTTCCCTATTAGTACCACTAAAAGAAAGGGTAGTCTTGGAAGTTACTATGCGGTTGCTGATTTTAAAGCTGTCAATCCTGAGTTTGGGACACTTGAAGATTTTAAGAAGATGGTGAATAAGGCCCATGAATTGGGCATGTATGTCATTTTAGATTGGGTGCCCAATCACACAGGTTGGGATCATGTTTGGTTGGCGAATCATCCTGATTACTACACACGAAATAGTGAAGGAGAAATCACCGACCCAATGAATGATGAAGGGAAATCCATGGGTTGGACAGATGTAGCAGATTTGGACTACAACAATGATACTATGAGATTGACCATGCAAGAAGATATGATGTATTGGTTAAAGGAGCATCAAATAGATGGTTTTAGGCACGACATGGCCCTTCTTGTTCCTTTAGACTTTTGGCAATCCACTATTAAAAAACTTAGAGCTGTAAAAGATGATTTATTCATGTTGGCTGAATCAGAAGTCCATGACCATGTGAATAATGATTGTTTTCATTCTTTGTATTCATGGAGTTTGCATCATATTTTAAATGATGTAGCTCAAGGAAAAAAGTCCGTAAAAGATATTGACCAATGGTTGAGTGAGCAAAGAACTCTTCTCAAAAAAGGTGCTTTTATGAACTTCACTTCCAACCATGATGAAAACTCATGGTCGGGATCGGAAATAGAAAGGATGGGGGAGGCCCACAAAACATTTGCTGTACTCGTCAATACCATAGAAGGCATTCCATTGATGTATAGTGGACAAGAAGAACCATTGTACAAGAGGTTGGAGTTTTTTGAAAAGGACACCATCGGGTTCAAAAATTATAGTTATGGAGCGTTTTATAAGAAGTTACATCAATTAAAACACGAAAATGAAGCTTTGTGGAATGCAGAGTATGGCGGCCCGCTAAAAAGAATTATGTTTGATGAAAATATTTTTGCCTTTGAAAGAGAACGCGGTAATAGTAAAGTAACCGTCATTCTCAATTTAAGTAAACACCATCATAAACCTCGAGTAGATAGAATTATTCATGGGGTAGAAGTCTTTACCGGTAAAGCTTTTAATTTTAATATAGGTGATGAGATAGCACTTGAGCCTTGGCAATATATTGTAGTCACCACACAAAAGCAATAATAAATCACACCTTTTTAAACCTAACACCACCTAACCTAACACATCATGCAGAAACCATTTTTATCTAAAGCCGCTTTATGGAATATGAGTATGGGCTTTCTTGGCATTCAAGCTGGGTTTGCTTTGCAAAACGCCAATGCCTCTAGAATTTTACAATCTTTTGGGGCAGATACCCATGAATTAGGCTGGTTTTGGTTGGTGGCGCCCATCACAGGAATGTTAGTACAGCCCATTATTGGATACTACAGTGATCGCACGTGGACTTCATGGGGCAGACGTAAACCTTTCTTTTTTGTTGGGGCTATTTTGGCCTCAATTGGATTGTTGCTCATGCCCAATGCCGGACTTTTTGCAGCCTTCATACCCGCTTTGTGGGTAGGCGCAGGAATGTTGATGATAATGGATGCTTCATTTAATGTGGCGATGGAACCTTTCCGTGCTTTGGTGGCCGACAAGCTCAATACAGACCAAAGAACGGCTGGCTACGCTATTCAAACTATTTTGATTGGAATTGGTGCTGTTTTGGGTTCATGGATGCCGTCACTACTAGGAGAAGGAATCAAAACAACTGAAGTATTTCCAGCATTTTTTGAAAATATCATAGGTAGTGATTTTTTACCAGGCTTGGGCTTAAGTACTGTAGGTGGTGATGGTGTGGTCGCACAAAATGTAATATGGGCCTTTGTTTCGGGGGCTGTTATGTTGCTTGTAGCTATCCTGTGGACAATAGCCACCACAAAAGAATACTCCCCAGAAGAAATGGCTGACTTTGATGAGATGGATGGCGAAAAAGTAACTTCCCAAACAGTAGGTTTAATGTCATCGGTAATATCTGATTTGAAAACTATGCCTAAAACAATGAAGCAACTTGGTTTTGTACAGTTTTGCTCTTGGTTCGCCTTATTTGGTATGTGGGTATATATGACACCTGCTATTGCCGAACATATTTATGGCTTAGCGCCCAATGATACCACATCATCCGAGTTCAATGTTGCAGGTAATAAGGTGGGTGTTTTGTTTGGAATATATAATTTAATTTCTGCCCTTTTTGCCTTCACATTACCCTATATTGCACGCAAAATTAGTCGTAAATATACACATTCTTTAGCTCTATTAGCGGGCGGAATAGGTTTATTGTCCATATATTTTATATCAAATCCTGATTTGTTGATATACTCGATGGTAGGTGTCGGGATAGCTTGGGCTAGTATTTTAGCTATGCCATATGCTATGTTGGCAGGCTCTATTCCTCCATATAAGATGGGGATTTACATGGGAATATTTAATCTTTTTATCACAATTCCTCAAATAACCAATGGTGTTTTAAGTGGCCCACTTATCAAAAATGTTTATGGTAACCAGGCCATCATGGCGATAGTGACAGCAGGAATTTTCTTGATTTTAGGGGCCGTATTTACATTATTTGTTAATGATCACGATGACCCTATCTGGAAGAAGGCAAAATAAAATTTTAAACTTATGAGGTATATATTGTTTTTTATCATTGTTGTAATTGTATTTTCAAGCTGTTTTAAGTCTAATGTGTCAGAAAATAAAGTAAATAGAAATTCACAATACAGCATTATTGATGCACAAATCGACGAAAACTTAAAATATGACCCTTTCAATCTCTCAGCAAATACCAATAATTTTTTAAATGTATTTGATTTGAGCAGTGAAAGAAACGACCGTAAGGTTCTTTATAGAGACATCAAATGTCTTTCATCGGATAACATGTTCAAGAATGGAATCATTGTTACACAACTATGTATTAATAACAAAGGAGAAGTTGTTTTTTCAAAGTATTTGGAGGATCTTTCTAGCATAAAGGATAGGAAGTTAATTAAACAATTTGTTAAATGCTCTACTTCTTACAAATTTGAAGCAGCCGAAACAGCGCCAGAATATCAATGTTGTAATTTAACTTTTAATTTAAAGGTTAATTAATATACTTTATCATCTCGATACCAATATATGGGTTACCCCCCAAAAATAAGATAATAACTGAAGTTTTGGAGTTTGTAAAACAGCTTACGTCAATTCTTTTTTATTAACTACAATTATCATGATAGTTTTTCTTGTGAATTAATATGTCCCTAAATAGATCTCGCAGTATTATGAACTTTTTTATCGGTCATTACTAATAATTATGAACGTAGCTTTGACATCTTCGTATCTACGATATTATCCTCATTTTTAGAGATCTAGTCCTCTGATAATAAATGCATCGATTTTATAAGATTTTAGTTCGACGCCCCTATATAAGAACATGAAATATTTATTTCTACGAAGATTATAGGGCTATCTTCCTTTTTGAAAGGCTCAATTATCAAAATTTGATGGACGAATTTTAGAATGAATGTCTTTCCAACTGTCGCTTAGAACACACTTTATAACTTTTTTTTGTAAAATACAAGTGTAATAATTATATTTTACTAATTTTACCATTATTTTCAGTAAACCTGATTATTATGAAACAAAATAAAACGATTATCATTGTATGTGCTTTCTTATTGAATCTACAATTAAGTGCCCAAGACATCCATTTTACGGATTACAGAAATGTAAGTAATTTTTTTAATCCTGCCATGACGGGTGATTTTTTAGGACAAATAAAAATTCAAGGAACAGCAAGAACTCAATACGAAAGAAATTACGAGACAGGAATGTTGGGTGGGCAAGTTAATGTCTTTTCTCCACTCAATAATTCTCATTGGGTGGGTATTGGAGCCAATATTTTATTTGACCAATCAGGAACTCTCAATTTGAGAACCACAGGTGGCGAGCTTAATGTAGGGTATCATATTCCAATGGGTAAAAAAGGATTGAGCACCATTTCTTTAGGCGGTGGGTTTTCTGCATATAATCTTAGTATCAATACTCAAAATTATAGAAGTGAACTTCAAATTTTAGGGCAAACCGATCCTGACTTAAATATTTTAAATGGTTTTAATCCCTTATTGATTTCTTTTCAAGCTGGAGTATATTTTAAGTCAACGATAAACAAAAAGCATCTTTTTAAAATGGGTGCAGCCACTACACATTTGAACAATCCAGAATTTAAAGCATTGGGTTCAGCCAATAATCCCTCATTTGGCAGAAGGTGGAATGCTCTTATCCTTTACGATTGGCAACTGTCCAAATATCTGAATATTGAGCCTGCTATTTTCTACTCAATATCCGAAAAACAAAACAATACAAATCTGCAAATTATAGCAGGCTGGAATCCCCACATAGAAAAGCAAAGGAAATTTTTGGGCGGTATTACCCATAGACTTCAAGAATCGGTAGGAATTATCATAGGATATCAAACTGACAGCTACAGGCTTTCGCTCTCATTTGATGTACTTACTGGTTTATCCTCCGACTTGCTTCGAAATCCTGGCGCTATAGAATTGGGGGGCTATTATATTTTTAAAAATCATAAAAAACCTAAAGTAAAACCCATAATAGCTTGTCCAAGGCTATAACCTTCAAAAAAATTTAGTTTAAATGGTCATTTTGCAAAAACTCTTAAAATTATTAACTATGCATATTTTCAAGTTTATTTTATTTATTGGTTTCACAATATTTTCATTTATAAGTGGGCAATCTCAAGATCCGCTTCACTTCAAAGACAGAAATTTACCCTGTGTCAATCGAACATTCTTCACTTACGTACACATCGTGAAGGATTCTTTAGGCCATCCTATAGTTTCTGAAGAAGAAGTCAAGAGTATTCTTAATATGGCCAATAAGGCTTTTGAACCCATTTGTATTTCTTTTGATTTTTGTGCGGTCAATTATATAGACGATTATTCTTTTTTACACATTAATGATGGTGAGGAGGTTGGCCTGATTAAATCAAGATTTCATAAAAATCGTCGAATCAATTTATATATTGTCAATTCAGTATTTTCCGAAACCATCAATTCTTTTTCTTACCATAAATCAATCACTACACAGGACAGCGCTATTGTGATTATACCCCAAAGTGGAATAGGTTTGATGCATGAATTGGGCCATACTTTTGGTCTTTATCATACTTTTGAAACCAAATTTGGTGTAGAGTTGGTCAATGGTTCCAATTGTGAAGTAGCGGGAGATCTATTGTGCGATACCCCAGCAGATCCAGGTATTCGATTACAAAAAGGTTGTGAATTCGATTTTAAGGGTAAGGACCCTAACAATGATTTTTATCGAACAGAAATAGGCAATTATATGACACATTATTTTTGTGCACATTGCTTTTTTACGAGTGGTCAATACGAAATAATGGCAAAAACTTTTCTTGAATCTGAATTTAAAATGTGGTAATCATGAAAAAAATATTAACTTTATTTTTGTTTTTAAATCTGTTATTTGTTCATACGGTTAGCTCGCAAGTAGCAAGTGATACTTTAGGATGTGTTCCTATGCCGGTAAAATTCAAATCTCCATTTAGTGGATTATTCAATCCTGTTTGGGATTTTGGAGATGGAGCATCTTCAAACATTATAAATCCACAACATATCTATATTGAGCCAGGAGTTTATACCGTAAGGTTGACTAATTTTGATACTTTGGTGGCCACTGCCACTATAACAGTTTTTCCGGAAATAGTGCCAGATATGATTGCGGATATCACTGTGGGTTGTGCACCTAATACAATTAGTTTTACAAATCAAACCGTTTTGCCAACAGGTCTAAACATACGTTCTCTACAATGGGATTTTGGCGATGGAGTAGGTTCTGTTGAGCTCAATCCACAACATACTTACGAAGATATAGGAGTATTTGATGTAGTCCTTACTATAGAAACTAATATTGAAGCCTGCAACAATACAAGAGTGTTTGATAAATATATAGAAATCAAAGAAAAACAAGATGTAGGCTTTAGATTGGACTCATTGTCCAAGAGTTGCGAACCGCCAATTCTAGCATATTTCTCTTATGTAGGTGATTTTGGTTCTGATTATACTATACAATGGGATTTTGGAAACGGCGTCACAAGTAGTTTACAAAATCCTACTCCTATTCAATATGATGTATTAGGCACCTATACAGTATCTCTACGAGTTGATAATAATAAAAATTGTGTGTCCAATATCAAAGAGTCCTTTCTTATATCCAACTTTCCGTCAATAGATGGTAAAGTAAGCGATGAACTTTGCCTTGATAATTTTGTGCGTTTTCAAAATTTTATTCCTGAAAATACTTATTTTTGGGAATTTGATAGTACCGCAAATATCCAATCATCATCTCTCATTTTACCTACAAATATTAAATACAATAGTGAAGGTTTAAAGCAAATTAAGTTAAGAGTGACTTCTCCCGCAGGATGTTCGATAGACACTTCATTTTCCGTATTAGTCAAACAAGCGGATGCATCATTTACATTAGATCCTCCTATCATATGCAATCCTCCTACGGAGTTAATTTTGAAAGCCAATACAAAAGATGCGCTCCGATACGTTTGGGATGGTGAAATTGGAGATTCTATCAAAATCATCAAAATAGAATATCCCGAAAGAGATACATTTTATTATCATGAAAGAGATTCTATCAATGTCACACTGCGGATCAGGGATAAAAATGGTTGTACGGGTGTTTTCCGCAGTCATTATATTGTGCAACCTATCAACGCGCAGTTCGAGCTTTCGGCTCACGAAGGAGAAACTCCGTTTCTGCTTTGGGTCCACGATAAGTCAGAAACCGATTGTCCTATTGTCAAGTGGACTTATGACTGGGGCGATGGTACACAATCTGTATATAATAGGTCAAATATAGGCACAGCGCGTCATCTTTATGAAAATGCGGGGGAATACTATATCAATCTATCCATCGAAGACGAAAAGGGGTGTAAAGACGATCATTATGGCGCGTGGATTGAAGTCAAAGACCCATTAAGATTTAATAACGAACCGCCTACATGTTCAGGCACTGGTGGTACTAATGTAATTTGCTATAAAGATACTTTTCGTATTATAGTCGAGAATATACCTGAGGGTGTCGATGGTATTCATGTCAATTTAGGGCATACTTTAGGACATTGCGAAAAAGACTCTATGATTACTGTTGTGGCATTAGATGATCCAAATGTATTTTTGCCATCTAGCTTTTCCTTAGAAAATGCTGGTGTATTTTATGAGTTTGGAGCTCCTGGTTTTATATATCGAGGTGCGAAAGCAATAATAGAATATAAAATTAGCTGTGAAGAAAAATACAAAGTTTTTTTCAAAAACACTAGTTTAAATGCATTGAGCTATTATTGGATTGTGGACTCTATGACCTACCTGCAAAATGAATTTTATCATCAATTTCCTAGCGCAGGCGATTATGAGGTTTTGCTTATAGCTGAAAACGAAGCACATGGCTGCCTAGCCGACACAGCTAGAGTAACTATTATGTTGAGAGATCCTAAGGCCGTCATTACCACCGTTGACGACTGGTGTCCTGGTGTGAGTTACACAATGTCAAGTGAACTGTCAGAAGACGAAGTAGCTGGTTGTAAGATGGGCTATTTGTGGAGCTTCCCAAAACCATTGGATATTCCTAATATAATTACTGATAGGGATAAAGTGGAAGCTAAATTGCCCTCTGGAATACATAGAATATCTTTAGAAGTGCGCGACGTTAATGGTTGTAGAGATACTGCCTACAAAGATATCAATGTAGTTTTTTTAGACGCTGATTTCACTTCTGATAAAATTAGATTTTGTGAGCCATTAACCGGTACTTTTTTTAATAATTCTAGTTCGGATTTACCCATTGTAAACTATCAGTGGAATCTTGCTCCAAATGAAAATAAAACATCTATTTCTTATACTTTTGCAAATAGCCAACAGGGAGATAGCCTAAGAGTTTCATTAGTTATCACGGATAGTTTGGGTTGTAAAAGTTCAAAAATTAAGTTTTTTCAAATATACAGACCTGAGAGCAATATTATCTACGATGAAATCATGTGTCTTTCCAACTTAGGTGTGGTAGAAGCCTCAGATTTTAATATTTATGGCTCTTTCCTCAATTACTCATGGCAAATTAATGATCAATCAGTAGCGGCAGATAATGTCTTACCATTAATAAATTTGCCAGTTGGGATACACAACATCAAACTGAGGATAGTAGAAGATTCAACTCAATGTTTTAATAATTATGATTTTAATATTCAGGTGGTGGACGATCCTATTGCTAAAATTAATGCCATAGATAGTGTCTTTTGTTTCCCCAAAACTTTATTTTTGTCCAGTGATGAATCCTATTCTCATCCTTTAGATAACGTAAAGTTTGAATGGAATTTTGGTAACAACAGAAAATCGGCACGCTCAAATCCTGTAGTCACATTTGGAAAAGGTACTTTTGATATTCAACTTACTCTTACCTCGAATTTAGGTTGTGTAAGTACGGATACAAAAAAGATTAGTTTGGTCGGCCCTGATGGTTTGATGGTAGCTGATAAAGAAATTGTTTGCCTTGGTGATGATATTGTATTCACCCTTGTCAATCCTCAAGACGTGAGTTCTTTTTATTGGGATTTTGGACAAGGCCAAACCCGGTCCAACGTTTCGCCAGTGGCTTATAATTATGATTTTTTACCTCCTTCAAGTACTACATTTGCGTCATTGGTTTTGCAAAGCGAAGAAACAGGATGCGAAACTGTTTTATCCTTGCCCATAGAAATTGCAGCTTTTCAGGCATTGTTTGAAAGTGATACGACTTGTGAAGATACTCTTACTATCATAAGCAATTCAATAGGTGCCGATAGACTGAGATGGCTTCTGAACGGGCTGGAAGTAAGCAACGATTCATCTCCATTGATCACTGTCAATAGTCCCGGTATTTATTCGCTTACCCTTATCATAAATAATGAACAATGGGGTTGCATAGACACATTATCTCAAAATTTAATTTTTTTGGAAAGACCCAGTTTTGATGTGCCTTCAGAAGTCATATTATGTAGTGACAAGCGTTTGACTTATCCCATCAATCCAAATTATACTTATACTTTTTCGCCTTTGGGTTTTGCACA
Source organism: uncultured Aureispira sp. (assembly GCA_964490495.1). Lineage (GTDB taxonomy): Bacteria > Bacteroidota > Bacteroidia > Chitinophagales > Saprospiraceae > OLB9. Next base: position 1,651 of record CAZBCV010000021.1, on the reverse strand, counting down.
AGTCGTTGCCGGTCAAATTTTGTTTTCAGCCAATTCATCCTCAATATTAGAAGTAAGAGCTACTGCCAACAATGGCTGTCAATTGTCAAAGTTAGTAAATGTTAGTCATTCTGATTTTACTATCGAAGACCAAACCGATGATTGGGTGGTATGTAATAATGTAAAAAATACACCTTTAGAATTTCAAATTTTTGAAGGGGATAGTTTAGTGTGGTATCTCAATAATAATCTTATCGGAAATGATATCCTTTCTTGTAGCGATTGTCCTAATCCCGTGATTGAGTCTGAGATCAATGGTGTCCTTTTTTTGAATATTCTGAATTATAATACATGTCTCAATAGAAGTTTTGAGTATAATATTGAAAATGTATCTATAGAAATGCCCAATATATTTTCACCCAATGGTGATAATATTAATGACCTTTTTAGGCCCGTGCAAATGTCCGTACCTATGAATGAAATGTCATTAGAAATATTGAATTTGAAAGTGATTAACAGATGGGGAAAAGAAGTGTATAATTCAAACCAACCATGGGATGGTAATATTAATGGGTTTCCTGCACCTGCTGAAGTTTATTATTTTAGTGCAGAATATGGAATTGGGGATAGATGTTATCAAAAAGTAAAAGGGGATGTAACATTAATGAGATAACAATTCTTTTTATCATTTCATCGTACGTTTTGTTGGACAATTATTGTTTATCAAAGACGTTTTTACTGTGCGTTGACAGCTTTTTGTTAGGAATTTCATTTTCAAATAATATAATTTCTTTTTTCAAATTTGGGAACTCATCATTACATATTTTCGTTTACATCAAAATACTATCCAAATTTTTAGATTATGTCAGTAGATATTTTAGAACTAAGAGAAATGCTCAAAGAATTAGCTATCGCTCAAAAGGAAACGGATTTGCGTTTTAAAGCGACTGAGGCTATATTCAAAGAAACAAAAGCGATGTTTAAAGAAACAGACACGAAATTCAAAGAAACAGATACGAAATTCAAAGAAACAGATAGACGTATTAATAGGGCTTTTCAATTATTTGAGAGTCAATGGGGCAAACTTATGGAAAGCCTTGTTGCTGGTGATCTTTTGAACATTCTTCAAGAGCGAGGTATTAAAGTAACGGATACTTCCATGAGACGGAAGGGCAGACATGAAGGGGATAATTATGAATTTGACATAATTGCTCACAATGGCGTTGAAATTGTTATCGTTGAGGTCAAAACCACTTTAAAAGTAGATGACGTCAAAGTATTTTTACAAAAGCTCAAAAAAGCTAAGGTTTGGATGGAAGAATACAGTCAACATACTATTTATGGTGCGGTCGCATATCTTACCTCAGATGCAGGAAGTGAAGTATATGCACAAAATAAAAAACTTTTTGCTATCCGTGCGACGGGTGACTCAGCAAGCATTGTGAATGCAATAGATTTTGTACCGCAAAAGTTTTAACATGGTCTTGAATTGATGACAAGTTCTTCTAGTGCTCTGTCCAGATAAAGAACTAAATAATTTACGGCTATTTTTGAATATCTCTGCGTTGAAAAGCCTCGTCGTAGAGAGTTTATTCTAAGCTGTGGCACGGCGGCCATAGTTCAGAGCTAAAATCGTTTGCGACGATTTCTTTACGCTCTTCATGTTTTTCGC
>CAZBCV010000020.1:0-24657 GCA_964490495.1 uncultured Aureispira sp. | reverse complement strand
TGCCACTTCTCATTCACCTCCCACAGGAGCTAACTCTACTTCCAATCCATCAATGTCAGTTGTAATTTTTATTTGACAACCCAAACGCGAATTGGGTTTTACAAAAAAGGCTTGATCTAGCATATCCTCTTCGTCTTCAGTGGCTTTGGGCAAAGTATGTTCGCTGAGAACGTACATATGACAAGAAGCGCATAAGGCCATGCCTCCACAAATACCTTCGACTGGCAGTTCGTAGGATTTACACACCTCCATCATGTTCATTGACATGTCTGTGGGCGCTGCTAATATATGTGTGTTACCTTCTCTATCTTTGACTGTTACCGTAATAGTATGGTCTTCCATTCCCAATTTTATATTTTTTAGAATAATACAACGATAAAAATACAAAAAGTGTTTTGTTTAGAATTAAACTTCATTGGTTTATCATTGGCTAAGTAATATAGAAAAAAACGAGATAACATCTAAATAAAATGATATTTCGTTCTGTTTGAATTGAATTAGAAGTTTTATTTAATCATTCAATACTAATTATTGTACAATTTGTAATTTAGCGAATTTAAGCATGATACGTTTTTCAGGGCTTTCATTCAGTCCATCAAAATAAATAGTAGCTACTAATTTACTGTCCACGTTCAATACTTTTCCTTGACCAAATTTTAGATGAATGACTTCCATACCCTCTTTTATGGTGGTGGGGTCAGAGGGATTGAAATCATTAGGATTGACAGAAATTATTGCTTTTCTAGGACCTATGGGTTGGATACCTTGCAAAATTTTTGGTTCACCAAAACCTTTTTGGGTCTGAGTAATGGAAATGAGGGAATCTATATTTTTAGGAGAAATTTCTTCTAAAAATCGACTTGAGTCATTGTATCTGACGTTTCCATATTGGTATCGACTATTGGCATAGGTGAGGCATAGATATTCTTCCGCACGAGTAATGGCTACATAAAACAATCTTCTTTCTTCGTCCACATTGTTTCCTTCATTCAGGGCCATATAACTAGGGAAAAGATTTTCTTCTAGACCTACAACAAATACAGATTTAAACTCTAAACCTTTTGCTGCGTGAACAGACATCAGAGTGACGTTGTCGGGATTGTCGTCTTTTTGGTCGGCATCGGTCATCAGTGATATTTGTTGTAAAAATGCAGAAAGACTCCTATCTTCATTGCCTTCTTCACCTTCTACTAGTACATCTTCATTGACAAACTCTTGGATACCATCAAGAAGGGAAATGATGTTTTCTAAACGTGATTGACCTTCTGGGCTTTTGTCTTCTTTGAGTAACGCGATGATACCACTTTGGCGCGCCACATAATCGGCTATTTCATAGGCGTTGGCTTTGGTTGCCCTGGCTTTAAAGGCTCTAATGAGCTGCACAAATTCAGCTAATTTTTTAGTAGAGCGACCATCAAATTCGATATTGGAAACTATCTCCCACATACTCATATCGTTGTCATTGGCCAATTGTGTAATTTGATCCAATGTTGAATTGCCTATGCCTCTTCTTGGATAATTGATGATGCGTTTGAGGGCTTCGTCGTCTTTGTCATTGACTATCAATCTGAGATAAGCCAACAAATCTTTGATTTCCTTGCGGGAATAAAACGAGAGACCTCCATAAACTCTATATGTTATATTATAGCGTCGCAGGCTTTCTTCAAATATTCTCGACTGAGCATTTGTTCTATAGAGTATGGCAATATCTTTATTAGCCAGATTGTGTCTGTTTTTTTGTTCTATGATGGTATCAGCAACACGACGGCCTTCTTCGGTTTCCGTCATTGTTTTAATTATTTTTATTTTTGAACCTTCATTTCTGTCTGTCCATATTTTTTTCTGTATTTGTTTGCTGTTATAGTTGATGACTTCATTGGCTGCTTCAACAATGTGTATGGTAGAGCGATAGTTTTGTTCAAGTTTGAAAGTATTCAAATCTGGAAAGTCGTTTTCGAACTGAAGGATATTTTCAATGGTAGCGCCTCGGAACGAATAAATACTCTGGGCATCATCCCCGACTACACATATATTTTGGTCGCTGCCAGGATAGACCGAAAAAAGTTTTATAATTTCGTATTGTAAAAAATTGGTATCCTGAAACTCATCGACCATCAAAAACCGAAATTGTCTTTGGTATTTTTCTCTAATATTATCGGGATTTTGCATGAGTAATCGATACATTTGGAGCAGTAAGTCGTCGAAGTCCATGGCTCCAGCTCTTTGACATCGAGCAGCGTATCTCTCATATATCTGATAAATCAAGGGTCGCCTGTTCATGCGGTCATAAGCCATCAAATCGTCATTGTTTACATACAGTTTTGGAGTGATGAGATTGCTTTTTGCTGCGGATATTCTTGATCGCACAAGGCCAGGAGCATAGACTTTAGGGTCAAGGGACATTTGTTTGATGATCTCAGTGAGTACACTTTTAGTATCGTCTGTGTCGTATATGGTAAAATCATTGGGATAACCAATTCTAAAAGCTTCTACGCGTAAAATACGTGCAAAAATGGAGTGAAAAGTGCCCGCCCAAACTTTATGTGCCTTTGGACCAACTACCCGCTCAATACGTTCTTTCATCTCCCTGGCTGCTTTATTGGTAAATGTCAGCGCTAAAATTTGGCCTGGAGGAATGCCTGAATTGATCATGTGGGCAATTCTATATGTCAAAACACGGGTTTTACCTGATCCTGGCCCAGCTATAACCATGACTGGACCATAAATACAAGAAGCGGCCTGTCTTTGTATTTCGTTGAGTTCGTCAAGGTAAGAGTGTCCTACTTCTTGCATTTGAATATTTAATTAATTTGTATCCTAAATTTTTGAATTAAAATGATTCCAACCTTGAGCTGTGATATCATGAATATTGCCTCCAGTGGTGTGAAGTTTGATTCCATCAGATGCATCTGTCATTTCCCCAATTATAAACACTTCGGGCATATACCGTATTTTTTCTAAATCACTTTCTTTGATAGTGAATAGTAATTCATAATCTTCGCCACCATGTAAGGCACATGTGATGGGGTCTAGTCGAAAACTTATAGCTGTTTGTTCTGTGTCTGGATGCATGGGTACCTTCCCTTCCTCAATGATAGCACCGGTATTTGATTGGGAACACAAATGAAAAATTTCGCTGGCCAAACCATCAGAAATATCAATCATGGATGTGGGTAATATGTTCATCTTTTCAAAATAAGATATAGCTCCCGCTTGAGCTTCTGGTTTTAGCTGACGCTCTATGAGGTATTGACTTTGGGCTAAATCTGGTTGAACACCAGGATGTGCTAAGTATATTTGTTTTTCGCGTTCGAGAATCTGGAGGCCAAGATAAGCCGCACCCAAATCACCTGTGACACAAATGAGATCTCCTTTTGATGCACCATTGCGATAGACAATTTTGTTCTTTGAAGCCTGACCTATCGCAGTTATACTAATTATCATACCTTTGGGTGATGACGTGGTGTCTCCGCCTACTAAATCTACATTATACATTTTGCAAGCGGTATATATTCCATCATACAATTCTTCTATGGCTTCAAGTGAGTATTTGCTTGAAAGGGCTATCGAAACTGTGATTTGTTTGGGTTGTACGTTCATCGCAAATATGTCTGATAAGTTGACAACTACGGCTTTGTATCCTATATGTTTGAGTGGTGAATACATCAAGTCAAAATGAATACCTTCAACAAGCATATCTGTAGAAACAACTGTGACTTCTTCTTCGTTGGCAATGATAGCAGCATCGTCGCCTATGGCTTTGAGTGTGGTAGATTGCTTAATAATATTATTTTTGCTCAGTTTTTCTATGAGACCAAATTCGCCGACCGATTTTAGATCTGTAAACTGAGAAGATGTATTGTCGTTCATAAATGATATTTACCGCAAAGGTAATAAAAAATTATATTTTATGGGGCAAAATAGCGCGGGATTGAAAGCCCCAATTATAGGTTACAGTAAAGTCTTATCTACAAATGACCATATGACATCATTGTCAGGCAAATCGGCAATGTAACTGTATTTTTTTTGAGTGAAGGGATGTGTAAACTCATATTTGTAGGACAAAAGACCTATACTTCTATTCATGTTGGGCCTTTTTGAGCCATATTTGAGGTCACCTTTTACAGGAAGCCCTACAGCGGAAAGTTGAGCTCTAATTTGATGGTATCTTCCTGTTTTGAGGTCAATACGAAGTAAATGATAATTGTCAAAGGATTGAAGCCAAGTGTAAGTTAATAGAGCTTCTTTGAAATATTCATCTTGAAGTACGTCTGCTATGATAGCTCTACTTTTATATTTTTTGGTAAAATGTTTGAGTTCAGTGGGTTCTTTATAAGGCTCGCCTGAAACTATGGCTAAATATGTTTTGGATACATTTCGTTCTATCATCATGTCTGTAAAAGCTTTAGTAAAAGTCTTGCTTCTACCAAATATCACAATGCCTGAAACCGGCTGATCAATACGGTTGAGGACAAAAATATTGTCGCCATATTGCTCTTTGAGGATAGTTTCCAAATCAACGGCGTCAGTATCTGTGACTTGAACTGGAAGTCCATTTTTTTTGTTGATGACTATGAAATCATCCGTTTGCTCAAGTATTTCAAAATTTTTATAAGGATCGGATTCTTCTAGCTTTTTTTGAAACCAATTTTCAAGATTTATTTCCATGTCTTGCTTTATTTTATTTCTTCGTAGTCCACGTAATCACCGTCCATTTTTTGTTCTTGAGAGTTGCTATTTTCTTTTTTGGATGTATTTAATTTAGGAACTAAATAGTTTATATAAATGAAGTACCCAACAAACGCCAAGATTAAATATTTGAACATTATTTACTTAATTTTTTGATAATTATAAGAATAATAACTTCAAATATTAGATATTGTTCATTGTAGATGTATTTAGGGTTTATCTTTGAGTGATATTGGGCGCCTAAATTAAAATTTTGTTTAGATTATTGGATTCATTAATTTTAGAGATTCCATCATATATGATGTAAATGTGCATTTCATTACACCACTGCAAAGGAAGAATGTTAGTTTAATTTTGAATGTTTTTTTCAAAATCCATAAAATGTATTGAGATTCTGGAATAGGGCTGAAATAATAAATCATAATTCAACAATAAATCTAGAAGCCAATGCTAGATGACTGCTATTGAGGTACCATTCATAGCCTAAACCTACTTGCATCATAAATTTGTGCGACATTCTATAATGCACCTGAGGAATGATTCTATATTCATGGCCTATATTGAAGTGTCTTCCATAATTTTGTTCTAAAGCAATGGTAGTATGGGGTGAAATTCTTTTATTAAAATTGATATTGAATAGCGCTTGAAATTCTGGCTTTGGAGTAATTCCCTCTTTAGATTTAAAGTGATGCACATATCTAGGGCCTGACATAAAAAAGAGAGAAAAATCATTATTTAAATGAAACCCACCGAGATAAATGAGAGTAAATTCTTTGATTCTTTCATTAATGATATATTCAGAAATCCATTGCCACCCGTGGACATAATTTGATTTTGATTCTTGATTTATAGTACCTTGAATGGCAAATTTAAAGGCTTCAAGATGATTGTTATGCATCGGAAATTCAAATTCTACAGCAAGACCATCTCTGACTGTAAATTCAAGTTCTGGTGCCCATGAGATGTTTCTAGATTGTCTCTTTATTGGAAAATAAGCTAATGAATTGACTTCAAATTCTCCTTTTTTGGCACCCAAAGGCCTCACTAAATCAAAAAACATAGGTTCAGGCAAATAGGTTTTCTCATGGTTAAGCACTGTGTGGATAGGATAAACTTGTCCTTTATCTTGGCTTATAAGCATTATGGGAATCAAAAATAACATCAGAATAATATGTCGCATTTGTATCATTTTTTAAATTAGACACAAAGGTGAGCATATTGACCTTAAAATAACCTTAATAGCCTTAAAGATTAAATTAAAATTGATTATATATATTAAATAATGTTAATGTAATAAGATAAACTAGTTTTTTTTATCGAATTTTACAGTAAACTGATTTACTTTAGGTTCTGGTTGGGTGTAATGAATTGTTCCATTAAAAAGATTAAATATTTTTTTGGTCAGTACTAGGCCAAAACCAAAACCTGTTTTTCCCTCGCTGTTTTTTCCTCTAAAGTAATACTCAAAAAGGAGTTTTTGTTCTTCGGCGTCTAATGTAGCTCCTGAATTGGAGATGTGGATGGCTAAATACTGAGGTTGGGCATCTATTAGGATGAAGGCCATACTATTATCAGAGTAGTTGATACTATTATTGAGAATATTGTAAAAGGCAAGTCTAATCAGCATGACATTACCTTTTATACAAAGAAACCTATCATCTATGTCCGTCGTAATGTATTGGATGTCAAAAAAGAAATGCTCATTTTGACGACCTATTTCATTAATGATGTCAGATATAACTTCATCTATTCTTATGTTTTCTTCAGGAAGATTCTGACCAGATTCCAATTTTGAGAGGCGCAGAAGCGCATTGATTATGTCTCCAAGAGATTTTGTTTTTTCTATTTGAACGTCTAACATTTTTTTTATAGTTAGAATATCTTTACTATGGCTAATTTTTTCAAGCTCCGAAACTAAAATAGAGACAGGTGTTTTGAGTTCGTGTGAGATATGACTTGTTATATGTTTTTGATATGAATAAGCACTCTCTACACGATCTATCATATTGTTAAAGGTAGTGTTAAGATATTCAATTTCATACGTGTTGGAATGGATGTTCATGTTAGGTTTTTGATTTTCTATAGTGTAGTTTTTCATTAAAAGCGCCAAATCGGTGATAGGTTTTGAGAGGTATTTGGCTAACCATAACGAAACACTTAAAACGGCCACTGTAAAAATGAAGAACAAGATAATTAATATATTGGTAAGGAAGGTCAATTTAGAATATCCGAATTTATCATAAGCCTTGCTCAAAGCATAGAATTCGCCTTTTTCACTTTGGTGATACATGCCTATGACATCATACTGTCCTTCTTTGGTTTCTAACCATACATCTTTTTGGGATATTTTTTTCAAAAGTTCTTTGGTCTTAATTATTTCTAGATCATCCACACTTGCATAAATAGGGGTTTTGTTTCGGTCAAATATAAGCATCTTTTCATCATAAAAGTCATGTATAGTCAGTTTATCCATGATGACTGTCAAATCCTCGCCCAATTCTTTATAATCAGAAAGGAGCTTTATGGTGAGTAATACTTTTTCTTTTTGTTGCTGTTGAAATTCTTCTTCTCTGTAACTTTCGAAAAGTAAAAAGATGACAAAAAAAGTCAAAGCAATCAGGGTAATAATTGTACTACTAAAGTAAAGGAGTATTCTATTTCTTAAAAGCATATGTAATATATTTAAGAGTATTTTTTATTCACTAAGAATTTAAATACTTAAGTTAAACCTCAATATAATACCCATATCCTACTCTGGTTTTGATGCTATTCATTCCAAAGGGCTTGTCAATTTTGTTTCTTAGGAAATTAATATAAACTTCTATTGTATTGGTATTGGTACTGAAGGATGTTCCCCATAATTCTTTGATAAGAGCCTCTTTAGATACTATTTCAGAAGGTGTGGTACATAGACGTTTGAGTATTTGATATTCTCGGGGTGTAAGCACGATTTCACTACCTTGTCTTGTGACGGTCTTCTTCAAAGTATCTATAACAATATCTCCCAAAATTATTGTTTTTTGTTGTGTTGTAGATTGAGAATGGTTCTCGCTTCTTTTTATTAAAGATTGGACGCGTAGAAGAAGTTCTCGCATAAAAAAAGGTTTAGTGAGATAGTCATCAGCGCCACATTCAAATCCTTTCACTTTATCGTCTAATTCGTCGAAGGCAGTCAGCATCAAAACTGGCGTGGAAGTGTTTATGGTCCGAAAATCCTTACATATTTGATATCCATTTTTGGCAGGAAGATTCACATCCATAATAACACACTTGTATGATTCTTTTTGAAGAAATCTATCCGCAATATTTCCATCGAAAGCAACATCACATTGAAAGCCTTCAGAAGTCATGGCTTCTTTTATATTTCTGCTAAGTGTAGCATCATCTTCTATAATCAATATCTTGTCCAATAGAAAAGTTTGTACTATTTAACTGATATTGATATTGTTTTGTTTAAAATAATTCTAATTCGGGCAGGTTATTTGTTACTTCAATGATAACATTCCCCTTTTTTTTACCTGTATCGACGTATTGATGGGCTTCAACTATTTGGTCCAATTTATAAACTTTATCAATGACGGCGGAGAGTTTTCCATCATTATATATCTTGGACAAAAGTTCCAATTGTTGGATGTTTTCAGAGGCATATTCCATGCCGCCGACGGTTTTGAAAACTCCCTTTGGATAGAGTAAGTGTTGGCATTGTTTTTTTGAATATTTGGCTACCGCATCTAAAACGATGTCATATTTTTCTAATGTTTTAGTGAAGTCATTTATGTCATAAGCAACAACATGGTCCGCGCCTAAAGAGGTACAAAGATCCACATTAGATGAACTACACACCGTTGTCACCTCTGCACCAAAATATTTGGCTATTTGAATAGCAGATGTCCCTACAGATCCTGATCCGCCCAATATGAGTACTTTTGGATTTTTGAGGTTATCTATTTTGGATTTTAAAAGAAAAAAAATGGCTGTTTGACCTCCGAATAGAAGAGCTGCTGCATCTTGAAAGTTAATGTTTTTAGGCATAGGTGCTATCATACCCTTTTCTGATAAGGCGGTGTATTCTGCATGGCATCCAAAGTTAAACCCTGTGAGGCCATAAACCCTATCTCCAATTTTGAAGCGTTTCACTCCAGGGCCAGTATCCACGACTATGCCCGAAAAAGTAACTCCTAAAATGGCTTTACGAGGTTGTGACCAACCCACCAACAAACGCATCATGATTTTCATCCAGCCGTCTGCCACCAATCCTCGCACTCTCACATCTCCAGAATTGAGTGTTGAAGCCATGATTTTCACTAACACTTGACCATGTTTTGCTTGTGGTGAGGATACCGTTTTAAGGGTTATTACATCTGGTGGGCCAAATCTTGTACATATTGCGGCTTTCATTTCTGGAAGAACTTCTAATGTTTGTCTATTGTTATTCATATTATATTGAGTTAGTATTTTAATAATATTTTTATTACCAGAATTTTGTGCCATTTGTAGTGGATTTTTTCCTGATTCAATTTCTGAAGTATCCAAATTTGCACCATTTTTAAGAAGCAAATCCACCATTTCAAGACGCCCCAATCTTATACTTTCAAAAAACGGATTTGTCATAAACTCTGGATGTTGATAGTTCATGTCTATACCCATCTTGAGATAGTATTTAACTTGATTAATATCATTGTTTGTCACCGCATAAAACAAAGCTTTCCAATCCCCGTGATTCATAATGTAAGAATTAGAGAACAAAATTAGGTAAAGGTAAATGAAAAGGGGTTTTATTTTAGATTAAAGTGGGAAAGTGTTGGATGAGTTTGACTTTTTTCCTGTAAAAATGATTGAACAATAGAAATTATTGATTAAAAAATATAAAGAATGTTTTTATCAATTTTTTTTCTGAGGCATAGCTGATGGGTTAGTCATCATTTGTGCTGATGCCTTTGAACTGCATTTTCCCTCATCCTCGGACAATAGACCGTGTTTTTCCATTTTCTTTTTATATCTCTGCCTTTTCACTTCACTCAAGTGAGGGATATTTGATATCAATGGAATGGAAATATAATTATCATATGATTTTAGAGAAACATTTATTTTGTTTTTTTCTGGATGTCGATTTGTCTTTCTTGTTGCTGTATTTTAGCATAAGTTGTCATAACATCTTCTTTTATGGGTTGTGGAACGGATTCAATTATTTTTTTGACATCTTCGGGCTGTACCTCTGAAGCAGACAACATATAAACAAATGTTTGCTGCAAAAAGTTTCTATCTTCGAGTTCGTTTTGAAATAAGGAAAATATCTTGATGATGTCTTCTACTAATTTCACCGGGTCGTGTCGCCACTTTTGGGCTATCATAGCCACTGCCATCATCGTGTTTTTCATCTCCAACAGTGTCTCATTAGATAGACTTTGCAAGGCTACAAACACATGATTTATAATTGGAAGGTATTCTTTGATGTCTATGGGATAGGATTTAAAAATATCTGCGATACTCGGTACTGCCCATTTCTTTTTACCTTGATAATAAATGATGGGAATGACAGGCTTGAAAGGAAGTTTATTGACCACGCACTTTTGATAATGGGCAAAAAGATAGTAGCCCACCTGAATCAGGACATTTTTGTCAGGAGCACTTTTGTGTTCAAATAATAGAACGATGTCCAAATGTTTTTGACCTTTCGCATTCAGCGCCACTTCAAATACCAAATCGGAAAAATATTCACTCAAATCTGTATCTACATAAGATTCTTTGAGTACTTTTAAGGTTGTGAGATTGAGTTGATCTTTCAATTCTTTTGGAAGAATAGTCTCCATTGACGCCGCAGCACGCTGTGGATCAGAGAAGGACTCTCGTACTTATTTATCATGGATGTTGTTGATGTTTTTGGCCATAAAAGAGTTTGTCATGAATTGGTTATAAAAACACAAAAAAGCATGAATTGGTTTTTGGAGTTTTAATCAGGACTTTAAAGTCTAGTCAGATGTGGAAAAATGGAACAAGTCAGGCCAATAATCAAAATGATTGGCCATCAATCAGTAAGACTTGCTATTTGGTAAACTTATAGAAACTGCCCATTGAATAACGCATTTCTTCTTTAGAAACAACCTCTACTATTTCTTTCTAAATTTCTGATTGTTCATTTTTTTAAGGGTTAGATTATAAGTGTTTTTTTTATTATGTTCTACATTACTTTCTTGTATAAACTCTTTTGACTCTATCAGAGATTCTACTTAATATTTCATAAGGTATTGTTTGGCATGCATCTGCCAATTGCTCTATGGGTTTTTCTTTGCTAAATATTGTTACCGGGTCACCTATTTTTATTTTATCTATATCATGACCTATGTCAACCATCGTAAGATCCATACATATTTGCCCAATGATAGGATATTCTCGACCTTGAATGGATACAGAAAAACGACCTAAACTTGCGCTGCGCATGAGACCATCTGCATAGCCAATGTTGATTACAGCTATATGGGTATCATTTTGTGGTTGTCCTTTTTTATTGTATCCTATAGTTTCTTTGGCTTTTACAGCTTTTATTTGTATGATATAAGACGTTAGAGAATGGACGCGCTCTAGTCCATCCAGAGGAGTGTAACTGCTGATGCCATAGAGTCCAAGACCTAACCGCACAAAATCCCAATGATATTGTGGAAATCTTATAATTCCAGCTGAATTAAGAATATGTTTGTGAATGGGGTAGCCCAATGCTTTTGTTAAATATTCATAGGCATTGAGGAACTCATTGACTTGTTGATGGGTCCAATCATCATGCTCAGGGTTTTCAGAACTCGTCAAATGACTAAAAATTGTTTTGATTTTGACATATTGAACATTTGCTTTCAACATTGCACTCAATTCTTCCAATTCAGAAAGGTCAAAACCCAACCGATGCATACCTGTGTCTATTTTCAGATGAATGTCTAAAAGTTGATTGTAAAGTTTGAGGTGAGATATTATTTTGGATAGTTGGTCCAAACTATATACTTCAGGTTCTAAGTTGTTTTCTATGATAGTGGAAAGACTGTTAATGTCTGGGTTAAGAATCATTATAGGTAAAGAAATTCCTGCATCACGGAGTTTAACAGCTTCGTCAGCAAAAGCTACAGCTAGATAAGCTACTTTTTTATTTTCTAAAAGCCAGGCTAATTCTTCACTTCCTGTGCCATAAGCAGAGGCTTTGATCACTGCGATGATACCCGTGTTACTATTGAGATAGGTTTTAAAAAGTTTTAGATTGTTTTCTACTGCTTTGAGGTCTGTTTCAAGTTGAGTAGAATGAGATTGGTCAGAAAGTTTTTCGAAAACCCATTCTAGATTATATTTTCTAGCGCCTTTTATCAGAATAACTTTTTTGTCATAATTCCAGTGGTCTAAATACTTCAATAAATCTTCGGTCGTATTTTCTTTGTGGAATAATATAAATGGGCTGATATATTTTTCGATGATGGACATACTACTCCCTACACCCAAGAGTGTTGAAACGCCATGTAATTCAAGTAAATAAGATATTTTTTGAGCAAAGATTTCCGTTTCAATACCTATTTGCTGAAAGTCGGAAAGTATGACTACTTTGTCTCTCACACCTGCCTGTTGCGATAGGAAGTCTAAAGCAATTTTGAATGAATATAAATCCGCATTATAAGTATCATTAATCAGTAAGCATCCATTTTGACCATTTTTCATTTCCATCCGCATGGGTAGGTTTTTAAGGTCTTTTAATTTTGTACTTATTGACTCAAAAGGAATATCGATGGCTAATAGCGCTGCCACACAAGTAAAAACATTATGAATAGAAGCATCATCACTAAAGGGTACTTCAAAATTATAGTCTTTGTTATCGTGACTGATTTCAAGTGTAGTGAAAGTCTCGGATTTATTAATATTTTTAATGTGAATCCATGTAGCTTCAGCACTAAAACCCCATGTTAGAAGTCTTTTGTGAGGATATGTACTTTTGATAAAAGAGGAGACTTCTTTATTGTCTTCTTCAACAATGATAATTTCTGTATTTTGAAATAATAGGATTTTTTCCTCTATTTTTTCTTGAGTGGACTTAAATCCAGAGTCATGCGCATCACTGAGAGCCGTAAATACCCCAATGTTGGGAGAAATCATCGAAGCTAAGTTTTGCATCTCACCTTTTTGGGATATACCCGCTTCAAAAATCCCACATGTATCTTCTTCCACAAGTTCCCAAATCGATAAAGCCACGCCAATTTGCGAATTATAGCTTTTAGGACTTTTGGTGTGGGTTTGGTCTGATAGTAGTTGTGAAAGCCATTCTTTTACTATGGTTTTTCCATTGCTACCCGTTATACCTATTATGGGAATATCATTAAAAAGGCATCTATGGTATTTGGCCAGTTTTTGAAGTGCTGCTAATGAATCCTCCACAATATAAAAATTGGCATTCCCAAATTTTATAAAGGAAACATCATCTGTGATAATATTTTTAACGCCTTTTTGGAGCGCATCTTTTATGTGTTCATTACCATGTGAATGGGTGCCTTTCAAGGCAAAAAACAGAGTATTTTGAGGTAAGGGAATATGTCGTGTATCAATACACAATGCTGAAATAGACCAATTATTATCTATGATATTGTGTGGACAATCCCATATATCAATGAGTTCTTTCGGGTAGTATGTTTTGTGTTCTTTCACAGGTCAAATCCTATATCTTTTCTATAATACTTACCTTCAAAACTGATTTCATGTGCAATATCTAATGATTTTTGAACAGCGTCTTTAGGGTTGGGGCACAAGCTTGTGATGGCCAACACTCTTCCTCCTGAAGTCACTAATTGACCATTTATCAGCGCCGTTCCAGAGTGGAAGATGATACTGTCATTTGTATCGTTTTTAACATTAAACATTGGACGCCCTTTAGGATATTCGCCTGGATATCCTTCAGAAACCATCACTATGGTTGCTGCTGATTTTTCACTAAAAGCCAGAGAAGCTGATGTAATTTGGCCTGTCGCTGCATCTATCAGCGTATTGAGGAAATCGCTTTCTATTCTGGGTAAAATGGCTTCAGTTTCCGGGTCTCCCAATCTACAGTTATATTCTATCACGTAAGGTTCACCTTTTACATTGATTAAGCCAAAAAACACAAAACCAATATAATCCATTTTTTCTTTTTCTATACCATTGATAGTAGGCTCGACGATACGAGTAATTACTTTATCCCAAAGTTCTTTGTCCACAAAAGGTACTGGCGAGACGGCACCCATACCACCAGTATTTAGACCTGTGTCTCCTTCTCCAATCCGCTTATAGTCTTTGGCTTCGGGCAATAGTATGTAGTCATGTCCATCTGTAAGGGCAAAAACAGAAAATTCAATACCCTCTAAAAACTCTTCAATGACCACGGTAGCCGATGCTTGCCCAAATTTGCCATTGAGCATATTTTGAAGTTCACTTTTAGCTTCTTCAATATCTTGTAAAATGAGTACGCCTTTTCCTGCGGCCAACCCATCTGCTTTGAGCACATAAGGAGAATTCATTTTTTCTAAAAAGGCAAGCCCATCAAAAATATTCGACAGCGATACCTCTAAATATTGGGCTGTGGGTACATTGTATTTTTGCATAAATTTTTTGGCAAAAGCCTTACTACCTTCCAATTGTGCAGCATATGCAGAAGGGCCTATCACATGAATCTTATTTAATGGAGGTTGGATAAATGCATCTTTAATACCTTCAACAAGAGGGGCTTCAGGTCCGACAAACACCATGCCAATATCACTTTCAAGACAAAACCTTTGAATGGCTTCAAAATCACTTATCGCTATATCAATATTTTGTCCATATTGAGCTGTGCCTGGATTGCCTGGCGCTATATACAACTTTGAACAAAGACTGCTTTGTTTTATTTTCCATGCTACAGCGCATTCTCGCCCACCATTACCTAGAATTAATATGTTCATTTTATGTATTTAATGAAAAGAAGCACAAAAGTAAGTAGAGAATTAGACATTTCCAAAATAGTGACGTGGTGATATTTTTATTTCCTCTTTCTTCGGAGTAATAAATTGTCAAATTTAATTTTTTCAACCTAAAGTTGCATTTGTGAGTAGATTTTTGACAGACATAAATATGATATGACAAGACTTCATTTAAGACAAATAACAAAAATAAAAACAAATGTTGAAAATGTAAATAGCTAAAAAATATACACTGCATTACAATTATTGACTACTTTGTGCACAATATGATGATGTTTCATATATAATCTAAAATATTTATAGTGCAACAAATTTTCGAATCTTTTATAGAGTCATTTATAGCTGATAAAGTAGGAGTTTCAGAAAATTTTTTAGACAAGCTACTCGCATCGCAGCTCAGAGCAAATCTTTTAAATTTGTTTCACCAGGATAATATGAAAACTGCTGGAACAGGTAATGAATTAGTGATTCTCAAAAATTCAGCTATTAGAAACGACAAAATCTACTGGTTAGACAAAAGCAGCACAAATACGGCAGAAAATGAATTTTTTACTTTGATGGATGCCTTTGTGACTTATCTCAATGAAACATGTTTTACTGGAATTACTCAATATGAGTTCCACTATGCCTTGTATGAAGAAGGAAATTTTTATAAAAGGCATTTAGACAGATTTAGAAATGATGATCACAGATTATTTTCGATGATTACATATTGGAATGAAGACTGGGTTGAAGGTAATGGTGGAGAGTTACAAATTTTTCTTCCTGAGGGAGATTTTCAAAAAATTAGTCCCACAAATGGCAAAAGTGTCTTTTTTAGAAGTAACGAAATCGAACACGAAGTTCTAGAAACACATAGGCCTAGAATGAGTATTACTGGCTGGTTGAAAAGATAAAAAAGGTTGTATTAAAAAAAGGAAAAATCCATCATAGATTCTTAGATAAAACCAATTCGCTGAGTAAATGGCCGAGGTGCGAGCCTATAGCCACACCCATACCTCCTAATCTCACTCCAACGGTAATATTGTTTCCTATGTTAGAGACTATAGGTCTTTTATCTGGTCCGATACCCAAAATCCCACTCCACCACATGTCTATACTTTGTGAAGCATCAGGACATATATGTTCTAATATGTTGATAAGATAGCTTTGAATTCTATGAGTCGTCCCAAATTCAGAAGTGGTTTCAGTTTGCTGATCTATATTGCGACCACCACCTAAAAGTAGTCTGTCTCCTACGCGTCTAAAATAAATGTAACCTCTATCTAAATGGTAGCCCGCAAATGGAAGATTGAGATGCAAAGGTTGCGTGATAAGTACTTGATTGCGTGCGGAGACAACCTCTATGTCAGGCAGAAGCTGTCGAGTCAATCCATTTGTACACACTACAAGGTGTTTGTATTTTATTTCAAGTTTTTCTTCAGTGCATAGAATATTATTAATAGTATCTATGGACTGGATGTTGAAACCATAGTATATTTTTACATCTTTTTCTATGGCTATTTTGACTAAAGTTTCCATCATTTTTACAGGATGCAATACACCTTCATGAGAATTAACAATAGTTTCTGGGTCGAAATGGGGTAAAACATCGTTTTCTATGGTCTTAAAACAATCATTGAGAAGGAAGCGTTCCTTCAATACTTTGTTGATATTAGTGAGTTGATCAAGGCATTCGGTTTTTAGGGCGGTGTCTTCCTTCCTAAATATTTCCACACCCCCTGATGGCATGAAATCAATATTATTTAACCCACATCTTTTTTTAAGAAATTCCAATCCTTTGAGGCGCATTTCTACTATATCTAATGTACGTTCAAGTCCCATGTTGGAGATGTCTTCTATCAGTTCACTTACAGAACCAAAACACGAAAAACCTGCATTTTTAGTACTAGCGCCATAAGGCAAACGACCTCTTTCAAAAACGACAACAGAGGCATTGGGCTGTTTATCTTTGATAGAAATGGCGGTACTCAGTCCAACGATACCCGCACCAATGATAGTAAAGTCAGGCGCGGATTCTATTTGGGATTTTTCCCAGTAGGAGAGGGTGGTGGTCATGGCTTTTTTTTATTAATATTACAAATTTTCTACCTCCTAAATCCCACAGCACAAAACTCCAAAGCATGCTCTATAGTTTCACGCCAATAGGTCCAATTGTGTTGGCCATCTCTTATGCGCAGTTCATGTTTGATATCTTTGGCTCTGAGATGGTTAGATAATTCCAATTGGCTTTGAGTCACAAAATCATCATCACCACAGTCAAAAAGGATGCGAACAGAGTTGTATTTACTAACATCTTCATCTTTTAGAAAATGAAAAGGGTTATTATTCCTCCAAAGGGGTGTGTTCATAGGGCTATCACCATAGACGGGCTGAAAAAGGCGTGCTACATCATTTTTACGTACTTCAAAATAATCATCGCTCCAAAATGAGCCAGAAAGAGATGCACAACTTCCAAAAAGGTCTGGATATTTCATGGACAAAGAAAATGCGCCATTACCTCCCATGGAAAGACCAATGATAGCTCGGGCATTTTTTTGGGGTGCCCCATATTTTTTTTCTATATGGGGTAAAAGGTCTTTAATGAGCATGTCTTCGTATTGACCATATGTAGGTGAGTTGACATACCATGAATTTTTGCCATCGGGCATCACTATAATACAAGGTGGTATTCTGCCTTCTTCTATGGCTTTAGTGGCTTTGTGTCCTATCTCGCCGAAACGTACCCAATCAGTGTCATTGCCTGAGAATCCGTGCAATAGATAGACGATAGGATATGTTCTTTTGTCTATATCCATATTTGGGGGCAAATAGATAGAATATTGACTGTCTGATTTGAGGGCAGGACTGTAGAAGGCTTGGCTTTCGTGGATTTGACCCTGTGCCAATAAACCCAACGTAAAAAATACAAGTGGGTAAATATAAATTATTTTAAACTTGTTCATATTTTTTATTTTTTACCTCACCACTATCTCATCCACAAAAAGCCATGCCATATGGCCGCCACCTTGATTGCCATCGGGTATTTTGCCGAAGTTATGTGCATGAAATTTGAGGAATTGGGTATTGAGATTCATTTTATTAAATACTATTTGGGCTACTTTTGTTGTTGTGGTAATGTTTGAATTTTCTGCAATTTTCTGATAATTTATGCCGTCATCTGATATCCACACTTCTACTTTGGTGGGAAGATATATCCATTGGCCTTCACCCTTAAAAAATTTCATTGTCACTTCATTTATAGAAGTTTTTTGGCCAAAATCAAGAGTGGCTATACAATCTTTACCGCTAAAACCTAACCATTCTGAACCTCCGTATTGGGTATTGCTGCCCATGACACCATTGATTATACTGCCTGGACCATTACCTGAATATTGAGCGGAAGGAGGATTTTCTAACTTTATAGAAGCTTTTGTGGCTTTGTGTAAGTCAAAATCTAATGTTAAAGGCATACCTTTTCTATTCTCATCGCCCGCGACAAATGAGTACTTACCTGATTTATTTATAAGAAATGGAGCTTTTGGGTCTATTTCTTCCTGTTTTTCGCCATTGTAGGCATATTCAACTTTAGCGCCGTCCAATACTTCCCAGGTTATGGAAATAGGTTGACCATTGCCAGCTGAGATTTTAGGTTTGAGGTCATAAACATGGAAAGCCATATTAACGCCTTGGCTTGCCCAAGAGTCATTATGACGAATATATCTGGGTAAGAATTTATTGTAATCCCGTTTTCTTGTCCAAAGTGCCTCTGCCATAGCCATCCCTCGAGCATAAGCCATATATTCAACATGGGCAAATTTTGGAATATATTCCGTCCATACATTGGCTTGACCACCTAAAATATGTTTTCTTTTGTCGGTCTCTAATGAGTCTGGTATGGGTTCCCATCCATAAACTTTCTCTACTGTAGTATATCCGCCAATGGCAGTCGGTTCATTGGGTGACTCAGACTGATAGTGATCAAAATAACAATGCGAACCCGGTGTCATGATAACGTCATGGCCTTGTCGGGCAGCTTCTATTCCACCTTCTATACCTCGCCAGGACATAACAGTGGCGTTTGGAGCTAGTCCGCCTTCCAAAATTTCATCCCAACCGATAATCTTCTTGCCCTTAGAATTGATGTATTTTTCCATCCTTTTTATAAAATAACTTTGGAGACCATGCTCGTCTTTGAGACCTTCTTTTTTTATCAATTCTTGACAAAAAGTACTTTTTTTCCAAGCTTCTTTAGGACACTCATCTCCTCCAATATGAATATATGGGCCTGGAAATAGTTCAATGACTTCGTCTATTACATCTTCCAAAAACTTGAAGGTGGTTTCAGTAGGGCAATAAACATCTTCGAAGATACCCCATTTAGTGGCTACTTCATACTTTTTGGTGGGTTCGCATCCTAATTCTGGGTAGGCAGCCAAAGCAGCCTGTGCGTGACCCGGCATTTCTATTTCAGGTATGACATTGATATTTCTTGCAGTAGCATAAGCAACTATTTCTTTTATTTGGTCTTGAGTGTAGTACCCACCATATCTTTGGCCATCAAATTGATGAGGTTGGTCGTTGTAGTGACCCATCAATGTCTCATTGCGATAAGCAGCCACTTCCTGAAGTTTTGGATATTTTTTGATTTCTATACGCCATCCTTGATCTTCTGTGAGATGCCAATGAAAATTATTATATTTGTAATAAGCCATAAAATCTAGATATTTTTTGACTTCGGCCACACTAAAAAAATGACGGCACACATCCAAATGCATACCCCGATAAGAAAATTTAGGGCTGTCTTCAATGATAACTTCTGGTAAAGGAAAGCCATGGTGTTGTACCATTTGTGCTAAACTGACCCAACCGTACTGAAAACCTGTTGGATGTGATGCTTCAATAGTTATTTTATCTTTAGAAATGGTCAATCTATAGCCTTCTTTTTCTAGCTCTTTGAACTCTTTAAAAATCACATTGGTCCATTTTTCTTCCGTCTTTGATACCCCTTGGATGCCTTCAAAAAGGGCTTCAAAGTAGTTGGACTCAAAAGAGTTGGGAATAAATAACTTAAGTTCATTGATATTACTCAGTTTATTTGTTGAGTATATATTATTGGGTGCTGGAATGATGCCCAAATCCATGTGAGGTGTAGAAGTAGGATTCATATGACAACAGGTCAATGTCAGAAATGCACATAAAACGATAAAGGGGTACTTTGTAAGGTCAATCATTGTCTTTAAATTTTGAATAATTTGAGTTTAACCATGACTATGAGCATATTTTATAGAACTAAAACTTCCATCTTACAAAAGCTTCCATGGCCTCATACTCTGCCAGACCTAAAGTATTGTAGGCGTCAGCGGTGGCCTTGTTTCTGTCTTCTGCTCTTTGCCAAAATTCTCGTGTATCATCACCAGGAAAAACAGGGTGATCTTTTTGGGATTGATGCATAAAAATGGCTTTGCGTTTGCGAATAAGTTCGTCTGGGCTGATAGGCACGGCCATCTCAATTTCATCTATGGGCCATTCGTGCCATGCACCTCTATAAAGCCAAAGATAACAATCTTTCCACCATTTTTCATTTTTGGTTCTTTGAAATGCTTCAAGGATGGCATCGAGGCATACTCTATGTGTACCATGAGGGTCGGCCAAATCTCCTGCTGCGTAAACTTGGTGAGGTTTGATATCGTTCATTAAATTGACGATGAGGCCATAATCAGTATCCGAAAGAGTATTTTTTCTTATACCTCCAGTTTCATAAAAGGGCATATCTAAAAAGTGGATGTTTTTATCGGAAAGACCACAATACATTGCACCGCTACGGGCTTCTTGACGGCGAATAATGCCTTTTAATACTCTAAGTTCTTTGATATCGGCGTCATTAGTTTCTTTTTTATTGATAAATTTTGATATTTTTTGTACAAGTTTTAGGAGTTCAGGATTATCTAAGCCCATGGCCTGTGCATATTCAGCCATGAATTCTGCATAGCGCCATGCGTCCGTGTCGTGTACAGCTATATTTCCCGACACTTGGTAAGCTACATGTACTTCGTGACCTTGCTCTACTAATCTTTGAAATGTGCCGCCCATAGAAATCACATCATCATCAGGATGTGGGCTGAAAATGATGACACGTTTTTTGGCGGGTTGTGCTCTTTCGGGCCTATTGGTGTCGTCAGCGTTGGGTTTGCCTCCGGGCCAGCCCGTAATAGTATGTTGAAGCTTATTGAAAATCTTTATATTGAGTGCATAGGCTGAAGTATATTCAGCTATCAATTCTGAAAGTCCATTGTTGATATAATCTTCATCTGTAAGTTTGAGTAGAGGTTTTTTCAAATTGAGCGAAAGCCAAATGACGGCTTTGGCAATAAGTTTGTCATCCCATTGGCAAATACCCGCCAACCAGGGTGTTTTAATTTTGGTCAATTCAGAAGAAGCGGCGGCATCTAAATAAAATTTGACATTGGAGTGTTTTTGAAGAAAAGTAGCGGGTATCATTTCGGTAATGTCACCTTCAATGGCTTGTTTGACAATTTCGGCTTTGTGAGATCCCCATGCCATTATGAAAATTTGTTTGGCTTTCATTATCGTGTCTATACCCATGGTCACCGCTCTGTAGGGGACATTTTCTTCCTTACCAAAATCCTTGACGGCATCCATTCTAGTGAGGTGGTCCAGCTTAACTAAGCGAGTTTTTGAAGTGAGCCATGAGCCAGGTTCATTAAATCCAATATGACCTGTGCGGCCAATACCTAATATTTGTATATCAATACCACCAGCCAGATCTATTTTTTTTTCATATTCTTGACAGTAAGCTGCTATATAATCTATAGGAGTGTCGCCAGAAGGAATATGAACGTTTCGCCTGTCTATATCGATGTGATTGAACAGGTATTCATTCATGAATTTCACATAAGATTGGTTGGATTCAGGCGCAATAGGAAAATATTCATCCAAATTGAAAGTGATGACATTGGAAAAGGAGAGTCCCTCTTCTCTATGCATGCGCACCAGCTCATTGTAGATTTTGATTGGAGAAGAACCTGTGGCAAGACCTAGAACTATATTTTCGTTTTCTTGCTGCTTTTGTCTTATACAAAGAGCTATATATTTGGCTATGTGTAAAGCACCCTCATCTGGAGAATCCCAAAATTTTAAAGGAATTTTCTCAAAGCTTTTCAACTGGTATTTTAGGCCAGAACTTACATGGGTTAACGTATTCATAGGGATGTTTTTTATATCTTACAATTAATAAAACTACAAAGGTATAAAAAATGTTGTGCACGCACACATTATTTCTAAATGAAATTAGGAATTTATTTTTTTGCGAATAAAATTATAGAGTCAGAAGCAAGTAAAATTAAACTTTGATTTTTTAATTTAAAAAAATAACTTCGATAGTGAAATGAATTTATTACTTTTGCCGATGATGAGGAAAGTAACCATACTTGATATAGCCCAAATTGCTGGTGTTTCGCGTGGCACTGTGGACCGTGTCATCAATGGGCGTGGAAATGTAGCACAAGAAGTAGAAAAGAAAATAAAAAAAATTGCTTCGGATTTGGGCTATGAAAAAAATTTAATGGCCAGTAATTTGGCCAACAATCGGACCTACAATATAGCCGTTGTAATTCCTGATCCTCAAAGTGATATATTTTGGCGTCAGCCGCGAGAGGGTATCAAAAACTCATTAGAGCTCTTGCTGCATTATGGACTTAAAATAGAATTTTATGATTTTAATCTATTTGAAAAAGTGTCTTTTTCGATGCAAATGGAAAATGCATTAAAGACGCGGCCTGATGCCATCATTACAGTACCTACTTTTACAATAGAGTCTTTAGATTATGCGGAACAGGCTCAAATATTAGGCATACCTTTTATCACTTTCAATACTGAGATAAAACATTCAAATATAATTTGTTATGTAGGTCAAAATTCTTATAACAGTGGTTATTTGGCGGGAAGATTGTTGCACATGCGACTAAAGAAAAAGGAGGAGATTATAGTAATACATATGGGACTAAAATTGGCTAATACTCAGCACTATATCGACAAACTTGAAGGGATTAAAACTTACTTTAAAGAAAAAGAGTTTTTTGATAGTAAGATTACTTTTTACGAATTTGAAAACTTTAATGACGGTGATAAAACCCTTGCATTTTGGAACAATGTAAAAAATAATCATCCTAAACTTAAAGGTATTTTTTTTACAAATTCGAGATCTTATAAAATTTTAGACTTATTGACACAAGAAGAGTGTAGCCAGTATGTCATAGTGGGTTTTGATCTCATAGACCCGAATATTGCATTATTGAAATCCGACAAAATAGACTACATCATCAATCAAAACCCCATACAACAGGGTTTTATGACCATTATGAATTTTGTCAATCACTTCATACTCAACAAAAGTATAATACCCACACAATATTTGCCATTAGACATCGTCCTCAAAGAAAATGTTGATTTTTATCTAGAAAGCTTTACGGCTTTTTTGGGGAAAGGGGTGAAGTTGAAGTAGGAGAGTGTAGATTTTTTTAGTTTCAAATGGGTTTAGTCTAATTATGACCGTATATAAATAATTGATTTTCAAAAATCTCAATTGTTATAATTAGTTGGAGAATAAAATTAAAAAATTGAGGCAGTCACGAAACCTAGAAAATACTATATATTATATTTCATTTTCGTACCTTTGCACCTTAATAATGTTACTTTATGAATACTTTAAAGATATTTTTATTTTTCACAATTTTTTTTTACTTTGGTTGTAATGACAATCAGTCAAAGAACTTATCAGAAGATTATTATACAAACGAATATCACAAAGTTATAAAAAGAGTGACTGATATTATAGTCCATGACATATTTTCTCCACCAGTTGCTGCGAGAATTTATGCTTACACATCCATTGCTGGGTACGAAACAGTTAGATTTGGAGATACGAGTTACATTTCTTTAGGGAGTAAAATTCAACATCTCAAGCCAATAGTTGTTAAAAATGTTTACGAGAATTCTGATAAAAAAGTTGCCGCACTTTTCGCAAGTTTATATACTGCAAGGCATTTTATATTTTCTGAGGACAGTATAACTATATCAATTGATAATTTAAGAAATGAATTAAAAAAGGCTGGTTTATCAGGCAAAATTGTGACTGACTCTGAAAAATTAGCTTATGATATAAGCCATCAAATTATTGAATGGTCAAAAGGTGATAAGTATTTGCAAACGAGGTCTTATCCTAAATTTACAGTAACAAATGAGTTAGGAAGGTGGATGCCAACACCCCCAGGATTCAAAGAGGCTATTGAACCTTCTTGGAATGTCATCAGGCCTATGCTTTTAATGTCAGCAGATATTTTTAAACCAGAACCTCCTACAATGTTTAATATTGTTGATCAAAACTCAAAATTTTTCAAAGAAGTGAATGAAGTCTATGAAATTTCAAAATTGTTGAATGAGGAACAAATAGAAATTGCAAATTTTTGGGATTGCAACCCCTTCGCTTTGCAAGTTACAGGCCATGTGATGCTTGGATTGAAAAAAATATCTCCTGGAGGACACTGGATTAATATTACTGCATTAGCTGCAAAAAAAGCAAAAGTTGATATGAAAAAAACATCATTGGCATATGCATTAGTTTCAATTGGATTATTTGATGCTTTTATTTCATGTTGGGACGAAAAATATAGATCAAACTTAATAAGACCAGAAAGTGTCATTAATGAATATATTGACTCTGAATGGCGTCCTATTTTACAAACTCCACCTTTTCCTGAATACACGAGTGGGCATAGTGTCGCTTCTACGGCTGCATCGATTATCTTAACAGAAATTTTTGGTGAAGATTTTGAATTTGATGATGATACAGAGGTAGAATTTGGATTGCCTATTCGTAATTTCAAATCATTTAGTCATGCTGCGGAGGAAGCATCTATTTCAAGACTATATGGTGGGATTCATTTTAGACCAGCTATTGAAAATGGAATAATTCAAGGTCAGAAGGTGGGACAAATGGTAGTAGAAAAGCTACTTAATT